>DASCOT010000078.1:0-23223 GCA_036012155.1 Acidobacteriota bacterium
GCAGGATTCGACGGTGCGCTCGAAAGAGGCGTTATCGCGATCCAGACGGTTGGCGACGACGACGCCAGGCACCCTCAGATCGCGCATGTATTCCCAGACCTTTTCGGTCATGACCTGGGCCCCCGACACCGAGTCGACGGTGAGCAGAGCTCCGTCCACCACGCGCATCGCACCCTTGGTCTCGGCGCGGAACACAGCGTAGCCCGGCGTATCGACGAGGGTCACCAAGGAGCCTTTCCACTCGCCATGCGCTAGGCCGACCTGGATCGAGATCTGACGCTCGATCTCCTCCTCGTCAAAGTCGGTTGTCGAGTGGCCGTCCTCGACCCGCCCAAGTCTGTTTACCGCTCCCGTGGTGTAGAGGCACGCCGACACCAGGGTCGTCTTACCGGTGTCGTCGTGCCCGATAACACCTACGTTCCGAAGATCCTCGCTCGCGAACTTGGCCATGCCTACCCGTGCTCCCTAATTTCAGGGTAGCGCCGCCGACAGGCACGCAGCGGGATCAGGGGGGGCCGTGCGGGCCGACGTAGAACCGGTCGGCGCGAAGACTGCGCGAAAACGCTGGATGGTACCACGGCCGCGACGATCTTGATGCGCGGGCGGAGCTCGGCGCGGTGATGCAGGAGGATCGGTGCTCAGCTCCGGCGCGCCTGTCTTACGGAGGCGAGTAGGGCGTCCATGTCGGCTGGCGGCGCCACCTCGAACTCCATTCGTCGACCATCATCCGGGTGTTCGAAGGCCAACCGATGAGCATGAAGGGCCGGGCGCCCGAATCCGGCGATCATCTGGCGGACGGCGATGTCCTGGATACCCTTCCATTGCTTGCCGGCGTACAACGCATCTCCTACTACCGGGTGGTGGATATGTGCCAGGTGAGCGCGTATCTGGTGGGTCCGGCCTGTACGGGGGAAGGCGCGCAGCAGCGTGAGCCCAGGCCCCGGGAAATCCTCCTCCAGGTGCCATCGGGTGAGGGCAGGCCGAGTCTGGTTGGAGTTGGCCGAGATCCTCTTGCGGTCCGATCGATCACGCCCGAGGGGGGCGTCAATCGTGCCACGGGATGCCTTTGGGCGCCCGTACACCAGCGCCAGATACTCCTTGTCGACTGTTCGGGTGGCGAATTGGTCTGCGATCCGGTGATGCGCCGCGTCGGTCAACGCTACAACCATCACGCCGCTGGTACCGCGGTCGAGTCGGTGGACGATTCCAGGCCTCGCTGCGTCAGTCAGCGCGGACAGGCGTCGCCCGTAGCGGTGTAGCAGCGCGTGCACCAGCGTGCCGGTAGCGTGGCCGGGGGCCGGATGTACCACCATCCCGGCCTGCTTGTTGATTACCGCCAGCGAGGTGTCCTCGTACAGGACGTCGAGCGAGATGTCCTCGGGTGTGATGTCCCACTCTGGGGCTCGGGGCGCGAGGACTACCTGAATGATCTGTCCCGCGCTTACCGCGGCAGAGGGCTTGGTCGCCGGCTGGTCTTCGACTTGCACCGCGCCAGCCTCGATCAGGCCACGCACACGCGAGCGCGACACATCAGCGAGTCGACCGGTGAGCATTCGGTCGAGCCGATCTCCGGCCTCCTCGACGCTGACTTCCAGTCGTATCCGCGTCGGGTCGGGAGGGGGATCGGGTTGACTCAGGTGGTGCTCTCCGCCGTCTTTTGCACGCCGGCGCGGAGACGCGCCAGCATGCCCAATGCCAGAGTCACCATGACGATGGACACGAACTGTGAGGTAGAAAGCATGCCGCCGAAGATCGAGCCGCGAGGATCACCACGCCAGAACTCCAGCACGAATCGGAAAACCCCGTACCCCAGCACATACACCCAGAACACCTGGCCATCGAACTTCTTGCGCTTGTAGAACCACAGCAACAGCCCGAAGATCGCCAGGTTGCCGAGGGCCGAGTACAGCTGCGTGGGATGCAAGGGAATGTTCAGTGGAACCCCTACCAGCGTGCCGCTGTAGCTATTGTCGAACGTCACTCCCCAAGGGGCATCGGTGGGGATTCCATAACAGCAGCCGGCCGCGAAGCAGCCGACGCGGCCGAAGGCGTGTGCGATGGCGATCGCCGGTGCCGCCACATCCGTTGCTTTCCACATGGGCATGGCGTAGCGGCGCAGATACCAAGCTCCGACCACCAGGCCCGCGATCATGCCGCCGTAGAAGACACCTCCCGCCTGCAGCAAGCTCAGGCCCATCCGAGAGACCGTTCCGAGGAACGCGCCGAAGCTGCCGAGGTACGGCGAGAGCACCTGTCCGACGCTGCCGCCGCCGTCCTCGAGAATGCTGTGGAACTGGCGACCGTAGAAGTCGTGATCGACGATCAGCAGAAGGAGCTTCGCTCCCACCAGACCGCCGAGGATGACGTAGACACCCAGGTCGACCATCTGATCGGCATCGATTCCCTCGCGACGTGCCAGGCGGCGCGCCACGATAACCGCGACCAGAAAGGCAACCACGAGCAGGACGCCATAGGTGTGGATCGTTATAGGGCCGATGCCGGGGATCGGCAGCCGAAACAGAATCGGGAACATCGATACCTCGTGAACTCAGGCGTCGTCGCTTGCCGGCTGCTCGGCCGGCTCGGCGACATCGCCCGGATAGTGCTCGGGTTCTGCCGGTTCCTCGGTGTCCCGGGCAAGTGCCAGGAACAGAGCGATACCACCCATGGTAATGGCTGAGTCGGCGACGTTGAAAGCGGGGAACTCATACCGGTTCCAATGCAGCAGCACGAAGTCGACCACATATCCATAGAGTAGCCGGTCAAGGAGATTCCCCATGGCGCCCCCGAGGATCGCCCCGAAGGCGAGGGCCACCGACCGCTGCGCGCTCTCGTGGCGGGCGTACGACCAGATGATCGCTACGGCCGAGATTGCCACCGCCACCAGAGCCCAGCGGACCCATTCAGCCTGCCCGCTGTTGAAGAAGCCGAAGGCCATTCCACGGTTGTGGACGTGCGTCAGCGAGAATACGTCGCCGAATACCGGTACCCGCGCGTGCAACGGAATGTTCATCCAGCAGAGCGTTTTGGTGATCTGGTCGATGACCAAGATGCAGGCGCTGGTGATCAGAATGATCCGTCGCCGGTGGGCCGGCTCGAGCGTGGCAGTGGGCGAATCCATGATCCTCTACGCGGCGTTCGCGGCCGCGGTGGTCACGCGTCGGGCTGGTCGCCTCGACTGGCGGTTCGTGCTGCGAGCGGATTGACATCGACCACGCGTAGGCCGTGGCCCCTGGTGGCAACAAGAGCATACCCCGGAGCCTGCGCGCTGAGTCGCAGTGCCCAGGCTCGCTCGAGCCCCGGATCCTCGTCGAGGACGAGCCAGTGTTGTCCTGCGCCATGGCCACGATACAAGGCGCCACTGTAGTCGAGTGCCAGCACCTGATCCGGATTGGCCGGATCGACCTCCACTGCGCGCAGTCCCGACGCGGGCCAGGGAATGGGTAGCTTTGTCCAAGCCGCACCACCGTCCTCTGTCCGGTAAACGGCGCCGGCGGTCACCGCGTAGGCGATGTTTCGATCCTCAGGGTGGAGGGCGAGGTCCTCGACGCCAGCCGGGAGCCCGTTGAGCTTGGCCGTCTGAGGCTGTCGTCCGGCCACCAACTCTCTGAGGTCGCCACGCACTGCCCAGCCGTCGCCGACGGCTAGAGCGAAGGTGTCGCCGATCGTCAGTGCCTCGACGGCGGCGCCGCTCCATAGAGCGCGCCACACGGCGCCGGTGTCGCCGTCAAAAGGCCGCGCGGCACCCTGGTTGTCGTCGAGAGAGGCGGCGGCCGCGGCGTAGAGCCCACTGCTGGTGGCGGCGATGACATAGCCGTCCACAGCGTGGGCGATCTCGAGGGCTGCGAGGTCCCCGGGTGGGCCGGGAACGGGTACCCAGCGACCGCGGGGAAAGGCGCTCCACCAGCCCGTATCGCCAACCACCAGCGCGCGATTCAGGGGCTCGATCTGCGCTCGTAGGAACCTGATCGAACCGATCGAAGGGGTTACCCCGAGCGGTCGCCACGTCTGTCCGATGTCGGTGGAGATATGGACCGACTCGCTCAGCGGCCCATCGCTGCGCGCCGCAAACAAGACACGCGGTGCCCCGGGCAAGGCGTCGAACGCCACAACCCGAGCGCTGTGCAGGCCGCGGTTGCGCTCGTTGAAGCCGTCGGTGGCGTTGCCCGCCAGAACGCCGCGCTCTTCCGTTGCCACGAAGAGCCGATCGCCCCGCGGCCCAAGAGCGAGGGCGCTCACCGAGACGCGACCTAGGAGAATCGACCAGTTGAGACCGCTGTCGTCGGATTGATAGAGGGCACCGCGCGTGCCGGCATAGATGACTTCGGGGTTGCGCGGGTCATGGACGATCGTATGGATGCGATTGTGCGTGGGGGACACACCGGTGCGGCGCTCTGCCCAGCTGTCCCCGGCGTCGTTGGAGCAGTAGAGGAAGTTGCAGGTCCCCGCCAGCACCGTATCGGGATCGTTCGGGTCGACAGCCAGAGAGAAGATGTCGCGATCGACAGCCATTCCCTGATAGACGCGCTGCCAGGTTCCTCCCCCGTCGTGACTCCGATACACCTGCCGCCAGGTACCCGCGTAGACATGATCAGGATCGCGCGGGTCAACCGCGAGCGATTCTACGAACTCGGCGACGAGGCCCTGGCCATTGACGTTGCGCCACGAGTCGCCGCCGTCATCACTCCGCCAGACACCACCGATCCCGCCGATATACATGGTGCGGACGCGTGAAGGGGCTACGGCTATGGATCGCAGCGATGGCTCGTCCTGCAGCGGCACGAGCGTCCATGTTGCGCCGCCATCACGCGTGCGGGCCAGACCGCCCCTGCCCTGCGGCGTCCAATATGCAGCATAGACGGTGTCGGCATCGCCCGGGTGAACCAGGAGGTTGTCGACAACGGCGTCGTGGCCGAGCGCAACGGGGAGCTCCGCCCAACTTTCGGCGCCATCGTGCGAGGCGTACACGTGGCCCGTCGCGGTTCCCAGGTAGAGACGCGCCGGCTCGCTCGGCGCCACCACCAGCGACCGAACCTCACCGCCTGGGGGGCCGAGGCTCTGGCCGACGCGTGTACCGAGATACTCGGAGATGCGCTCCGGCGTGTACTCCTGGATCCCCGTCGCCGGCGAGGAGAGTACAGCCGGAGCGATGGCAAGCATCGCCCCGGCCGTGACAATCAGCGCCCGGATCTTCCGAGCCGCCATCGCGTTAGCGCGGCGGGATCGTAACGACGATATGAATGCGCCGGTTGCGCGCGCGGCCCGCGGCGGTGCTGGCGTCGGCAATTTGTTCGCTACTGCCGCGGGAACTTGTGCGGATTCGCGATGCGCCGATGCTATGACGGTCTACCAAGTCCGCCCGAGCGTTGTCGGCGCGCTGCTGCGAAAGCTCGTCATTGGCGGTGGCCGCTCCCGCTGCATCGCTGTACCCAGTGATCGCGACAGTGGCGCTCGGGTTCTGACGAAGCAGCAAGGCTACGTCATCGAGCACCGCCTTACACCGGTTGTCTATCCGTGCACTTCCGGAGCTGAAATCGTAGCAGTCGAAGGGCCGTTCCTCTGGGGTGAGGTCGGGCATCTCCGGTACCCCGACGGTCACGCGAACCGTGCAGTTCGCCGTGCCGCCGCGGCCGTCGCTGGCGCTGCCCGTGATGTTCCCGGACCCGGCCGGCACCCCACTGCTGTTCCAGGTAACGACATCGCCAGTCGTGGCACTGAGGCGTCCCGCGGCGGAATTCCAGGTGACGGTCACCGGGTCGTCGTTGGGGTCGCTGGTCACCGCGCGCACACGCACGCTCTCCCCCTGACGAACCGTCGACCGTTCGATTTCACAGTCTAGCGTCGGCGGATAGTTCCGGGCCGCTTCCTCGGCCAAGCGTCGCGCTTCCTCCTCGGCCAGGCGCCGTGCCTCCTCTTCAGCGAGGCGGCGCGCCTCGGCCTCCGAGGCCGACCTGCCCTCGCCGTTGGTGTAGGCGAGCCCGAATAGCAGCCCCCAGCGTCGAAGTGCACCGTCGATGGCGTCCGGGTCAATCTGCCAGGAGATGTCGCGCACGTTGACCTGACTCTGGTAGTTGGCTGCCGCATTGAGCGATAGGCCACTGTCAAGCGCGGCACGCAGCCCGAGTCGATAGACCGACTGATCGGCGTAGCCCATGAAGTCGCTCTCGGTCGAGCGCTTGGTGGCTGCGACCCCGGTCCACTCGGCAATTGCCTGAAGCTGACCGTCGGTCGGGAACTGCAATCCGACGCCGTAGAGTACCTCCGGGCTGACCTCGAAATTGAATGCGGTCGGGAAGACGACCTCGGGGGCTGTGAGCGGCGCCCCGGTGACGTTGCGCCCTACCGCGGTCGTGATCTTGTCGGCCGGATCTGGCGTGTCGTGCCACAGGTAGCCGCCGTAGGCGTTGACACCGAGTCTGCCGAGCGCTGTGCTACCGATGAGCTTGCCGCCAACGCTGAATGCGCCGGTGCCGATGCCGTCGGCAGCAGCGGACGTCGGAAGCTTGAACATTCCCTGGACTGCGACACCGGAGTACTCACCGAGCTCCCCTGCGACCTTTACCTTGAGACCCATCCATATGTCGCCGAAGCCGTTCTGGTCACGCTGCGCCGCAAAAGGATGGTTGTTGAGGGCCGAGCAGCAGAGCGGCGGGAGGAAGTAGAGCCCGCCGCCAGCGGGTATGAGATGCATGTCGAGGAGCGCGGCTTCCGATGTAAACCGCCGATCTACGTCGATGCGCGGGGTGACCCCGAAGAACACCTCGACGCGCTCGGTGAGGCCGTAGGCGCCCGAGAGCCCATAGGACGTGATGACAGAGTCGCCCTCTTCGCGGGCGATCCGATCAAAGAAGACGCCCAACGACCACTTTCCGGCGTCCAGAACGCTGGCGCGCGCCACCGTAAACAGGCCGGTTGACCCCTCCTGGGTAGGGTCGTTCTTCGCTTGTGCAAAGGCTGCGGTACTTGTCAGGGATACGAGCGCCAGAGTGGCGACCAGAACCAATGTGCGACGCACCAGAACTACTCCTCCGGGGTGGGCACCGCGGAAACAGTATCTTTTCAGCAGGATGTGGCCACCAGCAAGAGTGGCACGCTACATCCTCTCGATCGGGGGTTCTCAAGCCCTATTGTACACGCTCAAGAAGGATCGTCGTGCGTCGGAGAGGCACTCAAGACGCAGAGTTCCACAGTTCACGACAACAGCGGACGTGAGTGGACAGGACCGGACAGAAGCGGCGCGTTTGCTGCACGTCAACCGGACCGGAATGCTCCATTCTTGGCCATGACGACGCTTGCCGCTTCCTTCCGCCGCCGAACATCGCAAGCTTCCCGTGGTCGCTCGTCCCTTGGCTACTGATCGCCGGCCGGTCGAGTTCGCGGGCGGTGCCACCGAGGCCGCCAGGAACGGGTAGTCTTCGATAACACGTGCGTCAATGCCGCTCCGCTTCGCTGCTGGCGAAGCGAGGATCGTAGATTTCCGGAGGGCCCCAAGAATGCTCGATTCATCGGTTCTCTGCAGGCGCTTCGTCGGCCTGCTCGTTGCCGTGGCCGTACCTGCATTCGCCGACGCCGCGCCGCAGCAGGAGGCGGCGCTCGAGCTCAGCCTGCCCGATGCGGTGCAGTTGGCGTTCGAAAACAACCTCGACATCCGCGTTGTCGCCTACGACCGCTCGTTGGCAGAAGAACGGGTAACGACCGCCAAGGGGCAATTCGAGCCGTCGCTGTTCTTCGGGGTCCCCGGTGCCATCGGCGTCACACCCTATCCCACCGGCGGTGCTTTCGGCGGCGGTAGCGGTTTCGGCGGGCTCGGCTACTCCAATCAGCGCTTCCCCGTGTCGACGCAGCTGGCGGGTGCCGACGTGACCACGCAGAGGTCGTTTGCCTCGCTCCTCGACTTTCAGCAACAGCTCGGCTTCGGGTTGCGGTACGACGTTAGCTACGTGGCTTCGAGGACCGACTCGAACAGCATCTTCAATAGCCTGAACCCTGCCTGGAACAACACCTTGGCAGTCAGCGTCGTCCAGCCGTTGCTGAACGGCCGTGGTCGTGACGCTACCCAGGCCTCGTTGCGGTTGGCGCGTGCCAACACCGCCGTGAGTCGTGTTTCATTCGTGGCCCAGGTCGAGCAGGTGCTGCTGCAGGTCGAGCAAGCCTACTGGGAGCTGGTGTTCGCGGAGCGCGATCTCGAGGTAAAGGAGTCGTCTTGGCGACTGGCAACAGAGCAGCTCGAGCGCACCCGGGTACAAGTGGAGGTCGGGCTCACCGCTCCGGTCGAAGCGACCCAGGCCGAGGTGCAGGTTGCCGGCCGGGAGACGGACCTCATCGTCGCCCGCAACGCGTTAGACAACAGTCGTGATGCGTTGCGAGCCTTGCTACGCGCCGATCGGCTGCCAGCCGGCTGGGAAACTCAGCTCATAGCCACCGAAGAGCCCACCGTTGTTGCCGCCGAGATTGATGTTGACGCAGCGGTTCAGCAAGCCCGTGAGCGACGTGCCGAGATGGCCGCTGCGGCTGCGACCATCGGCGCTCGCCACGTGGAGGTAGAGGCAACGCGCAACGCGTTGCTGCCGAGAATCGATCTCATCGGCCAGGTCTCGGCAAACGGAATCGGAGGCGATCTAATTGTCCGTGACGGCTTCTTCGGCGACGTGGTCGAAGTCGTTCCAGGTAGCTACAACGACGCGGTCAAAGAGCTGTTCGGGCTCGGCTTCACTAGTTGGAGTGCCGGGTTCAACATCACGGTGCCGCTCGGAAACAGCGCCGCCGAGGGCAACTATGCCCAGGCGACGTTGAACGAGGATCGAGCGCGCACCGAGCGGCTACGTACCGAACAACAGATTGTTCTGGAGGTTCGGTTGGCCGCCCGTGGCGTGCGGGCCGCCTCCGAGGCGGTGGAGTCGACGCGCAAGACGCTCGGGCTGGCCGAGCAACAGCTGGGAATAGAAACGGACCGGTTCGATGTCGGGATGTCGACCAACTTCGAGGTGTTGCAGTTCCAAGACCAGCTTGCTGTGGCGCGCTCGCAGGAGCTCCGAGCTCGTATCGAGCACCAACGGGCGACGGCGGAGTTAGCGCGCGCCACGGGCACGCTGCTCGACAAGTACGGCATCCGCATCCAGTAGCCTCGGATCGAGCGGAAGCCGATGACTCCGACGATGCGGGACGCGCGGCGGTTTGGCAAGGTCGTCATCGATATCGGCTAGCAGGCTGTGTGGAATCGCTATGCGTCTGGCAGGGTGGTCATGCGGATGAGAACACCGGCTCGTCGATTCCGCACGATGACCGAGGGGGTGGCGTAGCGATGCCACGTTCACGCGGCGGCGTGTGGGCGGCCTTCATCAAGGTCGAGCACACCCTGTTCTCCCTGCCGATGTTGCTGGCCGGCGCTCTGGTGGCAAGCGGTGGGCAGCTGTCTTGGCCGCCACTCGGTTGGGCGGTGGTGGCTGGCATTGGTGCGCGCACGCTGGCGATGGCGCTCAATCGGCTGATCGACCGGCGAATCGATGCGGCCAACCCGCGGACGCGAGATCGCGAGCTGCCGAGCGGCGCGATGAGTGTGGCAGAAGGCTGGGGGATCGCCGGCACCGGTCTGCTGATCTACCTTGCCGCCTGCGCGCGATTGCCCCCATTGTGTCTGTGGCTTTCGCCCATTCCGGTAGTCGTGTTTGTCGGCTACCCGTATCTGAAGCGTGTAACCCCCCTCGCACATTTCGGCGTCGGCCTGGCGTTGGCGCTCGCTCCTCTCGGCGGCCACGTGGCGGTCACGGGTAGCCTGGAATCGGCTTCTCCCGCACTGCTCCTGGCGCTCTTCACTCTGCTCTGGGTAGCCGGGTTCGACATCATTTACGCCACCCTCGACGAAGGGTTCGATCGTAGCGCTGGCCTACACAGCCTGCCCAGTCGCCTCGGCGCTCCGGCGGCGTTGCGGGTCTCGGCATTGGCGCATGCGGTTGCGGTCGGTGCATTGCTGGTGCTGTACTTCGGCTACCTCGACGGCTTCCTGTCCGCGGCGTTGCTGTTCGGAGTCGGGATTCTGTTGGCGGCAGAGCAGCGACTAGCGGATCGCGTAAGCCTGGCGTTCTTCCAGATCAATATTGTTGTCGGGTTCGTCGTTCTTGCGTTCGTGGTCGCCGGGCTCGCAGGGATATAGCTCACCTCCGGCAAGGGGCATCGTTGCTTTGACATGGCATGACCTGATACCGCATGACCTGGGCTATGGCGGCATCGCACGGTGAGCTCTCGACCGCTGCGTGTCCTCATTGCCATGACCGGGGCCTCAGGAGCCCCCTACGCGGTAGCCCTGCTGAGGCGCGATCTGGGCGAGACGTACCTGGTGCTCAGCAACTGGGGCCGCATGGTGCTCAAGGAGGAAACCGGCTTGACGGAGGAGGATCTGCTGCCGCTAGTGCGGCGGGTCTTCTCCGACAAGGACTTGGCGAACGCGTTCGCCTCGGGATCGAACACGTTCGACGCCATGGTGGTTATTCCGTGTTCCCTCAGCACCCTGGCCAAGATCGCCAATGGTTTGGCCGATTCGCTGATAACCCGTGCCGCGATGGTGGCGCTCAAGGAGCGCCGACGGCTGATACTGGTGGTCAGAGAGACTCCTTGGCCGACCAACGCGCTGGAGAACGCCGCGCGGCTCTCGCGTGACGGCGTGATGATCGTGCCGGCGTCGCCGCCGTTCTACCATCAACCGGCGGATCTCGATGAGCTCATCGAACACTTCGTTGACAAGGTGGCGGCCACCCTGGGGATTGAGCCCACTCGAGCCTGGCGGACGGAGCAACTCGACTCGGAGCTGAACGAGTGAGCTTCATGGACCTCCGCAGTTTCGTTGATGCGCTCGAGCGAGCCGGTGAGCTGAGGCGCGTTCAGGTGAGCGTCGACGCACGCCTCGAGATCACCGCCATTGCCGACCGAGTGGTGAAGGAAGGCGGCCCAGCGCTGCTGTTCGAGAACGTTGAGGGCGCCAGACACCCGTTGCTGATCAACGCGCTGGGCAGTGAGCGCCGCGTCGAGCTGGCTCTCGGCCGGCCGGCGGACGAGATTGGCGCAATGCTGTTGGCAACCGCGGAGGGCCTCAACCCGCCGTCTCCGCGGGCTGTCTGGCAGCTACGCTCGAACTTGATGCAGCTGCTGCCTATGCGAACCCGTCGCGTCCGCCGGGGACCATGTCAAGAGGTGGTCGAGGCCTCCGACCTGAGCCAGTTTCCGGTTCAGACCTGTTGGCCGGAGGATGGCGGCCCGTTCATCACATTCGGCCTGGTGATTACCAGGGATCCGCTGACCGGCGAGCGCAACGTCGGAGTCTACCGACTCCAGGTTCACGACCGGGATCTCACCGGAATGCACTGGCAAATCAACAAGGGTGGCGGATTCCACTACTCTCGTGCCGAAGAGCTGGGCCAGCCTCTTCCGGTAGCCGTGGTGATCGGGGTCGATCCAGCGCTGTTGCTATCGGCTGTGGCTGCCCTGCCGGAGGGCATGGATGAGATCGGTTTTTCCGGCATCCTTCGAGGGGCCCCGTGCCCAATGGTCCGCTGTTCGAGTATCGACCTGGAGGTGCCGGCCAACGCCGAGATCGTGCTCGAGGGCGAGGTGCTGCCCGGCGAGCGTCGGCTCGAAGGTCCGTTCGGCGATCACTTCGGCCACTACTCACACGCGGCGCCCTTTCCGGTGTTCAAGGTGCGGTGCATCACTCGTCGTCGGCGCCCCATCTACCTGTCCGCGGTGGTGGGGCTGCCGCCACAAGAGGACAAGTTCATCGGCAACGCCACACAGGACATTCTCGGGCCGCTCATCAAGGTGATTCACCACGAGATCGTCGATCTGTGGGCCTACTTCGAGGCCGGATTCCATAACCTGCTGGTGGTCTCCGTAAGGCAACGCTTCTACAAGGAGGCCGTGAAGACCGCCTTGGCTCTGATGGGCACCGGCCAGCTGGCGCTCACGAAGTGCCTCGTGCTGGTAGACGAGGGGACGCCGGTGCGCGACTTCAACGCCGTCCTCCGTGCTGTGCAGGCGAACTTCGAGCCCGAGAGGGACTTCTTGCTTCTGCCCGGCGTGCCGCTCGATACGCTCGATTTCACCAGCTACCGGATGAACCTCGGTAGCAAGATGATTCTCGATGCGAGCAGCGGCCCTACGGGCGCGCTGCACGGCGCACCCGGTGCCGACCAGGACGCGGTACGGGCGGCGATGGGCGATGCCGCTGACGCTCCTGAGATGAGCGCGGCGTTGCGGGATCCGACCCGGTACTCGGCCGGATCCGGCGACGCGACCCGGCAGCGCGGTGATCGGGTTCCCGATCCGCGTGGCATCGACGATCGGGTTACGGCATATCGGGTGCTCGAGGAATCTCTGATGTTGGTACGGGTGAGCGCCTCGGCGCGTGCCGTCGTCGAACGGCTGGTCGATGTCGATCTGGGCCCGGTTCGGATCGTTGCGGCGCTTAGCGACGACGTCGACCTCGATGATCCCGAGCAGATGCTCTGGGGCCTGTTCACGCGTTTTGATTGCGCCCGTGACGTTGTCTTCGAGCGCGTCGAGCGTCGCGGCCCGTGGACCACCTGCTACGGGACGATGGGTATCGACGCCACCTTCAAACCAGGTTACCCAGGTCGCCTGCTGATGCCGGATGACCTGCTCGACAAGGTGAACCGCAGGTGGGCAGAATACGGGCTAGACTAGCAGATCCCACGGCGCTCTCAGCACCGTCTCGTAGGGCTCTCTCGAAGCTGTCGGGAACGATGAAACGATCTAGCGATCCTCGCCTACAACGCGTCATCGACAAGGTAGCCGCGGGCCAGCGGCTCGACTTCGATGATGGCATGGCAATGTTGTCGACCGATGACGTCGTGGGTCTGGGGCGCGTCGCCAACGCCGAGAAAGAGCGGCGCACCGGTGGGTTCGTGGGCTTCGTGCTCAACCGTCAGATCAACCCGACGAACGTCTGCGTGCTGAGCTGCAATTTCTGCGATTACGCGGCCAAGAAGGGCGATGATCACGCCTACGAGATGAACTTGGCACAGATCCGCGAGCGCGTTCAGGAGCCCATCCGCGAGGTGCATGTCGTCGGTGGGCTTCACCCCGACTGGCCGTTCGAACGTTACTTGGAGGTGCTCGAGACCATACGCGACGCGAACCCCGAGGCGCAGATCAAGGCATACACCGCGGTGGAGATCGACTTCTTCGCGCGCCGCGAGAAGATCCCGGTCGAGGAGGTCTTCGACCGGCTCCAAGAGGCTGGCCTGGTGGCCATGCCCGGCGGCGGCGCCGAGGTGTTCTCGGAGCGCGTTCGCCGTGCGATGTACCGCGGCAAGATTGGGCACGAGCGCTGGCTCGAGATCCACGAGATCGCGCACGGCCGCGGGATCCGCACCAACGCGACGCTGCTATACGGTCACATCGAGACCTATGAAGAACGCGTCAATCACATGCTTCTGTTGCGCGAGCTGCAGGACCGCACCGGGGGCTTCTTCAGCTTCATACCGCTGGCCTTCCAGCTCGGGTACTCCGACATTGCCGAGCGGCCAGCGTCAGCTATCGAGGATCTGAGAACGATCGCTGCTGCTCGGCTTCTGCTCGATAACTTCCCGCACATCAAGGCCTACTGGGTGATGCTAGGAGCAGAGACCGCGTCGATGGCGTTGCAGTGGGGCGCCGATGATCTCGATGGAACGATTGGTGAGGAGCTCATCGCGCATGCGGCGCTGGCGAGCAGCCCCGTCGGCATGACCACGCAGAAGCTCACGAAGATGATTCGCGAGGCCGGTCGGGTACCGGTGCAGCGTGATGCCATGTATCGAATCATTGCGGTGTATCCGCCGCCGGACAACACCGCCCATTGGTCGCAGCGGATGGACGTTGCCAACGGTGATCCGATCGCGCTCCGCGGCAAGGTTGCGGAGCCGGTTGCTGTTGATGTCGAGCGCCACGGACTGCACACCTGGGACTTGCTCGGAGAGAGCGCAAAAGAGGTGCGGCGGCTGGCGCAGGCTCCGCAAGGTTCGCTGTCTGAAGTGCCCGCTGACGTGCCGCACGCCGGTGGCCCTGAGGTGAGCGCCGCGAGTTCCCCATGAGCTCGCTGCGGGTTGCACGGATTCCCTACCTCAACTCGGTGCCGTTCTACCAGAACGTCGACGATGGCAGCTTCGATCTGGTCGATCTGCCGCCGCGCATGCTAGGACAGGCGGCACGTCGCGGCGAGGTCGACGCCGGCATCATGTCGCTGTGCGACTCGTTCAGAAGTCCGGAGTTCACGGCCCTGGGTAGTCTGGGTGTGGCCTGCGATGGACCGGCCCATTCCGTGTTGCTGTTCTCGCGCCTGTCGATGGATCGGCTCAGTGGTGCGAGCGTCGCTGTCACGGGGCAGACCAGCACCTCGTATCCGTTGCTGCGATTGTTGCTCGAGCAGCGATATGGGGTAGATGCCGCACGGTATGTGCGTCGCGAGCAGGCCGCCGACGAGGATGACGCGGTACTACTGATTGGTGATGCAGCGCTCCGCGAGGCGGCGTCCGCAGGACTGATGCCGGGCGAGCGCGACTACGCGGCGGGATCGATGAGCCTGACAGCCGGACGCTGGAGGCAGGTGCTCGATCTGAGCGCCGCATGGAAGCGTTGGCAAGGCCAGTCGTTCGTGTTCGCGAGGTGGGTGGTTCGGCGCGAGGCGCCTACGGCAGCCAGCGCCGAGTTGCTCGATCGCCTGGCAACGTCGCTGGACCAGAGCTTGCGTGACCTGCGGCCGCTCGCTGCCGCGCACGGCGGTCAGGCTGGCCTCGATGCGGATGCGGCGTACGCCTACCTGATGGGGTTCACCTACCGGCTCGGCGCTCCAGAATCGGAGGCGATCGAGCGCTTCCGCGCGCTTCTGTCCGACTCGCCCTGGTGGGAAGAGAGCACTCCCTTGCAACGCCCCGAGACCACCACATGACTACACCGCGGCTGGTTGCCAAGGCCTCCGAGGTGATGCGCGCCTCGCGCCAGAGGGACGCCGCAGTGAGCTTCGGCGACGCCCCCGGATGCGTGCTCGCTGATCTGTTGGTCGACGGTACGGGCTCGGCCTGCCTCGAGGAGATTCGCGAGAAGGTCGACGCCGGCGCCCGCATTACTCCGCAGGAGGGCCTATGGCTGCTTACGCAGGCGCCGCTGGCGGAGCTCGGTGAGCTCGCCAACATCTGGCGTTACCGCCATAACCCGGAGCGCCGTGTCACGTTCGTGGTCGACACCAACCCGAACTATACGAACTTCTGCGATGCTGACTGTCTGTTCTGCGCTTTCTATCGCAAACCGGGCGACGCCAAGGAAGGATACGCGCAAACGATCGACGATCTCATGAGCACGATCGGAAGGTCGGTCGAGCTCGGCGCCACGACCGTCCTGCTACAGGGTGGGCTGTACGATGAGTTGCCGCTCTCGTACTACCTAGACGTGACGAGAGAGTTCAGGAAGCGCTTCCCCGAGGTCCATCCGCATCTTTTCTCGGCACCGGAGATTGGCAAGATGCGGGAGGTCTCCGAACTGGAGTACGACGATATCTTTCGTGCTCTGTCCGAGGCCGGCCTGACAACGATGCCCGGTGGAGGCGCCGAGCTTCTCTCGGACCGGGTACGGGCACGTATATCTCCGAAGAAGCAAAGCAGCCTCGAGTGGCTCGAGGTCCATCGAGCCGCGCACCGGCAGGGGCTTCGGACTACGGCCACGATGATGTACGGGCATGCCGAGCAGCCTGTCGACATCATCGAGCATCTGGAATGCTTGCGCCGTGTGCAGGACGATGCGGAGGGGGAGGGGTTCACGGCATTCATCCCCTGGTCGTACAAGGCTGTTAACACGCCGATGGAGCGGCAGTTCCCCGACAGCGTTGGGCCGTCCGTCTACCTTCGTGTGCTGGCGCTGGCTCGCCTCTACCTCGACAACGTGCGGCACATGCAGGCCTCGTGGTTCTCCGAGGGTAAGAAGGCCGGGCAGGTGGCGCTGCAGTTCGGCACGGATGACTTCGGAGGCACTCTGATCGAGGAAAACGTGTTGCACGAGGCGGCGCACGATGTGAGAACCACTACGGAGGAGACCATCGAGCTCATCCGTGAGTCCGGGTTCAGGCCGGCGCGACGGCAAACCCCCCTTTACGATGTGGTCGAGACTTACTGACCAGCGGTCTTCCGATCGGCGTGCCGGTGCGCTCCGAGCTCGAGCCGTGTTCCACGCCGGGGCCTTTGCCGCCGTCCTGCTCGCCGCGGCATGTGGTGGACGTGACGCGTGGCTTCACGACCCGCTACCAGAGCGCGGCCCGGCCGTCGATACGGCACCGCTCCCGGCGCGGGCGCCACGGGTGCGGTTGACGACTACGGTCGGCGACATCGTGGTGGGGTTGTACGAAGATCGCGCGCCGATCAGCTCTGCCAACTTCCTCCGTTACGTCGACGAAGGCTTCTATGACGGCACGATCTTCCATCGTGTCGAGCCGCCGACAGCCCTCGCGGTAGTTCAGGGCGGTGGCTACGACCAGGATCTGAGCGCCCGTCCGACGCACGATCCAATTGTCAGCGAGGCCGACAACGGCCTGGCGAACCGTCGCGGTACCGTCGCTCTGGCTCGCCGGGGAAACGACACCGGCAGTGCCACCTCCCAGTTCTTCATCAACTACCTCGACAACCCGAGCCTCGACCATGCCGGGCCCGATCACCCTGGGTACACCGTGTTCGGGATCGTGGTCGAAGGGATCGAGATCGTCGATCGGATCACGTTGGTGCCGACGGCCCCGGAGCCCGGCACGACGCTGGGTTATGTGCCGATGGTGCCGCTCGTGATCGAGAGAGCGCAGCGCGACCCGTAGCGGTCTTGTCTATTGCCCGTGGCGCGACCGCTGCTCGCCGAGGCGCGCCCGCAACCAAGCATACGTCTGACCGCTGTGAAGTCGTGTGGCGGCGTCGCCGCTCTCCGTGCCCGGTGTGGCGCGGGAACGCAGCGCGCGCTCGGCAGCGCGCAAGTACGCGTTCCGTCGGTCCTTGTCGCCGGCAAGCAGTGCGCCGTATGCGAATCCGTCAGCCATCAGCGATGTTGCCGGGCATGAGAGCATGCGATCGAGCAGCTGTTCCAAGGCCAGTTCGGCCTGCCGGTCGGCGCTCCCAGTGAGTCGCCTTGCCCAGTCGTAGCGGCCGAGTCCCTCGAGTGTGAGACCGGCCCTGCTCGGATCCGAGTCACACCCGGCAGCATACAGCTGCATCGCTGCGGTTCGAAGGGCCGCTTGCGCTGCTCTCAGGTGAGCAGGCGAACCGAGCGCATCCCATAAATCGAGGTGGGCGAGCGGTACCCACGAGCTGCTGGCGCGGTCATCGCGTCGCAACAGCTCGGCTGCTGCGGCCACGAGTGCCTCGTGTACGCGTTGATCACCAGTGAGCCAGAAGTACAGCAGCGGCCCACCTAGTCGGTCGTCGAAGCCTTTGTCGGTGCCGGTCCTGACGCGCCGCGCCGCGGCGCGTAGCCAGGCAGGTTCGCGACCCTGACTGCCGAGCCAGGCGGTCAGCAGTCCAAAGGTCGGGTCCCAACCACCGTCGGCCGTCGCAGCGGCGTTTACGGCCGCGGCGTCGGCATTGCCGAGGCCCACTGCGCCCAGGGCGAGCGAGTCCTGATACCAGTCGATCTCGGCCGTTGCCACGAGTGGGTTCGAAAAGACCTGGAACTTCCGGACGTCGCGCGCCCGCCCGCCTCTGAACTGCAAGAAGAGCTCGACGGTGCCACAGCCGCCACCGACCGGAGCGATGTCGACGGCAATGTCGCCGCTACCGGTGAGGTTGATCTCGTGCACCTGATCGTCGGAGCCGGGCAGCGCCCCGACCGCGACGTTCCAGCCAAGCGCTCCGACCTCCGCCCACGCGGTGCTCTCGGTGGTCAAGAACGATTGCCCGTCGAGCTGTGAGCTCCACACCAAGCGGTCGTCCTGTTGGACGAGTCGCGCCACGCTGCGGGGGGCGAGGGAGAAAGACTCGCCGGGAGTCCATTCGTTCCCGGCGTCGCCAACGGACACTCCGAGCGCCGCGCGAAGCGGATCACCCAGTGTCTCGACAGGAATGCGAAGCCGGACGGACTGATTCGTCGGCACATCGCAAGCCCTCACGACCGTTCGCAGCCACGGCTGATCTCGATAGGCATGCAGCCAGACCAGTAGGCTAGCGGCGGCGCTGGTCGGTGGCTGCGCCTCCAATCGGACGACGGCCTCGGCCGGTCCTGTTGACAGCAGTCGTGCCTGCAGCGGTACCGGCTCTGGCCCCCCTGCTCCGGGCCACAGCAGCTCGGCGCCGCGCTCGCCGATCAGGCGAACGTCGACTCGCCGGTCGCCGTTCATGTCAATGCGCAGATTCTCGAACAGGGCACTACCTTCGCTGGCGACACGGAATCCGAGCGCCCCGGTGTCGACGACGATACCTGCGGGCTCGTTCCGAGCGATCTCTGCTGGCGGATTCGCGACGGGTTGGCGCACGAGGTCGAATGTCGCTTCACTCCGCGGCGCCAGATCGGCCACGAAGCTCAGCGCCAACCATCTGATGGGCCCGACGGGGTCGTCAGCCGGACCGTTCCAACGTGTCAGCACCCGAGCATTGAACGGGATCGATTCACCGGTTGAATCGCGAAGGTCGAACGCTGCGGCATCGACGGCGGCTGCGTTCAGAGGCAGGGGTACGCCGGCCACGACAGGCGCTCGAGAGCGCGAAATCCCGGCAGTCTCCGTTACCACCAGGCGTATGCTGTGCGGCTCGTTTGGGCTGAGGTCCTGGGCTCGAGCCCCGCCCGCCGACGTGATCGCCAACAGTGCTGCGGATAGTGCGAGAAGCACGATCTGTGATCTTAGATGTCTCATTCTAAAGTTTAGAGTCGTGTGATGACCAATGCTGACCATTGAATAGTACCAACAACCAAGCGGTTGTTCGAAGAACTAACCGATCGACGGGTTGCGCCCTCGAAGGGGGCCTAATAGAGATCGACCGGTGGCACGTCGGGCAGAAGCTCAGCAGCTCGAGCGCGCTCAAAGAGGCGCTCGATGGCGCGTTGCCCGGTCACCCCCATATCCAGGGTGGCGGCGTTGACGTATCGGTGCACATATTCCTCGAGGTCGTCGCGCGCCAGACCGCGAGCGTAGGTTGCGGCGAAGTCGAGCGCGGACTCCGGATCCTGGAACGCCGCATGGACGCTGTGGGCGAACGCGTCGGCGACGGCCTCCTGAACCGGTTCCGGAAGGTCGCGGCGAATGGCAACCACCCCGAGTGGCAGCGGCAGCTGCTCGCGTTCGGCCCACTCCAGCGCCGGCTCAAAGAGCGCGTGCAACCCCAGACGCTCGTATACGAGCTGCCCCTCGTGAATGATCAGGCCAGCATCCACCTCACCGGCTATGACCGCGTCGAGGATAGCGTCGAATGGCATCTCGACCTCCTGATAGGTCGCACCGGCGTATATGCGCAGGAGCATTCGGGCGGTCGTCCGCGCTCCCGGTATGGCTACCGTAAGCCCGGAAAGCGGCGTCTCGGTCGGTGTGCCTGGCGGCCGTGCCCCGACCACCAGGGGCCCGTATTGGTCGCCGAAACTGGCCCCACACCGCAGTATCCGGTAGCGGTCGGCGAAGTTCGGGTAGGCCCCAACCGAGATTGCACTGAGATCGAGATTGCCCTCCTCGGTAGCCCGATTCAATGACTCGATATCGGCGAACTCCAGCTCCACGTCAAGACCGCGCCTCTCGAGCTCGGAGCGCAGGCCCCACGCCATAAAGGCGTCGTCCGGGTCGGCGCTCTGGCCGATTCGAAGGATCCCCGACATCGTTTCTCGAAGCTCCGTAGGCTGGCTGGCTTGGGCGCGCACGCGCGAGCTGGCAGCAATTTCGTGAGCGCTGTAGTTTAGCTGCTCCCGCTAACCTCGTCTGATTCGCAATGAATCCAATCGAAGCCTCTGCAACTAGAACGTCTGCAGCTGAAGAGGCGGAGCTCCTTTCCTGGCGCCCGGAGTTTCCGATCCTCGAGTCGTCGTCCTATCTGATCTCCAATTCGCTAGGGGCCATGCCGCGCGCGGTATACGCGGCGCTTTCCGGATACGCTGACGCCTGGGCGACACGAGGAGTCGGCGCCTGGGAAGAAGAGTGGTGGCTGTTACCGGAGAAGGTCGGCAACGCCATCGGGAGTATCATCGGAGCGCCGCCCGGTACCGTGTCGACGCATCAGAACGTCACCTTGGCTTCGTCCGTCCTGGCCTCTTGTTTCGACTTCACGGCGGAGCGTAGCCGCATCGTTTGCTCTGAGCTCAACTTTCCTTCGATAGTCCAGTTGTATCGTGGTTACGAGCGCCACGGAGCGCAGCTTCACCTCGTCGGATCGCCAGACGGCTTCGAGGTGCCAACAGAGGCGATGATCGAGGCGATCGACGAACGCACCGCCCTGGTGCCAATCTCGCACGTCATCTTCCGCGGCAGCTATCTACAGGACATCGAGGCGATCGTCGCCCGGGCTCGCGAAGTCGGCGCAAGAGTCGCCCTGGACGTCTATCAGTCGGCCGGGGTCATGCCAATCGACGTCATCGGGCTCGACGTCGACTTCGCGGTGGGTGGGGTGCTCAAATGGCTCTGCGGGGGTCCGGGAGTAGCCTACCTGTACGTGCGCGCCGATCTCATCGGTGAGTTCGAGCCGGCGCTCACGGGGTGGTTCGCTCGTCGTGAGCCGTTTGCCTTCGATCCTCTCGATACGACCTACCGAGACGATGCCTGGCGGTTTCTGAACGGCACGACCCATGTTCCGGCGCTATCGGCCGCCGTTCCTGGTTTGGATATCGTCGGCCGTCTCGATCTGGCGAGCGTTCGCCGCAAGTCGCTCCGGCAGACTGAGAGGATCATCACGACAGCCAGCGAGCGCGGATGGCGAGTCAACTCGCCATCGTCGGCGGAGCGCCGCGGCGGGCATGTGACGGTCGACGTTCCGAGTGCCGATCGCGTCGCCCGCGAGCTGATGCAGCGGCGGATCATGGTCGACTACCGGCCGGGTGCCGGCATCCGGCTGGCGCCACATTTCTACACCACCGACGCCGAGATCGAGCAGGCGCTCGCCGTCATCGACGAGCTCGCGGGTCAATAGCCCTGCTGGCGATCGACGAGCTGAGCTAGGGGCGCGCCGTCGATGAAGCGGCGATAGTTGTCGGCGAACTCATCGGCGATCGAGTCGATCTCGCTCGGCCCGGCGACGTGCGGCGTGATCCACGCGCGTGGCTCGGTCCACAAGGGGCTCTCCTTGGGCAGTGGCTCCTGCTCGAAAACGTCCAAGACGGCGGCCCTGAGCACACCGTCCCGCAACGCCAGCACCAGAGCTTCCTCGTCAATGAGCGCGCCGCGCGAGACGTTTATCAAGACCGAGCTTGGGCGCATTTGAGCTAGCACGTCAGCGTCGATCATGCCGTGTGTCTCCGGCGTCAACGGCAGAGTCAAAACCAATGCGTCACAGTCCGGCACCATTTGCCGCCAGTTGCGCGCGTCGTATACATGACTCACGTTTTGGACAGGCCGGGCGGTGCGGCACGCCCCCGAGATCTCGGCACCAAACCCGGCCAGCCGCTCGGCCACTACCTGTCCGATGGAGCCAAGCCCGATCAGCCCGATGTGAGAGTCCTGAAGCAGCGGGCGCGGGTGGCCATCCCACACACCGCGATCCTGATCGCGGCGGTAGTCCTCGATGGCGATGAGCTGATGCAGCAGGTACCCGACGACGTATTCGGCCATTTGATCTCCGAAGCGTCCCAACGAACGGGTCAACCGGACGCTTGCCGGGAGGTCATCGCGGCCGATCAGATTGTCGACACCGGCGCCCATGACCTGAATCCATTCCAGAGCCGGGAGCTGAGCGAGCGCGCCAGGCGGTGGATTCCAGGTGAGCAAGGCGCGTGCCTCCGAGGGCTTCGCTCGAACGGATCCGGAGCGCACCTCTACAGGAACGCCGGGCAGACGCTGCATGAGCGCCTTGCGATAATCTTCCGCACTGGAATGCCACACGAGGACGGGCGCGATCTGCTCCGCGTCCGGCTGTAGCCTCGCGACATTCTCCTCTGCTGCTGTCAACTATTTGCTCCTTGATCGGGCCGATGATAGCGTAGCTAGCCTTGCCGCCCGAGTCTCGCCGATCTCCATCCCACCCGCGTCGGAGGATCCACGAAATGAAGTTCAATGAACGTCGCGCCGACGAGGTGGTCGTCATCGACCTGAGCGGCAAGCTTACCCTCGGTTCAGGCGATGTGCAGCTCCGCCAGATCATCCGTGACCTTCTCGATCGTGGCGAGAAGAAAATCGTACTCAACCTCGACAAGGTTGGCTACATGGACAGCGCCGGCGTGGGGGAACTGGTGGCGAGTTTTACGACCGCGCAAAGCCAGGGCGCCGAGATGAAGCTGCTGAATCTGACTGCGAAGATTCGCGATTTATTGCAGTTCACGCAGCTGATTTCCGTGTTCGAGAGCCACACCGACGAGGCGGAAGCGATCGCGAGCTTCGGATAGCCGTTGCCGTCGGGGCAACGGTGGCCGGGTCCGCACAGAGTCCGTCGCTGAGGGGTTCGAACAGCAGGCGCGCTAATCAGACGGGGGCAGGCGATGCACGAGTTTCGGCTGACGCCGTCGGCGCCGTTCGGATTCGAAACGACCGCGACGTTCATGTCGCCGGGCGCAGGGGAGCTGGTCGACGTTTTCGATGGTAAGCGCTTCACGCGACTCGTCGACGTCAGCGGTCGGATGCGCCTCGTGCTTGTCAGCAGCTTGGGAACCGAACAGCGTCCGGAGCTCATCGTCACGCTGATGAATGGGACGGAACGCGATGAGCCCGGGGTAGTGGCGCTTCTGTCTCGGATGATGGGCATGGGTTTCGATCCGGGGCCCTTCTACAAGCTCTGTCGTACTGACCAAGGCCTGTACGGGCTCTCGTCCGACTTCTACGGGCTGCGCCCGACTCAGAGGATGCATCCGTTCGAGGCCATCACGCTGGCGGTCGCCAGCCGCCCCGGACTACATTTTTTCCGAGCCAGTGTGTCGAATGTTGCCGAGGCCGTGAGCTATCGTGTGGCCTACGCGGGCGACACGTTCTACGCGTTTCCGACACCGCGGGTGGTCGCCAAGGTGACGGCGGAAGAGATGGTGCAGTCGGACTTCGGCTTGGAGCAGGCGCGCCAGCTGCATGCTATCGCCCAAGCCGCCATGACCGGTCAG
>DASCOT010000079.1:0-6393 GCA_036012155.1 Acidobacteriota bacterium
GTTTCTGTGAGCGTCGATGTTGATGATCTCGAGGCAATGGAGGCAGCCCTGGCTACACCCGAGATCGACGCTGTCGTGCAAAGGCGCTTGAAACTGTGACCGCGAAGAGCGACATCGAACGTCACTTCTCCCGGACCGCCGATGTTTGGCGCGACCGCATTTACCGATCCCGTTCGCGTCAAGGCTGGTTCGAGTACTACGACAAGCAGTACCGCTTCGACTACACGATCGGCATGATCGAGCCTGCTCTGCGCCCGAGAGCGCGCGCTCTCGATGTAGGCTGCGGCGCCGGGCAACTGATCCCTATTCTCGATGGGCTGGGCTACCGGGTGGACGCAATCGACATCTCAAAGAACATGGTCGAGCATGCCCGACGCACCGCCGAAGAGGCCGGGGTAAACGCCAATGTCCGCATCGGGGATTGCGAGAAGCTTGACCTTCCGAATGATTCACTGGATCTAGTCGTCGCCATGGGAGTGATCGAGTATATGGACGAGGACGCTCCAATGCTTGGCGAGTTCGCACGGGTACTGAAGGCCGGAGGGGTTGCGATCGTTACAACGCGAAATGTTCGGTGCCTTCCGATCCGCTGGCGGTTTCTCTACCGCCGCTGCCGTCAGGCAACACGAAACGCACTACTAAGACCGCTTGGCCGCGAGACCCGACCCTATCGAGAGATCTCTCGTGAGCATGATCCCAATGCCTTCTGCGCGTCGCTGCGCAAGTCCGGATTCCGGCCTTTAGTAGAGCGATATGTTCACTGCCACGCGCTGCCCGCGCCCCTAAACGCGTGATTCACGCCGCTTGAAGCCGTACTGGGCAAGTCCCTCGAGCGGCTGTTGCAGAGCCGAGCTGTTCCCGCTCTCGCCTCAACCTACATCGTCAAATCTCTCAAATTGCCTGCGGCAGCGGGTGCGGAAGGCGCCTGATGGCCATCGCAAGCTTGCGCCAAGACGCCCGTTTCTTGCTCTCTCGGTTTAGACGCTTGAAAATTCGCAGCGATGTCGCGGCCATTTTTCTATTCCATACGGTTGAGTGGGAGCCGACTCCTTGGACCCACGGCCACCGCTACATAACGCCCTTTGACGCCTTCCGAGAGCAGATCGCGTTTCTCCGCGAGCACTTCGAAGTCGTGCCGACCATGGAATTGGTTCGGCGGCAGCGCGCAGGCACTGCGGACCGGCCACTGGCCGCGATCCATTTCGACAACGGTTTTGCAACCTACGATACGGTAGCCTTGCCCTATCTGAAACAACTGAACGTTCCATCGACTGTGTTTCTCATCCACGATGTGCTTTACGGAGCGGTTCCGACACGAAACCAGTTGGCGTTTCTCCTCAACACCGGAACTCGAACAAAGTTCCTAAGAGACCTGTCGGCAACATTCTGCTCGACCGACGCCGCGACGTTCTCAGGGATGACGATCGCAGGGGCGCTAGCATGGCTGAAATCCCGTATGACGCCTCAGCGGGAGGCGCTCGCGCGTGCCCCACTCAGCGAGGCGCAGGTGGCACTGGTCGCGGAGGCCGTGTACACACGATGCGACGCCGCCGACGGTCTCGCCGACGGATTGATCGACGACCCGCGCCGTTGCGACTTCGACCCTGCTGCCCATCTACCGATCTGTGCAGGGTCTGCGTCGGACAGCTGTTTCACACGCCCCCAGATCGAGACCCTGGTCGCCATTTACAGCGGCCCCGCGGCAGGGGGCAAACAGCTCTTCCCCGGGCAGCCAGTGGGGGCCGAGGCGGCTGGTGGGTGGAGTAACTGGATCGTGTCTGACGACGGTGGGACGATGGGGACCCTGTACGCCACTTCCTTCTTCCGGTACATGGCATTCACGCCGGACGAGCCCGACTTCGACTGGCGCGAGTTCGACTTCGCCGCCGACCCGGCGCGGGTGACGATTCGCGAGACTCTCGACGCCACCGACCCCGACCTGTCCGCGTTCCACGATCGAGGCGGCAAGATGATCACCTACTTCGGGTGGGCCGACACAGCGCTCAACCCGATGATGGGCGTGGAATACTACGAAGCCGTACAGGCCAAGATGGGGGCCACCACGACATTGGACTTCTATCGTCTGTTCATGGTGCCCGGCATGTTGCACTGTCGCGGCGGCCTCGGCACCGGCCGCATCGATGCGCTGACCCCGCTCGTGAATTGGGTCGAGGGCAACCTGGCCCCGGCGATGATTCCAGCCGAGCGGGTCGAGGCCGGCGAGGTCACGCGAAGCCGGCCGCTCTGCCCCTATCCGAAGGTGGCGAGATACGGCGGCTCCGGTAGCGTCGATGACTCTGGCAACTTCGCCTGCACCATACCGTAGGGAGAAATCAGCGTTCCACGGCGCAGGTGCCAGATTCCGTCACCAGCGGGTCGCTACGGCCTTGTGCGGGGTGCGCGAGCCATGATTCGCTGCGACACACAGTGGTGGGCGCTCTGGCGAATCGTAGAGGGGAGTCGATGATGGAATCCCGAACGATGGCGAGGTCTCAGCCGACGGAGCGTGCCAGGCGGCGGCTCCTTGCCGGTCTACTGGTCACTGGATTCCTTGCGGGAACCGGCGACCTCGCAGGCGACAGTTTCGGTGCGCTGGCGGATCCCGTGATCTCCGACGACGCCGGGCTTGCCGGAGCGCGAGAGCTACCCACGGCATGGTCACGGCCGCACCGCATGCCGACGCGGCAGCTCACGAGGCACGGTGACCCGCCCGATCCGACGGGGGTGTCCGACGAGCTCAAGGGCGTCTATCGACACATCGACGCCAACTTCGGCACCCACGTGGAACGTCTTCGCGAGTGGATCAAGATCCCCAGCATTTCGAACCTCGTGGAAGGACAGCCGGGAATCTGGGACTCGGCGCGCTTCCTGCGCGACCTGATCACGGAGGAGCTCGGTTGCCAGGCGGAAATTCACCATCCCGGCATCGGCGATTGGGGAGCCCCCGGCAATCCGGTCGTTTACGGTCGCTGCGATGTCGGCGCCGAGAAGACCATCATCGACTACGTGATGGCCGATGTGATGCCGATCTGGCCCGAGGAGGACTGGCCGGCGCCGCCGTTCGGTGGGCAGATCATCGAGAAGCCGCCGTACAAGAGGGTGTTGGTGGGACGCGGCGCCAGCAACCAGAAGGGTCACGAGATGGCGCAGCTCAACGCTTTGATCTCGATCAAGGCGACAACCGGCACGCTGCCCGTGAACATGATCTTCATCGTCGATCACGACGAGGAGCGCGCCGAGATCGGTATCCGTTCCTTCATGATGAAGAACCCGGAGTTGTTCGAGGCAGACGCTGTGTTCGGCCTCGGGGCCGGCCAAGGCTCGAATGGCCAGGGGCGCGTGGGTGGCGCCGCTTCGATCGGCAATCTGGTCTTTGATCTGGAGACCCATCCGCTTGCCGGACTCAGCGCTTCAGACGGCATGTCGCCGGGTGTCGGCCTCTGGCTTCCGGAGCAACCGATGTGGCGCCACATGCAGATGCTGCAGGTCTTTGCCGAGGACTCCGAGCTGCGCCGGCAGATGGCCGAAGGGGTGATCCAACCGTCTCCCCCGGAGATGGAGTACCTCCGCAGTCGCGCCGAGTCGAGCAGTAGGAGCTTCGAGGACATCCTCCGGGTCCGCACTGGCGTTCGGGTGGCAATCATGGGGACCTGGGGTGGCAACATGGTGCCCGGATATGCCGGACATCACCGCCCACCGGTCGCCGCATCGAAGATCGACATCCGTTACCCACCGAACGTCGACGGCGAGGTCCTCGCCGAGGTGATCCGCGACTATCTGGACGATCACGGCTATGCGGACGTCAAGATGAACGTCATCGGCGATGTTCCCTGGTCCTACGCCAACACCGACACCGAGATCGCCGACGCCATCCGCGCCATGTACCGCCAGTTCGACGTCCCCTTCGATGAGCCGCCCACGGGAGACTTCCTCGGTACCGCAACGGCACGGTGGCCAGACTACCTGTTCACGCGCATGCCGTTGCAGCTACCGACCGCCCGCGGTGGACTCGGCTACGGAACGGGAGCCCACTTCCATCCGGAGGGCGAGTATTACGTCATCGAGGGGGACGGCGAGCGCGTGTACGGATTTGCCGGGGCGATGAAGAGTTACGCGACGACCCTTTACAACTACGCGGGGCTAAACCCCTGATCGATCTGCCAGCCTCGCTTGATCGCTCGGCGCCCGGCCATCACCCGATCTCCGTCACCCGCAGGGCGAACAGGCGCACCGCCTGTTGGCTCACCGCCATGTCGACGATCCTCAGCTCGACCTCGTACTCACCCGGGTCCAACAAGGGCAACCTCAGAACGCCCCCATGGATACCCGGGGATTCGGGTGGCAGGGCCGTTGGCGAAACCTCTACGACGGGAGTTGCGCCCCCCTCGCGACGAACCGTCATCGCGGCCTGCGGGCTGGCCGCACCACTGACCTGCACGCTCGCGGCGATCTGAACGTCGGCAGGAACGGTCGAGGTCAGCAGGGGTCGCTGCATCCCCGTTGCAGGGTCCACGGCAACGAGTATGGGATCGGCGATAAGCCAGCCATCCTCGACAGGCGGCACTTCGACCTGCAGCCTGGCAGTGCCGACGCGATCACCCGCTTCCTCGCCCACGAACATGCGCACGTCGTAGACACCGGGATCCACCGGTATTTCCCTCATGTAGTTAGAGAACGGTTCCGGGTTCGCCGCGGACTGCGATCCCACCGCGGCTTCAGCCGCCACGGTCGTATGGAACTCGCCGCCCAACTCGCCGGCATGACTCACGGCGACGGCGTGTACGTGGAAGCGCGAGACACCGAGTTGCTGAATCGTCTGCTCGTCTATCTCTGCTTGGGCATCGATGGTCGCGAAGGCAGGCGCCCAGCTGCCCAGGACCGTCTCCCGCTGCCCCGGCAATCCGATGAGCAGGAAGATGCTCGATGAGCCGTCCGAGGTGAATCGATGGAACCCCTGCGCCGGCACAGGTCGACCCACCACGGACCCCGGGAAGTTCAGTGCGGCAGTGATCTCGCGCCTGAGTCGTGCCGAGGCCGGCTCCCCTCGGTACCCCGAGCGCGCCCGTACGTCGGTGCCCGGAGCGTCGACCTCAACCTGAATCTCGTGGTACTCGCCGTCCTCGTGAGGCTCCGGCGGCTCGTAGAAGATCATGTAGAACTGCGTCGAGTCGACGTACTGCTCCCGGAAGGCTTGATCGAGCTCGCCCCAACCGATGAACGATCGGCCTCCCGTGCTCGCCGCTACCTCCGCCAGTGGAGCCGTCAACTGAGCGTACGCCGGGCGTATGTTTCGGCGCAGCGCCCGGGCCACCTGGTTGTCTCCGACCGCTGCCCGGCTGCCCAGCGAGCCGAGCTGAGAGCCCGGGCGAGGGTCGATGGCATAGATGCTGACGTTGCCGCTGTTGGCGGTCTCGACCAGAGTCGCCATCAGGTCGAGAAGCCTCGGGTCGGGCGATGACCATGTGGTGAGGGTCGAGGTGCCCATGTTCGCCGCCACCACCTCCTGTACTGCCACGGCGAAGGCGCCGAAGGGTCCGCTTTCGGTGACTATGGCACCCGACGAGATCCACACCAGGGCGGTCCGGCCCTCCATGGCCGAAAGGGCATCGGTGAGCTCGGTGAGCTGACGCAACGTATACGCGGCGCGCTGTCGCGCCATCTCGCCATCCCTCCTGGCCCTTTGTTCCACGTTCCGAACCACTTCATTGACTTTGTACGGCGTGCTTCCGATGCTGTTCAGCACATCGAGAGCCCCCTTCATCACGGGAGCGTACTCGCGACTGACGCGATCGAAGATCGAGTCGCTCGACGGCCCGGCCTCGATCGCCATGCGAGCAGCGGTGCGTAACACATCTCGATTGGTCGTCAACGGTGCAAGCTGGCGCAGGGCGCCGGCGTCGTCGAGCATGAACACGCCGCGCGGAATCGCCAGATCCCCCTCTCCCTCGAACAGCTCTTGTAACGCCTCGGCCAGCTGTGGATGATCGGACCGATCGAGGCCCGGCTGATCTACGAAGTAGGCGATCGCCCCGAGGGTGGCAGCGCTGCGCATCTCGGGAGCCGGCCCAGTGGCGTCACGGGCGCCGACGCTCTTGACCCGTCCACTCTCCACGCTGACCAGCTGAACGTCGACAATCTCCTGCGCGACCCCGTCTTCGAGCAGGCTGAAATCCCCCGCTGTCAGGTTGTCGATGAAGTTGCCGTCGTCGTCGGAGACGATGGCGTCGACGCGCACGCGGGTGACGGCGGAGCGGAACGTTGGAGTTTGTCCGGACTGAGTCGGCTCCGGCAGTGGCGGGCGCCGGGGCTCAGCATGCGAACCAACGACGGCGACGCTCGACAAGCAAAGGCACGCCGCCGTCAGCGTGAGCACCTTGTTGTACGCACAATCTG
>DASCOT010000080.1:0-10459 GCA_036012155.1 Acidobacteriota bacterium
ATCGCGACGATGCTGTCGTCGGTGATCCCGACGTCCGCGTAGATCCCGGGGCTCCCGGTCCCATCGACGACCCTGCCGTTCTCGATGAGAAGGTCGAAGTCTTCGGCACCCGTGGCGCATGCCGCCGACACGAAAGCAAGCGAAGCCAGGGTGCCGAGAAGGATGCGCCGTTGCGGTGTCATTGTGGACCCAGCCTATCTTGAGCCGCCGTCGAGTGCCCGTCTGGCTATCGGATTGCTGTCAAGTGGGTGGGCCTCAACCAACTTGGAGTTCTTCGTGGCGCGCCGCTATGCTCGGCCGACATTCATCGAAGAGTTCGCCGTACCTGATGACCACGCGACCTGCCGGCGTCGAAGGAGTGATCCATGCGAATGAGAAGTAGGTGGTTGTTTCTTGGTGTCGTGTCATTGGTTGCTCTTGCCGCGTGGAATGCTGGTGCAAGCTCGGGTCGCGCTCCTGAAACCGAGGCCGCAGGGTCAATGAGCTATACGTTCGATCCCGATGGGATGTACCGGATGCCGACACACTTCGGACCGCGCACGGGACCGCGCCGTGGGCCGAACGGCGAGACGTTCGACAACGTCGGCGCGCCGCACAAGAAGACCGTTGCGGTGAGCTTCCTCACCAATGCCGACCAGCTCGCCGTGATGCTCCCCGACGGGTTCTCGCTCGATGGCGAGCCGGTGGTCACGGTCGCGGCGACGTATATCACCGAGATCCCGTGGCTCGCGGGCCGTGGGTACAACATTCTGGGCGTGAGTTTCCCCGCCAAGTTCGAGGGCAGGGAGGATCGGGCCAGCGGCAGCATATTGCTCGTGCTGTGGGAGAACCTCACGGATCCGATCCTCACCGGCCGCGATGAGCTGGGCTTCTCGAAGATCTATGCCGATCTTCCCGAGCCCAGAGTGTACGAAGGCGAGACGCACGTCACCGCCAGCTGGATGGGCTTCAAGTTCCTCGACATGAGCGTCGAGGACCTGCAGAAGGTGCCGGTTGCCGACGGCGGCCCGGAGCCGGACGATCGACCGGATGGCGAGCTACGAGGAACGCTTCACTACAAGTACATTCCCAAGACCGGCGAGTGGGGTAGTGCCGATGTGCAGTACGCGGTCCTGTCGCCGGCCGGTAACTCGAACGAGGTACCGAAGCAGGCGTGGCGCGGAGAAGGGACGTTGAAGTTCCACCGGGCACGCTGGGAAGACATGCCGACGCAGTACAACATCGTCAACGCGTTTGCGGATCTCGAGATCAAGGAATTCCGCGGTGCCCGCATATAGACGGCGGTCGGCGGCAAAGACCTCAGCGATCAGCGCATTTTGAGGTAGCAAACTGAAGTCGGCGAGCCGCCAGATGCGTGGCGTGCTGACGGATCCGTCGCGTCGCTGTCTGCCCTCTATGTGCCGGGCTTTTGGAACTTCATCGTCCAGCGATGGATGAAGTAGCGGTGGATCGGCGCGTCGTCGGTGGGGTCGTCCGGCGTCCGGGCGCCCTCACGCCCGTCGAAATCGAACGTGTCGTCGCTGTTGTGGAGCAGATCGGACGACGCCACGAACTCGAAGCCGCCGCCTGAGATCTCCTCGCGGGCCAGCGCTTCATTCATCCGGTGAACCGACTCGTCACGCTCGTCGGCCTTGTCGGTGTGCGCATCCAGGACGCCGAGAATTCCACCGGGCCTCAACGCCCGCAGGAACCGCGGGAGCTGTGCGATACGCACATCGCTCTCACCGAAATCGTGGTAGTGGCGAATGATGATCAACGCGTCGAGGCTGTTGTCTGGAATCTCTTCGAGGGTGCCGATCAGCTCGACGTTGGTGAGAGCCCCGGCAGCGGTAAGTCGCTCGTAGGCCGGCATCGTTCGCTCTCGACGCCAGTCGGCGAGCGTCGGGCCCCAATCCATGATGGCGTGGACCCTACCCTCGGAACCGACAATGTGGCCGAGGAGCTGGGCGTTGTACATGGTTGCCGTGCCCAGGTCGGCGACGATCATTCCCGGTTCGATGCCGAAGAACGCGTAGACCTCGAGCGGCCGCATGCCCTGGTCGCGGTAGCGGTCGACATCGGTTCGCGATGGGTCGTCGAGGATCGTCGGGTCATAGGCGATCGTCGCCAACTCTGCGGAGGCGCCCTGTTCTGCGCCCCGCAGAGCTTCTGCCGGTTCGCTATTCGCGGCGCAGGCGGAGAGCGCGAGCCCAGCGATCCAGATCGCCCACCGCGGGCGCGCCGAATGCGGCGCGCCCAGGGTGGCGTTCATCACTCGTCTTCCGATCCCGGTATCCCCCAGAGCGATAGCGACGAGTCGTCCTTGATGAGCACGCCCTCTCCGGTCAGCACCGGGTGTGCGTAGGTACCGCTCTCGGCCAACTCGTAGCGCGCCAGCGGCTGGAACTCGGCTGTCTCAGCTGCGAACACGATGAGCTCGCCGCCGTCTGTAAGGGCCACCAGCCGATCCCCGATTCCCACGAGCGACGCGTTATCACCCTCCCTGCCAGTGCTGGTCCAGAGCGTTTGTCCGGTGGCGACGTCAAGGGCGAAGAACTGCCCGCTGCGCTTGTGGGTGAACCCGAACAGCCGCGATCCGATGAGCACCGGCGAGCTCATATACATGGGCAGGTCGTCGTTGCGCCAGAGCTCCACCGATCTCCAGGAGTCGCCATCGGGGAGGACTTCGACCGCAAAGACGCCCCGATCCACCCCGGAGAGGATGAGGCGCTCGCCAGCAATCAGCGGCGTTATGATGCTCTGGTCGTAGTCGGTCGTGAACGGGATCTTCCACAGGCTACGACCGCTTTCAGGGCTCACCCCGACGATGTGAGCGTCGGTCTGGGTCACGAGATGACGCTCCCCATGCAGTTGCAACAGAATCGGGGAAGCGTGTCCGGGGCCGTCACCACGGGTGGCCCAGGTCGTTTCACCGGTGTTCGCGTCGAACGCCGCAATCGCTCCGTCGTGGTAACCGCCAACATGGACGATCACGTTGCCGCCGTCGACCAGTGGCGATGCGGAAGCGCCGTACATGGGCGAGGTTGCCGGGTACTCACCGGTGAAATCGCGCCGCCAGACGAGGTCTCCGGCCTCAGCGTCGAAGCACGACAGGATGCCGTCGATGCCGAGTACATAGAGCCTGCCGCCCGAGACGGCGGGAGTAGACTTGGGCCCCTTGCCATGGCGGGTCGCGGACGCGTTCATCTGATAGGGCACGTCGTAGGATTGGCGCCAGAGCGCGTCGCCGCTGCTCAGATCCAGCGATCGCACGACCTCCTCGTCGGCTTCGCGAGTCAGCAGGAAGACACGATCTCCGGCGACCACCGGGCTCGAATAGCCAACGCCCACCTCGACGCGCCAGCGGCGCTCGAGCTCAGCCGGCATGGTGTTCGGTAGCAACTCTGCGGCAGCCTTCCCGTCACGCTGCGGCCCCCGCCACTGCGACCAGTCTTGGCCGAGCGCCGTTGTGGGCTCAGCGATCATCCAGCTGAGCGCCAGCAGCCAAGCAGCGCGACGCCAACATTGCCCGTGTCTCATATAACCCCTCACTATCTTCTCCTCGAATGATCGGCCAGCACGCTGGCATTCTGCCTCTCAAGGATGTCATGGTCGAGGTCGACTGCAGGAGGCCCCCCCGCTCCTACTCTGTCGCGCCGAGCTCTCTCAACAACTCCGCAGCTTGCTCGCGGTTGGCGGCGGTACTCCCCGGAGCGCCTCTTCCAGAGGTCATCGCCAGCGGCGTCTGGCCATCCTGGTTCTTGGCGTCCAGCCTGGCGCCCTTGTCAGCGAGCAGCTGGATCACGGCCGCGAATCCGTTGGCCGCTGCCGCGTGCATCGGCGTGTCGCCGGCCGGGCTAGCCTCGTTTGCGTCGGCACCGGCGTCGAGCAAGATCTCGACGGCTTCGAGCGAAGCCTCTGCCGAGCGCGCAAAGAAGATATCGCCGAGTACGGTCGGGGTATCGGAGTGGTCTAGCGGGCGGTTGATACGACGTTCGACATAGGTTCCCGCCGCCACCAGGAGCGGCGTGGTCCCGTTGGGAAGGGCCGTCCTGGAGGCACCGCTACGCAGCAGAAAGCGCATGATGTCGCCTTCCAGGTAGTGGGCCGCCAGCATCAACGGCGTCGCCCCGGCCCAGGCGCTCGACAACGCCCAATGCGAGGTGTACCTGCGGATCGGGCTGCCCTTCGTGAGCGGCGCGTTGGTGTCCGCGCCATGCGCCACGAGCGCCTCGACGGTGTTCAGATCGCCCCGGAGAACTGCCGCGTGAAGCGCCGTGTACCCGCCAGCCGCGCTGTCTGGATCGGCCCCAGCCTGCAGCAGCATTCGGGCAACGGCCCCATGACCCGAAAAGGCCGCGGTGACCAGTGCCGAGTTGCCGTCTGCTCCGGCGTCGTTTACGTCAGATCCGGCGTCGAGGAGAAGCCTGGCCGAACCCACATCACCGGACAGGGCCGCGAACAAGAGTGGGGCGATTCCTCCGCGCTTGATCTCGGTCGCGTCCTCGACTGCCGTCCTGGCGGTTCGCCGGCGTCCCAGATCGAGCATCACCACCTCAGCGCGGACTCGCGTGCGGGTGTGCACGTCGGCGTCGTACTCGAGCAGCACGCTCACGACCTCCGGGTGTCGCTGTGCCGCCGCCCACATGAGGGCCGTCTGGTGTCGATCATCGGTGCGGGCGTTCACATCTGCCTCGAACTCGAGCAGCGCCTGTACCGCGCCCACACTACCGATCCGCACCGCCTGCATCAGCGGTGTGACGCCGGTCTCACCGGCCACATTGGGGTCAGCCCCGGCATCGAGCAAACGCTCCACGACCGGGGCGCTGCCGTTGGTGCAGGCCAGAGCCAGGGGTGTGACGCTCAGATCGTTGGATGCGTTGACGTCGGCGCCGGCGGCGATCAGCCGCTCGACAAGCTCCAGGTCATCATGGTAGGCAGCCCAGTGGAGGGCCGTCGCGCCGTCGCCCTGCGCCGAGGTCACGTCGGCGCCCTGTTGCAACAGGGCCCGTACGGTTGCGGCGTCCTCTTGCTGGACGGCTTCGGCGAGCTGCAGCTGGACGTTCGCTGCGACACCGTCGCTGGCCAGCATTGCCGCTACCGAACAAGCTGCTGCGATCCGGCGGTTGGCGGACATTCGCCGACTCGCGCTCAGATTCCGCTGAGGGCGTCGAGCTCGAGCCGCGCCGTGCTGTTGCCGAAGCTCTCTACCGGCACACCCAGTTTGTCCAGAAGTGCGACGTGCAGGTTGGCGAGCGGTGTGCCCTCTTGGTAGCGAATGTAGTGTCCGCCTTCCAGCCGGCCAGCTCCGCCACCCGCCAGCACGATCGGCAAATCGCTGACGATGTGGCCGTTGCCGTCGTTCATTCCAGCTCCATACTTGATCACCACTTGATCCAACAACGAGCCATCGCCGTCCGGGGTCGAGGCCAACTTCTCCAGCAGGTGGCTGAACAACGTTGCGTGGTAGCGGTTGATCTGGGCGCACTTGTCCATCTTGTCGGGATCATTGCGATGGTGTGAGATCGGGTGGTGAGAGTCGGGCACGCCGATCTCCGGGTAGGTTCGGCCGTTGAACTCCCGTCCCATCATGAACGTGCAGACGCGCGTGATGTCGGCTTGATAGGCGATCACCTGCAAGTCGAACATCAATCTCGCATGTTCGGCGTAGTCCCCTGGCACGCCGGCCGGCCGATCGAATGCCGGCAGCTCGACGTTCTGCTCGACCGCCCGCTGAATGCGCTGCTCCACCGCTCGCACGCTCTCCAGGTAACCGGTGAGGCGAGATTGGTCGCTCGGGCCGACCTTGCTCTTGAGCTGTGAGACCTCAGCGAGCACCGAATCGAGAATGCTGGTCTTGCGCAGCGCACCGGCGCGGCGGGCTACCGGATCGGTGGTGTCTTCGCCGAACAGACGCTCGAAGACGGCCGCAGGGTCGGTTTCCATCGGCAGGGGCGAAGTGGGCCCGGCCCAGGCAATCGTCCCGGTGTAGATGCAGCTCCCGTCGTCGCAGGTCGCCGCGGCATCCACCGTGTCCAGAGCGAGCTCGAGCGATGGCAACTGTGTCGTCCGGCCCAGCTCACGGGCCGCCAGTTGGTCCATTGAAATGCCGGCCTTGAGCGCACGGCTGGGGTGTACGTTGGTCAGGAACTTGGTGCTCGCTCGCGCGTGAACCGCCGAGGGCGCACCAGGCGGTCGGACCGGATCGCTGTCGAGCCCGCCCAATACCTTCAGTCGATCGCGGTATGACTCCAGCGGCTTCAATGCGTACGAGAACTCGAAGTCGGCCCCGACGGTAGCCGGGAACCACCGATCCGGAATTACGCCGTTCGGCACGTAGACGGCGCCGAAGCGTCTGATGGTCTTGGCCGGCGTTTGGCTGAGAGCAGTGGCTGCCGGCACCATCGCGTCGAGTAGCGGCAGAGCGACGGCGGCCCCCAACCCTCGCAGGACGGTACGGCGGGGAATGGCCTTCTTGGCGATGATCATGACGCTGTTCTCTCCAGCAGCAGCGGCGCTCTCCCCATCTGGAACGGCTCGCTTTCGATGATTCCCCGGATAATGGACGACCAACGGTAATCGGTGTCGGCCGCCCGCCGGAGAATCTTGCGAATGGCAGGGTTATCGTAATACTCGACCCCTCGTCCGAGGGCGTAGGTCAGTAGCTTTGCCGTGAAGGTTCGGACGAAGTTCTCTCGGTGGTGAGACAAGAGCTTGCGGATGCCCGGAACACCATCGATGGGCGTGCCGTCAGCGAAGACCGACGAGGCATCGACGGGTACGCCGTTCGCCGCTGTTCGCCACCGGCCCACGGCATCAAAGTTCTCGAGTGCGAAGCCCAGTGGGTCCATGCGTATGTGGCACGTGGCGCAGGCCGGATTCTCTCGATGCAGTTCCATCTGTTCCTTCATCGAGAGCGCTCGTCCGTCGCTGGCCGTCGAAACCAGGTCGGGCACGCTCTCCGGCGGTGGGGGAGGGGGCATGCCGAGGATGTTCTCGAGCAGCCAGCGCCCGCGCACGACCGGCGCGGTGCGATCCGGATACGAGGTCACCATGAGGATGCTCCCTTGGCCCAGAAGGCCGCCGCGCACGCCATCGTCGAGTGTCACGCGTCGAAAGCGCTCCCCCGTAATACCCGGAATACCGTAATGCTCGGCGAGACGCTCGTTGACGAACGTGTAGTCGGCCGTCAACAACTCCAGGACGCTGTGGTCCTCGCGTAGCTGGCTGTCAACGAAGAGCTCGGTCTCTTTCAGGAAGGCATGCCGCAGGTTCTCATCGAACTCGAAGAACAGGTCTGAATCGGGCTGCCATGCGAGAGCCTTCCCATAGCCGAGCCACTGGCTGGCAAAGTCGTCCACCAGCATTCGTGAGCGAGGGTCGGCCAACATGCGGCTCGCCTGGTCTTCGAGCACTGTGGGTTGGCTGAGCTGGCCGCGAATGGCGAGATCGAGAAGCTCCTCGTCGGGGATACTGCTCCACAGAAAGAACGAGAGCCTCGACGCCAGGTCCAGGTCGGTGAGGCGATACGCTCGCCCGGGAGCAGCGCCCGGCGGCGGGTTGTCGATGCGCAGCAGGAAGTTGACGCTCACCAGCAGTCGTTCGATTGCCGCCTGGATTCCGCTATCGAACCCTCCGGCGCTGCGGCCGGCCTCGTAGAAATCGATGAGCGTCTGGACTTCACCATCGGTGACCGGCCGACGGTAGGCGCGCCGAGCGAGTCTCGACAGTATCGTCCGGGCACACGGCGTTTCGTCTGCCGGGCTCGTCGGGCGGCAAACGAACACATGGCGGCGGCTGGGTGTGTCCCCCGGACCCTCGGCGCGGTACGGGCCGGCGATGCCGACGCTCTCGACCGCCGCCAAGCCGTCATATAGCTGGTCCGACATGAACCCGAAGCCGAGGCTCCGCGGTTGCAGCACTTCCTCGAGCTCGCGCGGCTGCTGAACGAACGACACCGACACCGTGCGCGCACCGGCCCGCACGGGTACACGGGCCTCCAGGGCGCTGTCGGCGGAGTGCACGTAGTTTTCCCACTCGATCTCCCCGCGAATCTCGCCGGCCCAGGTCAATGGCGCGGCACGGCCTTTTTCTCGTCCCTCGCCGCCGACCGTGAAGCGCGCCACACGCTCGCCGTCGATGCGCACGTCAAGTTGCTGCGCATCGCGCAGGCCGACGATGTAGGAGTAGATCTGACGCCGCAGGAGCACCTTGATGACGTATTCGCCATCGAGCTCGAAGTTGTGGCGAACCGCCAGGCCGCCGCGCGATCCGAAAGGCTGGCCCTCGCTGACGCGACCGTCCTGATTGAGGAACACGGGCAACTTGTGGAGCTTGGAACTCGGAACCGCACCCAGCGTCGGGTCGCCCACCGCGAGGCGACTGACCGTTCGGGCCGCAGACAGGTAGCGCTCCAGATGCGCGGGAGAGATCGTCAGGCTCTCGGCGATGTTGTCGAAGCCCTCGTCAGCCTCGTCGGACAGCAGCAGCAACTTCGCGTCGATCTCCACCGCTAGCAGGTCGCGGACGGCGTTGGTGTACTCGGTCCGGTTCAAACGATGGATGCCGACCCTGCCTGGGTTGGGGTCGGCCGCAGCCGCTTCATCCAGCTCCTCTTCCAGCCACGCCACCATGGCGCTCAAGGTCTCTTGATCGGGCCGTGGCATCTGAGGCGGAGGCATCTGTCCGGTACGGACCATGTGCCACACTTTCTCGAGCACCTCGGCATCGGGAGCCACGTTCTCGAGGTCGATCGCGTCGAGCGTGAGCCCAGCCGTACGCAGTTCCTGGTTGTGGCAGAACACGCAATAGGCGTCGATGATCTCGCCTGGCGCAGGCGGGTTAGAGGCGATGGGAGCGGCCGAGCCCGGCGGTGTCGCGGCGAGTGCCGGCGCTGGCATCGTCGAGTTCGGTGCCTGGCTCACCGCCTGTGAATAGAAGAACATCTGCGGGATCATGAGGAGCATCAACAGTCTGGCGCTTCGCATGATCAGTGTCCTCGCCTCGGAGTGCATCGGGCGTTGTCCGGACCCGCGTCCCCCCGCGCATGTCACCAGGATAAAGATCGGAGGCACGGAATCCAACTGATGACGAAGACATCCATCGTCGGAGTACTCAGCGCAGCGGCAGCTGCCCTTCTGCTCGGGTACTTCCCGCAGCTAACGACGGCACAACAATCGAGTGCGTACCGGCTTTCGGAGGATTGGGCCAGCCTGCCCTCGGGCGTCGATTTCGGCCCCGTTGCGTCGGTCGCGCATCAGGCCGATGGAACGATGCACGTACTGCGGCGGAGCGAGCCGGCGTTCTTCACCCTCGACGCCGACGGCCGCTATATCCGGGCCTGGGGGGAGAGGTGGCGACCATGAACGACCGCGAGTCCGACGGCAGAGACTTCGCGGCGCTCCGCTGGCTAGTGGCCCTCACCGCTGTCGGTGCCTGTGCCCCGGCAGACGGACCTGGCGGGCGGACGGTGACCGATGCCGGGGTAGACGAGCTGTCATCGAGCACCGTGCAAGTTTCTTCTGACTCGACGCCGTTGCCGCTCGACCTGATGCTCTCCGGCAGTGATCTGGCAGCTCCGGTCGACAACGCCAGCTTTTATCCCACCAGCGACGCCACACCGGCTCCGACGCTTGCTGGGCGCCTTGTCATCGAACAGACGCGGATGCAGTTCGATCCCGAGATCCCGCAGCCGGTGTGCGACGGCGCGTCGGTCGAGCTCGGCGGATCGTGCCGGGGTGGACACGACAAGCGCCTGTTGCCGGCGTTCACTCTGGACTTGTTCACCTCCGGCAACGTCCTCGCCGCGGCTCAGATCGGCGAAATGCTCGGAGACGAGCGTACCGGTGGTGCCCGGAGCTATTGGCACGTGATTCCCCAGTACGGGCGTGTGTGGCGACAGCCGGGCGATGGCGACTGGTCGCGCGCCGCCTTCGCCCTGATGCTGGTACATGACATCGAGAATCACGCCCATCAAGGCCTCGCGAGTTTTCTGTACGCCGGTAGCGAGGTCACCGGTCTCCGGTTTCAGTTCGTCCAGCAGACGGCGCCGTTCAACATTCCGGTGCACTTCGTCGCCTGGGGCGCGGCGAGAGCGTCGTTCGAAACGGGGGCACTCGGCGATCTCGAGGACCAGCGAGCGCGGGTCGATCGAGAGCTGGCGGCGAGGCTGCCGCTGCGACGGTGGGACGAGTTGGGCGCGGCGTTGGCGGACGAGGGTTTGCCAGAAGCAACGCTCGAGGGCTTTGGCGGCCCGCTTCCAGACGACTACGTGGTCGCCAAGGCCTTGGTCCGCGACGGTGTCGTGTATCACCAGGGGTCGCAGACACCCTACGGGCCCTACCCGTATCCCGAGGAAATGCGGTTCGGACCGCGATCGGTGACCAAATCGATTACCGCGCCTCTGGCGCTCGGGCGCCTGTCTCAAGTGTACGGACCCTACGTGCTCGACCTGAAGATCGGCGACTACGTCGACGGGCTG
>DASCOT010000081.1:0-46979 GCA_036012155.1 Acidobacteriota bacterium
CGGCGTTTCGTCGGCCCAACAGGCGTTCGCTACGGAGAGCTTTCTCGACGAGGTAGCGCTGGACCAGGGCGTCGACCCCGTGGAGTTCCGCATGCAGTTCCTGAGGTCGGATCGGGCGCGCCTGGTGCTTCGCGCGGTGGCCGACCTGGCGAGCTGGGGTTCGCCCGGCGGCCGTGCCTTGGGGGTTGCCTACACGCCTTCGTTCGGCACGATCATGGCGACCGTCGCCGAGGTGACGCTCGATGAGCAGCGCGGCGCAATTCGCTTACCGAACGTCTGGATGGCAGTCGACCTGGGGATTGCGGTGCAGCCGAGAAACGTCGTCGGCCAGATCGAAGGCGCGGTCATCTACGGTGCGAGCAACGCGCTGTACGAGCGCATCACAATCAGGCACGGCCACGTCGAGCAATCCAACTTTCACGACTACGCGGTGGCGCGCATGGCTGACGCTCCCGAGACGCACGTCAAGCTGATCGGTACCGATCGCCCACCCACCGGCATCGGCGACCGCGCCGTGCTCGGCGTTGCCCCCGTCATCGCGAACGCGTTCGCTGCCCTCACCGGCCGCCGCCTGCGGCACATGCCGTTCAATCGACAGCGAGTGCGTGAGGCGCTGGCGACGCGCAGCTAGTTGAGACGCTATCTCAATACGCTATACTCCGCGGACGCGTCAGGAATCCGGGGACGCGACCTTCTCAAATTGCCGGAGACCACCCGTATGCGCCACCAACTTCTTGCCGTGACCGCAACTGCTTTCCTCGTTGCCCCTGCCGCTTCGGCGCAGGTCGGAACGAATGCCGCGCTGCTCAACCCTAATCTGGCCAGCGAAGCGGAGCTCGCGGCGGTGTCGCATGTGGGTCCGGAGGGTGCCGAGACGATCATCGACGGCCGGCCGTGGCTCAGCGCGGCGGCGCTAGACGCCGCGATTGGTGCCGGGCTGAGCGATGAGCAACGCGGCGCCGTTTACGCGCGTCTCTGGTTGCCGATCAACCTCAACGACGTGACCGATGCCGAGATCCAGTTGATTCCCGGCGTCGGTCGCCGAATGGCGCACGAGTTCGAGGAGTATCGGCCCTACGTTGCGCTGCCCGAGTTTCGTCGCGAGATCGGCAAGTATGTCGACGACGACGAGGTGGCACGCCTCGAGCAGTACGTCTTCGTACCGCTGAACTTGAATACCGCATCATCGGAAGACCTCGCCACGATACCCGGCATCGGACCCAGGATGATCCATGAGTTCGAGGAATATCGTCCCTACGTGTCGATCGAGCAGTTTCGCCGGGAGATCGGCAAGTATGTCGACGACGACGAGGTAGCTCGTTTCGAGCGTTACGTGAGCATCGCGGGTTCCTAGGGGCCCGGTCTTGGTCCCCACCGAGCGACCGATGAGTACCGGCGACGACGCCGCGACGGAAGTCGGCATCCTGGCCGATCTTCGCCGTGGTCTGCTTGCCGTCATCATCTTCGGCAGCTTCGGAGCGCTCGCCGAGCTCTTGCTGATCGGTCACACCGAAGGCTGGTGGCAGCTGCTTCCGCTCGCCTTGCTCGGTGGTGTGATCGTCGCCGCCACGGCTACTTGGCTGGCGTCCCGTCGCACCGCGCTGGTGGTGTTGCGGGTGCTGATGTGGGCTTGCGTGCTGACCGGTTTGGCAGGCCAGTGGCTGCATTACTCGGGCAACGCCGAATTTGAGCGCGAGATGTACCCGAACCTCACTGGCGCGGAGCTGTTTCGGGAGTCGATGAGCGGCGCGACTCCGGTACTGGCCCCGGGTACGATGACCGTCATCGGGTTACTCGGTTTGGTGTTCGCCTGGCGTCACCCCTCCTCGAATCCGGGAGCTGGACCATGAGCATGAGATGCGTCGCCCTCGCCGTTGCTGCCCTTGCCGCCACCCTGCCCGGGGCCGGGGTTGCCCAGGATGGAGGGGCCGTGCTCGTGCGGGCGGAGCGCTTGATTGACGGTCTGGGCAACGTGACCGAGCCCGGCCGGATCCTGATCGACGGAGAGCAGATCATCGCCGTTGGCCCGGATCTCGAGGCGCCGGCAGGAACGCGCGCGATCGATCTCGGTGATGCCACTATCCTTCCAGGCTTGATCGACTTGCATACGCACCTCACTTCCGAGGTCGGGGTCCACTGGGAAGAAGTGTTGATCAAGACCACGCCTGGCGAGTCGGCGCTATACGGAGCTGCCAACGCGCTGACGACGCTGCGGGCAGGGTTCACGACCGTCCGCGACATGGGCCCGGAGTGGCCATACACCGATGTGGATCTACAGAGGGTGATCGATGCCGGCGTGCTCCCGGGGCCGCGCATGCAGGTTGCGGGCAATTACGTTTCGGTGACCGGCGGGGCGGGCGACGCGCGCCAGTTCTCCATCTACGTTGACGTGCCGACGGTGCGTAACCTGGCCGACGGTGTCGACGCCGTGCGGTCGATCGTTCGGACCAACTTCAAGCATGGATCCAACTTCACCAAGATCCTTGCCACCGGCGCGGTGCTGTCGCGCGGCATATCCCCCGGTGCCCAGCAGTACTCCGACGAGGAGTTGGCGGTCGCCGTGGAGGAGACGACTCGCCGGGAATCCTACGTTGCGGCGCACGCCCACGGCGCCGAAGGTATCAAGGCGGCCATCCGCGCCGGGGTGCGGACCATCGATCACGGCTCGATGATGGACGAAGAGGGATTGGAGATGCTCGCCGGCAGCGACGCTACCTTCTACGTTCCGACCCTGTACGTCGGCGTGATCATTCCGCGAGACGGACCCAGCCTGGGGATTCCCCAGGCTCAGATCGACCGCTCGCTCGAGATGATGAGATTTCGCAACGCGACCTTCCGTCGGGCTGTGGAGCGTGGGCTGAAGATCGGGTTCGGTACCGATGCCGGTGTCTTCGAGCATGGGCACAACGCGCGTGAGTTCCAGGAGCGTACCGAGAACGGCGAAAGCGAGCTCGACGCAATCACCTCGGCGACCAGCGTGTCGGCCATGATCATGGGCTGGGACGACCGCATCGGTAGCCTGGAAGCCGGAAAGCTGGCCGATGTGATCGCGGTGCGCGGCAATCCATTGGACAACATCACGGTGATGGAACGCGTGATGTTCGTGATGAAGGGCGGCGAAGTTTATCGGGACGATCGCGAGGTCCGCTAGGGCCGGTCTGTCGCTATTGTCGTCGGCGAGCTCGGTGGAGTCAGCGTCCCCCGTGGAGCTGCGATGCCGCCTCGTGCCTGTAGAAAGGCGCCGTCGAGGGTTCCAGCGGCGTATCTCCGCGGATCATGTCGGCGGCCTTCTCGGCGATCATCAGAACCGGCGCGTAGATGTTGCCGTTGGTGATGGATGGCATGACCGAAGCGTCGACCACACGAAGTCCCTCCAGGCCATGAACCCGGAGCTGCGCATCCGTGACGGCGTCCTCGTCGCTGCCCATCCGACAGGTGCAGCTCGGATGGTAGGCGCTTTCGCCATCGCGGGCGATGAAGCTCAGGATCTCCTCATCGGTCTCAACCTCGTCGCCGGGCACGAGCTCCGCACCGCGGAAGGGCTCGAAGGCCGGTTGGGTCATGATCCGTCGAGCGCAGCGGATAGCCTCTACCCACTCGCGTCGATCCTGTTGCGTAGACAGGTAGTTGAATCGAATCGAGGGGTGCTCGTCCGGATCGGAGGAGCGGATCCGCACCCGCCCACGCGCGTCGGAAAGCGTCGGCCCCACATGCACCTGGTAGCCGTGGCCCGGGTTCGGGGCCGAACCGTCATAGCGGATGGAGATCGGAAGGAAGTGGAACTGCACGTTGGGAACGCTCACGTGGTCGTTGCTTCGGATGAAGCCGCCACCCTCGAACTGGTTGCTGGCGCCGATGCCACGGCGGCCGAAGAGCCAGTTGGCGCCGATCCATGGTTGGCGCCACCAGCTCAGTGCCGGGTAGAGGCTCACCGGCTGGGTGCAGGCATATTGCACGTAGACCTCTAGATGGTCTTGGAGGCACTCACCTACACCGCGCAGCTCCTGGACCACCTCGATCCCGAGCTTCTTCAGAGGGTCGGCGGGGCCCACCCCTGATAGCTGTAGCAGCTGGGGCGAGTTGATGGTACCGCCGCAGCAGATGATCTCGCCACCGTAGACGGTGTGTTGTCTGCCGCCGCGCCGATACTCGACCCCCACGGCCTGGCGGCCGTCGAAGAGGATTCGCGTGGTCAGCGCGCCACTTCGCAGGGTCAGGTTCTGGCGACTCTTGACCGGATGGTAGTAGGCACGTGCGGCACTCCAGCGGCGTCCCCGGTGGGTAGTCCGGTCAAAGGTCGAGAAGCCCTCTTGCTGGTAGCCGTTTACGTCCTCGGTCCATGGGTATCCGGCCTGCTGTGCCGCGGCGAAGAAGGCTGCCACGAGCGGGTTGTCGACGCGCGGCGTGGTGACCACCAGCGGTCCACAGTCGCCGTGATAGGCATCGGCGCCGGCCAGGTGGTGCTCCAAGCGGCGGAAGTAGGGCAGGCAATGCGCATAGTCCCAGGCCGCCAGCCCGGGCGCATGGCCCCAGCGCTCATAGTCGAGGGCGTTGCCGCGAATCCAGACCATGCCATTGATAGAGCTGGAGCCGCCGAGCACCTTTCCACGCGGCTGGTAAATACGCCGGCCGCCCATACTCGGCTCCGGATCGGACTCGTACCACCAATTGTAGGCACGCCCGGCCAGCGGCCAGGCCAGCGCAGCGGGCATGTGAAGGCGAAAATCCCAGCGATGGTCAACCGGGCCCGCCTCCAGCACCAGCACGCGCATCGCAGGGTCGGCGCTGAGGCGATTGGCCAACACGCAACCGGCCGAGCCGCCACCCACGATGATGGCGTCCCAAGGTCCTTCTCCGCCCAGCGTGTGCTCAACCACCGGCCGACTCTATCAAGCTCGGAAGTGGTCGGCGTACTTGGGGCTGGGGATCGGCCGGGCCGGCCAAGGGCACGCCGCCGCCCGCCCGGGCGCGGTCAGCGCAGCCTCTCCAGCAACCGCAGCGTCGGACGCGGATTCTGCATCACGTACAGATGGATCGCCGGAACGTCGTGCTCCAGCAGATCCTCGATCTGTCGCTGCGCCCACGCGATACCGACGTCCGTCACCTGATCATCGGGGGCTGCCTCGACGGCATCAACGAGCTCCGGAGGCAGGTGGATAAAGAACGTCTTCGGCAGCAACGCCAGCTGCCGCTTCGCCGTCAGCACTTTCAACGCCGGGATGATCGGTGCCTCGATGCCCACACCGCGACAGCGTTGGACAAAGTCGTGGTAGCTCTGGTTGTTGAAGAACATCTGGGTGACGACGTAATCAGCCCCGGCGTCGAGCTTGCGCTTCAGCCATCGCACATCAGCCTCGAGATTCGGGCTCTGAATGTGCTTCTCGGGGTAGCCAGCGACGCCGATGTCGAAGTTGATCGGAGCCCCCTGGCGTGGTGCCGAGACGTACTTCCCGTCAGCGAGATCGCGGATCTGCTGCACGAGCTCCAGAGCGCTCTCGTTGCGGGTGCGATTGTCAGTGAGCGGCTTGTCGTAGCCGTGGTCGTCGCCGGCAATCGCCAGCACCGTATCGATGCCCACGTAGCTCGCATCGATGAGGAAATCCTCGGTCTCCTGGCGCGTGAACCCCTTGCACACCACATGGGGAACCGTGGTGATGCCGTACTTGTGCTGAATCAGCGCGCTGGCTGCGAGCGTCCCGGGTCGTCGCCGCACGATGTGTCGTTTCAGCCCGTCAGGGCCTTCCTCGTACGTGACCACGCCGGCGTGGCTGGTGACGTCGATGAACGCGGGGCGGTAGGGCAGCAGTGCCTCGACGGTCTCGAGCAACGGTGCAATGGTTCCGCCGCGCAGCGGCGGCAACAGCTCGAAGCTGAAGAACGGCTCGGTCGTCGCAGCGATTCGCTCGGTGATTCTCAAGGCATGGTCTCTGACGTGCTACTTCCTGCCCGTAGGGTCGGCGGGAGCCGCGCTCGAGCAGGCGCCTGCTACCAGCTCTGCTGTCGAGAGAACCGCCGCCGCGTCGCTAGCTCCGGGACGCCGGCCGAATCATCTCGCCCCGCCTTGGACCCTGAAGATAGTCGCGAATCCGCCGGCGTGTCCAATGGAGGACGGACGTCTACCTGGCTGACGGCCCGGTAGAGTAGTGTTTCCGGGTTTGCCATCGGAGTCGGTGGATTGCTGCTGGGCGAAGCGGAGAAGACGCAGGTGACGAAGAAGATGCTGAGCGCGATGGTTGGCACGCTCGCCCTTGCCGGGGCGACGCTGGCGGCGGACGCTACGATCGCCGACGTGGAGCAGCGCAGCGGCGAGGTGGGGCAGCGCGACAGCGAGGTGGGGCAGCTCAGCGCCGAGGACGGTGTCTACACCGACGAGCAGGCGGATCGTGGTGAGCGCGCCTACGAAATTGAGTGCGGCACCTGCCACGGGGCCGACCTTCGGGGCGGGGAGACCTCCATCAGCCTCATGGGCAGGGACTTCATGCAGTACTGGCGCGAGGAATCCCTCGGCATCCTGTACGGAATCATCCAGGAGACCATGCCGGAGGACGATCCGGGCCGTCTATCGGACCGTGAGACAGTCGATCTCATCGCCATGATGCTGCGGGCGAACCTGCTACCGGCGGGCGACGAGGAGCTGGAGCCGGATCAGGAGATGTTGTTCGAGATCCGCCTGACCGCTGCCACCGCGCAGTGATGAGAGCGCCTGCGATCAGCATCGGTCTGGCCTTGCTTCTGGCATCTGCCACGGCTGCGACCGGCAGGGCACAGTCCGGTGCGAGCGTTGGTGAGTGGCACAGCTACGGCGGCGATACCGCCAACACACGGTACGCGCCGCTCGATCAGATCGATCGCGACAACGTTGCCGATCTTCAGATCGCGTGGCGCTGGAAGGCCGACAACTTCGGTCCGCGTCCCGAGTTCAACTATCGCACCACGCCGCTGATGGTGAACGGAGTTCTGTACGCGACGGCGGGAACACGCCGCGCCGTAGTAGCGATCGACTCCGGCACCGGGGAGACGTTGTGGGCGTATCGCATGGATGAGGGTGCCCGTGGTGCCAGCGCGCCGCGGCCCAACTCGGGCCGCGGAGTCGCGTACTGGTCGGACGGCGTTAGTCAGACCATCTTTCTGATAACTCCGGCCTACCACCTGGTCGCGTTGAGCGCCAAGACCGGCCGCCCGTTGCCGGAGTTCGGCATTGACGGGGTCGTAGATCTCAGGCGCGGATTCGACGGCGACTTCGACATCGATACCGCCCCGATCGGATCGAGCTCGCCAGCCCTAGTTGTCGGCGATGTGGTTGTCGTGGGAACTTCGTTTCCCTCCGGCGATAGGCCGCCGACCAAGGAGATGCCGACCGGGCACATACGCGGCTATGACGCGCGAACTGGCGAACGGCTTTGGATCTTCCACGGGATTCCGAAGCCGGGTGAGTTCGGGCATGACACCTGGGAGGGGGATTCCGCCAGCTATACGGGCAATGCCGGCGTCTGGACGACGTTCTCTGCGGATCCTGAGCTCGGCTACGTGTACCTGCCCTTCGAGGCCCCCACCGGTGACTACTATGGCGGCCACCGCCTCGGCGACAACCTCTTCTCGCAGAGCCTCGTATGCCTCGATGCTCGCACCGGAGAGCGCGTTTGGCACTTCCAGACCGTGCATCACGGGATCTGGGACTACGATCTACCGGCTGCCCCGATCCTGCTCGATGTCAACGTCGACGGCCGCCCAATCAAGGCGGTCGCGCAGGTCACCAAGCAGGCGTTCACCTTCGTGTTCGACCGCGTCACCGGCCAGCCGGTCTGGCCGATCGAGGAGCGACCCGTCGTTCAGACCGACGTTCCCGGTGAGCGAACCGCGGCGACGCAGCCTTTCCCGACCAAGCCGGCGCCGTTCGATCATCAGGGGGTGGCGATCGACGACCTGATCGACTTCACGCCCGAGCTATTCGAAGAGGCCAAGGAATTGGCGTCGAATTTCCGTCTGGGGCCGCTCTTCACACCGCCGTCGCTCATCGAGGAGGATGGGAGCAAGGGGACCTTGACGGCGCCGGGGAGCCTTGGCGGGGCCAACTGGCCCAGCGCCGCGGCCGATCCAGAGACCGGCATTCTTTACGTGACCTCGGCCACTCAGCCGGATGTGTTCGGACTTTGGAGCGACCCCGAGAGCTCCAACATGACGTATGTGCGAGGGACCGGGATGAGGCTTCCGCAGGGGGGCGGGCCACGTGGCCTGCCGTTGCTCAAGCCGCCGTGGGGGCGTATCACCGCGATCGATCTGAACACCGGTGAGCATGCGTGGATGAGCCCGAACGGCGACACACCGGACTACGTTCGCGAGCATCCCGCGCTCCGTGGGCTCGACATTCCGCCGACCGGCCGCGTCGAGCGTGGCGCGCCGCTGGTCACCAAGACCCTGCTATTCGTCGGCGAAGGCTCGGGTCTATACGCTACGTTCGGTGGCGGCGGCAACAAGCTACGTGCCTACGACAAGCGCACCGGTGAGGTGCTCGCCGAGTTCGAGCTGCCGGCCAATCAGAGCGGGGTTCCGATCACCTATATGCACGCGGGCAAGCAATACATCGTGCTCGCCGTCGGTGCCGCCGGTCATGCCGGAGAGTTGGTGGCACTGGCACTCGAGTAGCCGGTCGCCGGATCTTCGACGCTGCAGCGCCCGGTAGTGGGCCAGTCTCAAACTGACCCACTACCCAGCGCCCGGTCTGATTGACTTCTGGCGCTGCAGCGATGACCCTCCCGAACGAGCGCTGTCCGGGAACCGCACGAACGAGCGCCGGCGAACACCGCCGATACTTTTAAGGGGACATCCATGCGTAGATCGACTCCCGCGGCGCAGTGATGAGAGCGCGCGCGATGAGGGTTGGTCTGGCCTTGTTTCTGGCATCTGCCACCGCCGCGACCGGCAGGGCACAGTCTGGCGCGAGCGTCGGTGAGTGGCACCACTACGGCGCCGATGTCGCCAGCACACGGTACGCGCCGCTCGATCAGATCGATCGCGATAACGTGGCCGATCTGCAGATCGCCTGGCGCTGGCAGTCCGACAATTTCGGTCCGCGTCCGGAGTTCAACTACCGCACCACGCCGCTGATGGTGAACGGTGTTCTGTACGCGACGGCGGGCACGCGCCGCGCCGTGGTGGCGATCGACCCCGGCACCGGCGAGACGTTGTGGGTGTACCGCCACGATGAGGGCACACGCGGCAACTCCGTGCCACGCCCGTACTCCGGGCGCGGTGTCGCATACTGGGCTAGCGGCTCCGAAGACGCGATCTTCATGATCACACCGGCCTACCACCTGGTGGCATTGAGCCCGTCGACCGGCCGGCTGATCCCCGATTTCGGCATCGATGGCGTCGTCGACCTGCGCCGCGGGATGGACCGCGAGTTCGACCGCGACACCGCGATGATCGGGTCGAGCTCACCGCCGGTGATCGTAGGCGACGTCGTCGTGGTGGGGACGGCGTTTCCGGCTGGCAGCGTGCCGCCGACCAAGGAGATGCCGGCCGGCCACGTTCGCGGCTACGATGCGCGAACGGGCGAGCGTCTGTGGATCTTCCATACGATCCCCGAGCCCGGCGAGTTCGGCCACGATACCTGGGAGGACGATTCCGCCAGCTACACGGGCAATGTTGCCGCCTGGGCGCCGTTCTCGGCGGACCCCGAGCTTGGCTATGTGTATCTGCCACTCGAGGCGGCGACTGGCGACTTTTACGGCGGCCATCGTCTCGGCGACAATCTGTTCTCTCAAAGCCTGTTGTGCCTGAACGCCGCCACCGGCGAGCGTGTCTGGCACTTCCAAACGGTGCACCACGGCATCTGGGACTACGACCTGCCAGCGGCTCCGATCTTGCTCGACATCACGGTTGACGGACGGCAGATAGAGGCCGTCGCACAGGTCACCAAGCAAAATTTCACCTTCGTGTTCGATCGCGTCACCGGTCAGCCGGTGTGGCCGATCGAGGAGCGCCCGGTGGCACAGACCGATGTTCCGGGTGAGCGGACGGCGGCGACGCAGCCGTTTCCTACCAAGCCGGCGCCATTCGATCGTCAGGGCGTCACGGTCAACGACCTCATCGACTTCACTCCCGATCTGTTGGAGGAGGCCAAGGAGATCGCTGCCAACTATCGGCTCGGGCCGCTGTTCACGCCGCCGTCACTGATCGAAGATGACGGTACGAAGGGAACGTTGGCGATACCTGGCAGCCAGGGCGGCGCCAACTGGACCAGCGCGGCCGCTGATCCGGAGACCGGCGTCCTTTACGTCACCTCGAGCACCCAGCCGGGCGTGTATGGGCTGTGGGCTGATCCCGAGAGCTCCAACATGCGGTATGTGTTGGGGAGGGGTACACGCCAGCGTGAGGGAGGTGGCCCCCAGGGGTTGCCGCTCATCAAGCCACCGTGGAGTCGCGTGACCGCCATCGACCTGAATACCGGAGAGCATCTCTGGATGCGGCCGAACGGCGAGGCGCCTGACTATGTCCGCCAGCACCCGGCACTTCGCGGGCTGGATCTCCCCCCAACGGGACAACCGGATCGTGGTGGCGTGCTGGTTACCAAGACCCTGTTGTTCGTCGGCGAAGGATCCGGGCTGTTCTCCCAGTACGGCTCCGGCGGCAACAAGCTGCGCGCTCACGACAAGCGCAGCGGCGAGGTTTTCGCGGAGTTCGAGTTGCCCGCCAACCAGAGCGGCGTGCCGATGACATACATGCACGGGGACAAGCAGTACATCGTGCTCGCGGTCGGCGCCCCTGGGCACCCCGGTGAGTTGGTGGCGCTGTCGCTGGAGTAGTCAGAAGCAGGATCTGCGACGGTTCAGCGCCCGGCCTGATTGATTTCTGGTGCTGCAACGATGACCCTCCCGAAGGAATGGTGGCTCGGGAACCGCATGTCCGGACGGGCCCACTTGACCAATCGCGGATCCTGCTGAGGGGGACTTCCATGCGTAGATCGACAGCGGCCGCGCTCGTCATGTCCGGCCTGGTCGCGGGAGTCGCCGGATTGCTTTCGGCGACGCCTTCGTCGCAGCTTCCGTTCGCTCCCGAAAGCGCCGCTGGCATGACCGTGACCCCGGCGTTCGAGGGCTGGTACCAGAATCCCGACGGCACCTACAGCCTTTCCTTCGGCTACTACAACCGCAATACCGAAGAGGTGCTCGAGATTCCGCTCGGACCAAACAACTTCATCGCGCCCGCGGAGTTCGACGGTGGCCAACCGACGCATTTCCAGCCGCGCCAGAACTGGGGCGTGTTCGCCGTCAAGGTGCCGGCGGATCACGGCGACGCGAAGGTCTACTGGACGGTAAAGATCCGCGGTGAGACTTTCTCGATCCCGGGTCATCTCAGGGCTGACTGGCAGATTGACGCGTTGGCCGGAGAAGCGGGCTCGGGCAACACGCCACCGGTGCTCAAGTTTGGCCGTGCCGAGGGTGCCGGCCCGGCAGGTGTTATGGGCCCTCCGCTGACCGGGTCGGTTCGAGAGCCGTTGACGGTGATGGTGTGGGCCCGCGACGATGGCAAACCCGCCCCGAGAGTCGGCCGCCCGGGGGCGAATAATGTGCCGATCACGCTGAACTGGTTTAAGCACCAGGGCCCGGGAGAAGTGGCTTTCGATCCGCAGAATGCCGAGCTTCCGGTGAGCGGTGCCGAGATGGCCACCTCGGCGACCTTCAGCGCCCCCGGAGAATACCTGCTCCGGGTACGTGCCAACGACGCTTCTGGCTACGGATCTGCGATCTTCGCATCAGCGGGGCATGCGCAATGCTGCTGGAGCAATGGCTTCGTGAAAGTAATCGTAAGTCCCTAGGGGAGATGAACGTGATGAGAACAGCCCGTGTCGGTCGTCGATGTGGTGTCTTGATCGGAGCACTGGTGCTAGCCGCGTTGGTGTTTCCACACGGATACGCCTTGTCCCAGGAGCAGACGGCGGTCGCAGATGCGGCAACGCCGTCCGTCGAGGCGCCCGACTCGATCACCTATGCGAAGCACGTTGCTCCGATCGTGCAGCGCAACTGCCAGGCCTGCCATCAGCCGGATTCCATCGCGCCGATGGCGCTGATGACCTACGATGAGGTACGTGCCTTCGCGCCGATGATCAAGGACAAAGTCGAGCGTCGCATGATGCCGCCGTGGCACATCAATCGTTCGGTCGGCATCCAGAAGTTCAAGAACGACCGCGGTCTGACCGACGATGAGATCGAGACTGTGGTCGCCTGGGTAGATGCCGGAGCCCCGTTCGGCGACGCGGCCGATATGCCGCCACCGGCCGAGTTTCCGGATCCCGGCACCTGGCGGCTGATCGACGAGTTCGGCGAGCCGGATCTCATCATCGCGTCGGAGCCCTACACCCTGGCTGCGGTGACCCAGGACAAGTGGTTCCGTCCGACGACCCCCACCGGCGTGACCGAGCCGCGCTGGGTCAAGGCGATCGAGATTCGCCCGGTCGGCAAGGACGCGACCACGATCGTGCACCATGTTCTCGCTTTCCTCCAGCAGGACGACGAGGACGACCCGATGAGTGCCGGAGCGGTGGCTACCAGCACTCGCGGAGCGATGGGTGGGCCGGGCCTGTTCATGGAGTGGGCGGTCGGTAAGGCCGGCGAGATCTTTCCGGAAGGCGCCGGCAAGGTGATGTTGCCGGGGTCGCAGATCGGCTGGGAGCTGCACCTTCATGCCATGGGCAAGGAGGTCAAGGATGCCCAGGTGGAGCTCGGCATCTGGTTCCACGACAAGGGCAACGAGCCCAGGAACCGTACGCGGCTGCAATTCTGGGACGCACGCGGTAGCACCGGCATCGATATTCCGCCCGGCGAGATCGCGGTTACACAAGAGCATCACGTGGTGAAGTGGCCGGCACGCCTGGAGAACTTCCAGCCGCACATGCACATGCGTGGCAAGGCGATGCAGATGACGGCGATCTACCCCGACGGTCGCGAAGAGGTCCTCAGCCTGGTCGACAATTTCCAATGGAACTGGCACGTCAACTACGTCTACGCCGATGATGTCGCCCCGCTGGTACCTGCAGGTACGACGATTGCCATCACCGCATGGTTCGACAACACGGCCGACAACCCCAACAACCCGGACCATGAGCAGTGGATCGGTTGGGGCGATCGCACAGTCGACGAGATGGCCCATGCCTGGGTCGACCTGACCTACCTCCAGCAGGAGGAGTACGACGAGATCATCGACAAGCGGAGGGCAGCGGCCGAGGCGATGGAGCACGAGTGACTCAGCCCGGCGGCGGGGGTAGCGTCTCCGCCGGCTAGACGAGCCCGCCGCCGCAGATCACCAGTTGGCCGGTGATGTAGTTCGCCTCCGGGGTGCAGAGCAGATAGACGGCGCCGGCTGCCTCCTCGGGGGTTCCAGGGCGCCCCAGCGGGATGAACTGGGGCGCTGCATCGAGTAGCTGGCGGTTCGCCCCGGCCTTGATCGTTCTTCCCTCGATCTCGATATGCGCGTCGTCGTCGCCCCACGGCTTGGTCAAGCGGGTTGAGATGAGGCCGAAGGCCACCGCGTTGACGTTGACCTTGTAGCGTCCCCATTCCTTCGCCATTGCCCGCGTCAGGCCCAGAATTCCGGCTTTGGCGGTGGAGTAATTGGCCTGGCCGGCGCCTCCCCCGGTGCCGGCGATCGAGGAGATGTTGACGACCTTGCGGAACACTTCCTCGCCGCTTGCGGCCTCGGTCTTGGCGGTTGGCCGGATGTACTCGGCTGCGGCGCGCAGGATGCGGAAGGGAGCGGTCAGGTGGACCTCGAGGATCGCCTCCCACTGCTCATCGGTCATCTTCTGGATGACGCCGTCCCAGGTATAGCCGGCGTTGTTGACGATGATATCGAGGCCGTCGTAGGCATCGACCGCAGCGGCCACGAAGCGAGTGCCGAAGTCCGGCTCGGTGACGTTGCCCACGCACGCGATTGCTTCTCCCCCGGCGTCGCGAATTCGCGCCACCGTCTCGAGCGCCGGCTCCTCGTCGAGATCGTTGACCACCACACGCGCCCCTTCGCTGGCGAGCTTGCAGGCAATCGATTCCCCGATGCCACGACCGCTTCCCGAGACCAGTGCGACCTTGCCCAGCAGCTTGCTCATTCCCTTTCTTTCTCTTGGCTATGAGGTCGTCGGAGCCGCTCGGGCAGACCTCAGCGTTGTGATGTGAGTGCCAGCTGCCGTATGTCCACGGCGAACGAGTAGGTCAACAGCAGCAGGGCGCTCGCCGCCGATACCGCTGCCAGGGTAGCCGGAACGACCGGTAGCAGACAGACAAGCAGCGCCACGCCCTGAGTCGTACAGATCGCCTTTCGGCGTTGGCTGGGCCGTAGCTCGCCGCGCAGCGATGGCCACAACCAGCCGGCAGCGACGAACAGATACCGGAAGGCACCGATGAGTAGCACCCATGGACCGACCTTATCGCTCAGCCAAACGAGCATCGACAATCCCATTATGAAGAACGCGTCGAGCTCCATATCGAAACGACCGCCGAATTCGGTGCAGCTGCTCGTGCGCCGTGCCAGCCAGCCGTCAAAGCCGTCCAACAGCAGCGCCACCCCGCCCACCAGGATGATCCACCAGGCGGCGCTGCCTCCGAGCGCCATCGGGTAGAGCACCAATGACGCAACCGGCATCACCAGGGTAGATCGCCCCAACGTGGCTCGATTCGCTGCGCCCAACCCGTGCCCCGGAGCGTCGAGAGGGACTGCCGACACCACCGCCGCGCACTGAAGCGCGTAGAGTGTCAGCGGAGCCATGACGTAATCGATCGGCAGACCGAGCGCCGCCCGCATGCCGAAGGTCACGGCGAGCAACGGCAACAGTCCGAGAACAAGATCGCCGCCGGCGCGGCGAGCGGAGGTTTTCGTCGGTGCGGTTGCCCCGACGGGATCGTTGGCGGTAGTCAGAGACTTCAAACCTGTTCTCAAGGCGCAACAACGATGTCAGCAGCCCACAGCGCGCGCCAGTTCTGGATCGAGGCCCCCGGACAGGGGAGGATTCGCCACGCCGCTCTCCCCGACGCAGGCGCCGGGCAAGTGCTCGTCCGTACCCGTTACTCGGCGATCAGCCGGGGAACCGAGACGCTCGTATTCCGTGGTGAGGTCCCACCGTCCCAGTATGAGGCGATGCGCGCTCCTTTCCAAGACGGCGAGCTTCCCGCCCCGGTCAAGTATGGATACATCAGCGTCGGAGAGGTTGTCGAGGGCACCGAGTCGCTGCTGGGACGGAACGTCTTCGCCCTGTTTCCACACCAGGACCTCTACTGGATTCCCTCCGATCGCGTCACGCCCGTGCCGGAAAGCGTGCCGCTGGAACGCGCCGTGCTAGCCGCGAATATGGAAACAGCGGTCAACGCGATGTGGGACGCGCTCCCCGGGGTCGGAGATCGTGTGACCATCGTCGGTGCCGGTGTTCTGGGTCTGTTGACAGCCTGGCTGTGTCGGCAGGTGCCGGGGACGCAGGTAACGGCGATCGATATCAATCCGCAGCGCGAGCTGGCTGCCCGCGAGCTCGGGGTGGCGTTTCTCGACGAAACTCCGGACACCGCGGACGCTGATCTGGTGATCCACGCCAGCGGTCAGCCCGCTGGACTACGCAGCGCGCTGGCAGCGGTCGGCATGGAGGGAAAGATCGTCGATGTCAGCTGGTACGGCAGCCGGGGGGTCGAGTTGCCGCTTGGAGAGGCTTTCCACTCGCGCCGGCTGACCATCAAGAGCAGCCAGGTAGGCCGCCTGCCACCGGCACGTACCTCGCGATGGAATCATGGGCGGCGAATGCAGCTGGCTCTCGAGCTCCTCGGGGATCCGAAGCTCGACGTGCTGATTAGCGGAGAGAGCGACTTCGAGCAACTACCGGAGGCGCTCGAACGGCTCAGCGCCAATCCGGGGGACGCATTGTGCCATCGCATTCGCTATCCGACAGCGTGACGCTCTGATCTGCTTGTTTTAGCTTAGCCAAGCCGGAGCGGGTCCGGCAGGGAGAAACCGAGCCTTGTACAGCCTCAACGTTCGAGACCATTTCATGGTCGCCCACAGCTTCAAGGGCGAGGTATTCGGTCCGGCGCGGGCGCTCCATGGGGCGACCTATGTGGTGGATGCGACGTTCCGGCGCCCCGAGCTCGATGCCGATGGCCTGGTTGTCGACATCGGGCTCGCCGCTCAACAGCTACAGGTGATCCTCGGCGAGCTGAACTACACGAACCTCGACGACGACCCGGCGTTCGACGGGCGCAACACGACCACAGAGTTCTTGGCGAGAGAGATCTTCGACCGACTGGCGTCGGTGCTCCACGAAGGCAAGTTGGGCAAGGAGGCACGCGGTATCACTCGGCTGTGTGTCACGCTCAGCGAATCTCACGTCGCCTGGGCCAGCTACGAGGGCGATGTCTGACAGCTTTGAGCTGCATCTGATCGTGCCCGGATCGTTGGCGCGACGTACGGGCGGGACGATCTACGACGCTCGGATGGTGGCACAGCTTCGGCAGCAGGGCTGGCAGGTCGTGATCTACAACCTCGATGGCCGTTTCCCGGATGCGGACGCGACGGCTCGAGAGAGCCTCGGGCGAGCGCTTGCCGCCGTACCGACCGGCGCGCGGGTGCTGATCGATGGGCTGGCGATGGGGGCTCTGCCAGACGTGGTTCGCGCCGCCTGCGATCGGTTGCAGATCCTGGCCCTGGTGCACCATCCGCTCGCCGACGAGACCGGCCTGTCGGCAGCCGAGCGCCAACGATTCTCGGCTCTGGAGCGCGCCGCGCTGGCGGTCTGCGAGGGGATCATCGTGACCAGCGAATTCACCGCGCTGCGAATGCGAGCACTCGGAGTCACGTCGGGGAAAGTGCGGGCAGTGCTTCCGGGAACCGAGCCTGCTCGATGGGCGGCCGGGCCCGAGGGCGATCGACCACCACAGTTGCTGAGCGTTGGCGCTGTGACCCCGCGCAAGGGGCACGACGTTTTGGTGGAGGCGCTCTCGAGAGTGAGGCAGTTGCCCTGGAGCTGCGCTTTCGTCGGCAGCCTGAGCCACGACCCCGATCACGCCGCCGCGGTGCGCGACCTGGTGGCCGAAAGGGATCTCGAGGCGCGGATCGAGCTGGCGGGCGATTGCGACGACGACGTGCTGGACGCTCACTATCATTCCAGCTCGCTGTTTGTGCTGGCCTCGCACTATGAGGGCTTCGGCATGGTCTTGAGGGAAGCTGTTGCGCGGGGCTTGCCGGTGCTCAGCACCAGCGGCGGTGCCATCCCGGAAGCCGTGCCTACGGAGGCCGCGGTGCTGGTTCGGCCGGGTGAGGTGCAGGAGCTGGCGGAGGCACTCGCAGCGCTGCTGTCCGGCCGTAGCGGATCGGCACGGCGTGCTGAGTTGGCCGCCGGAGCTCGTCGTGCCGCGCCCCGCCTGCCGGGCTGGGACCAGGCGGGACGAGCTTTCGCGGAGGCGCTCCTGGAGTTGTCTTCCGTTGGCACCGATGGTTCACCCCACCCGGGCGCCGGCGATCATGTGGAGAGTTTCGCTGCCGACTGGTTGGCGTTGCGTGAGCCGGTCGATCATCGGTCGCGGGCCCACGAGTTGACGGCGCCCCTACGGGCTATGTGGAGGCAACAAGGCTGGTCACGTATCGCCGACTTGGGCTGTGGTACCGGGTCCAACCTGCGGTACCTATCTCCACGGCTGGCGTCGCCTCAGGAGTGGACGCTCGTCGATCACGATCCCGAGCTGCTCGCCCGGGTCGCCTGTCCCGATCCCGAGCCGCAGGTGACGCGCGTTCGTGGTGACCTTGCGGAGCACGGCTTGGCGGCGGCCGAGGCGGCCCATCTGGTTACTGGCTCAGCCTTGTTGGACCTCGTGTCGGAGTCCTGGCTGTGCCGATTGGTCGATGTTTGTCGGGGTGCGTCGGCCGCCGCCTATTTCGCGCTGAGCTACGACGGTGAGTTCCGCTTCTCGATCGCCGACCAGTCCGTCGGTGACGGTGACTCCGACGGGGCCCTCGTGCTTGCCGCAGTGAACTCCCATCAGCTTGGCGACAAGGGATTCGGCGCCGCGCTCGGACCCGGGGCTGGCCGTCGGGCAGAACAGCTCTTCCGGCGCGCCGGATATCGCACCTGGTTGCTGCCGAGCTGCTGGCGTCTCGCGCCTGGAGACGACGATCTCGCCCGCGGCTTGGTCGAGGGGTGGCGACAGGCGGCCAGCGAGCAGCGGCCAGCGTCAGCCGGCCGTATCGACGGCTGGGCAGAGTGCTGTCAGATAGCGATAGAGCGCGGCGAGTTCAGCGTTACTGTGCGACACACGGACTTGCTGGCATTGCCTGCAGCCGAGACCGTCAGGCGCGCATGAACCGAACCACGCGCGGCGGTAGCGGAATGCTGTGGGTGCGGCTCGGTGTCAGCCTGGGGCTGCTTGCTGTCCTCGCCGCGTATCTGGACCTCGAGCGCGTTGCCACCCGCCTGCGCAGCATGGATGTCCGTTGGGTCGTACTGGCGCTGGTGATCTCCCTATCGCAGATCGCTCTCTCGGCATGGCGGTGGCGATTCACTGCCGGCCGGCTCGGGCTGCACCTGCCGTTTGTCACTGCCCTGCGTGAGTATGCCCTCGGCTCCTTTCTGAATCAGCTCCTGCCGGGCGGAGTGGCGGGCGATCTTGCCCGTGCGTGGCGGCACGGTCGATCACTGTCACGTGGTCTCGATGGTCAGGCGGTTCGGGCGGTGGTGCTGGAGCGTGCCTCCGGACAGATCGTGATGCTGGCTGTTGCCGGGCTCTCGTTCGCGTGGCTGCCGCGATCCTTCGGCGCCGGTGGGCGAGCCGTCTTGCTGAGCGTGGCGCTGGTGCCCGCTGCCATCATGATCGGGCTTTTCGTGTGGGCTCGCCTGCGGCGCGACTCGGATGACTCCCTCCTCAGGCGTGCCTGGGCCGACGCGCGAGCCGGACTGTTCTCGCCGCGCGCTCTGCCAGCTCAATTGATCAGCTCTGGCGCCATCGTCGCGTCGTACATCACGGTGTATCTCGTCGCTGCGAGGGCGGTAGGTGTCGACACTCCGATGCCCACCTTGCTGCCGCTCGTCGCTCCGGTGCTGGTGACCATGCTGATTCCGCTCACCATAGCTGGCTGGGGTGTGCGTGAGACCGGCGCCGCGCTTCTCTGGGGAGCGGCGGGCCTGCCGACGGCCGACGGCGTAGCGATCTCGCTGGCCTACGGATTGTTGGTGCTTGTTTCCAGCCTTCCTGGGGCAGCGATTCTGATCGCTGGCCCGCCAAAGCCGGTCAGCTCAGATCGAGATCGAAAACCACATCGTTGCCGAGATTGAAGAGTCGCGCCCGAGGACGCAGCGCCTGATCGAGCGTTTCGATCGGATCCAGGCTGATGCCGCGGCACCCCGAGCCCAGCAGCACCGGCGCCACGGTGACGTGGAGGCGGTCCAAGGCCCCGGCCTGCAGGAAGCGGGAAACGGTGATGCCGCCACCCTCCACGAGCACCCGGTCGAGGCCGCGTTCGCGTAGCGACGACAGCACCGAGCACGGGTCGAACCCCTGCTCACCTGCCACCGGCAGTTCGATGACCTCGCTCGCCGACCAGCGCGGCGCGGCGCCGTTCGCCGCCTGGCGCAGCACGATGGTGCGAGCGATGCCATCGGTGAAGATTCGGTGGGCCGCATCGAGTCGGCCGTTCGGGTCGAGCACGACGCGGACCGGGTCGACGCCGTCCGTCTCACGGACGGTGAGCTGCGGGTCGTCTACGGATACCGTGCTCGCTCCTACGATGACCGCATCGACCAGCGCCCGGAGGCGATGGAGCCGGCGAATATCAGCTGGCCCGGTAATGAACTGGGAGTGCCCGGTACCGGTGGCAATACGCCCGTCGAGACTCTGCCCTATCTGGCCGATCACCAGCCGATTGGGTATCTGGAGAGGCAGATACAGGTCTAGAACGTCTCGAGCCTCGTCCAGCGGTGGCGTCGACGTCTGCCAGGCACCGCTTGCCTCGACCTCGAGCCAGGCGTCGGTTGTCGACTCGGCCGAAACTCGCAGCGGCGCCTCCTGGCACACCGATCCGGGTGGGATGGCCCGAACCAAGTTCCACGCTGTCTGTTCGTCGATCAAACTGTTCACGGATCTCGTTGCGCAGCTCGTGGACGCGAGCCAATGCCAGGGCGCGCTGCCACTACGTGAGGGTCGCCACAAGCGGGTTCGCTAGTGCCGGCAGCCAGCCAGTCCACCACATCGTCGCCCGTCCGCCAAGCGTCGAAGCTCCGGTCGCTCCGATCCGTGGGGGGGCGATGACGCCTCCCTTGTTGGAGCTGATGGCGACGCCGCGAGCACCGGGCCGGCGAAGGTGCGAGCCTCCATGACGCCTTCACGGCGCGCTCAAGGCGCGCACGAACCAATCACGGAACGCGTCCATCCGAGGCGGCGAGCGGCTCGGATCGGGGATACCGCCCTCGATGAAGCCCCATTCGAGGAACGGAGCCAGGAGCTCAGGGTTGGCGGTGATCACATGGACCGGCGCGGCGCGGCTGGCGTTCTCTCCGGTAATGATCGGGGCAGGCTGGTGGTCGCCCAGCACGAGGAGCAGCGTGTTGTCATCGACGTAGCGCTCGGCATACGCGGTGGCGGCCTGAATCGCATAGTCGATTGACAACGCGTAGTTTTCGCGCACCTGATCGTGGTCCCGCCACAGCTCCCGTGGGCGCTTGCCGGCTCCGCCCCATCTCGAGAAGATCGTGCCGTCGCCGATCGCGTCCCAGTCGTCCAGCACGGTCAGTATCGGTGTCCACGGCGCGTGGCTGCTGATCAGCCCGACCTCGGCGAACAGCGGTCGAGGATCGTCATCGCGCCGCACCTGCTGCTCCAGATACGACCAGGTGAACTGGTCGGGCATGGTCACCCAGTTGAGGGCGGGCCCGGCATAGTCAATATCCTTACGCGCATAGATCTCGTCGTAGCCGAGGCGCTCCCCCTCGGGCCAGGCGAGCGTTATGGCAGGCATCAGCGCGGCGGTTCGGTATCCGGCGCGGCGGAAATCGTCGATCAGCGTCTCGCGCCGACTCGCCAACAGCAGGTCGTAGCGCAGTTGGTTTTCCAGCCACAAGCCACTCAGGATGGATCCGCGCCCAAGCCAGGACTGTCCTCCCTGGATCGGTGCGATGAGCGCTCCCGTGGCCAGATACAGGTGCGCCGCAGCGACTCGACGGGCCAGCGTGTGGAGTCGAGGCACGATTACCTTGGAGTAGCGAGGGTCGGTGACCGCCGACATGCCGTACGACTCTACGAAGCCGAGCACCACGTCGCGACCTTCGAGCCGATCGAGTAGCCCGGGCAGATCGGAGTAGCTCCTCGGGGCCGTCGCCATCTCCGCCTCGAAGCGCTCCCGCTCGTTCAACATCCGGAACAAGTGCCGGACCTGCTGCGTGGCTACTCGCACCGCCGGCTGTGAGATCTTCGCGGCGATCCCGTTTGCCGGCCCGGCGAGCAACGCCAGCGACGAGAACGCGATCAACGCGACGCCGGCGAGGCGCGCCATCCATGAAGCTCGGGCGGTCTCTGTCGGCGCCAGGAGTCGGGCCAAGAGCCAGGTCATCGACCCCGCACCGGCCACGATCACCGGCAACGTCAAGGTGGCGACGGCAGGACCGGCGATACCGCGCAGCAGGTTGAGAACGGCACCCAGCAATCGCACGTCGAGGTAGAGGTTGAGCGGACGTGCGAGACTCTGCCGAGCGACAGTGTCGGCAAGCACGACCAGGCTCAGCAGCATCAGAGCGAAGGCAGTGAAGTTTGCGAGACGCCGGCTCCAGCGGCTCCGAGGCAACAGCGCCAGCAGTCCCACTGCCCAGCCTGACTCGGCGGCGACCCATGGGCCGGCGATCGTGCCGGCGACCAGCCAGTGGGGAGCCAGCAACATGGCGTTGATGAGCAGCCAGGCGAGTAGGAGTCGCGTCAGGATGGTTCGAGCGGGCGTCGGAGAGGCGATGATCGACATGCGTCGTGGTGGGTGGACGGCGTGGCCGTCGGTGCTGGTCTCAGTGATGCTGACTATGGCGGCGTGCGGGTCGGACACCACACTATCGACGGGCGGGCGCGACACCAAGCCGGGCGAGGGCGAACGCGCCACCGTAGCCGGCGACACACAACGCGCTATCGAAGCGGCTGTGCCCCTGCCGGATCCACTGACCGCCACCTCGCTGCACGATTACGTCGCTGAGCTGGCGCTCCGGTTGGCGCAGCAGCCCCATCGGCCGAGCGCACGTATCGTGCCCGACGCCCTGGCGCAATTGGACTACGCACAATACCGCTCGATCGAGTTCCGGCCCGAGGCGGCGCTGTGGCGTGGCGCCGGGCTGTTCGAGGTGCAGTTCTTCCATCCCGGCTTTCTCTACCAACAACCGGTGCGGGTTCACGTCGTCGAGGACGGGCGGGCGAAGGAGCTGTTTCTCGATCCAGAGAGCTTTCGTTATCCCGAAACGGTCGCCGCTGTCACCGAGGGCCTTGTGCCGGGGCTCGGCTACGCAGGCTTTCGGGTTCACTACCCGCTCGAGACCCCGGACCGTAGCCAGGAGGCCGCCGTCTTCCTCGGGGCATCGTATTTTCGCCTTGTCGGCGGCGGACAGGTGCATGGCCTCTCCGGTCGGGGGCTGGCCGTCGACGTGGTGCCGCCGGGGCGCGAAGAATTCCCTGTCTTCCGTGAGTTCTGGCTCCTACGCCCGTCCGAGGGGGACACGGCGCTCGTTTTCTTCGCTCTGCTCGATAGCCCCTCGGTCACCGGTGCCTACCGTTTCGAGCTGCGGCCGGGGGCGAGCACCGTTCTGGGTGTCGACGCGCGGCTGCACGCGCGCCGCGACATTGGCAAGCTCGGCGTCGCCCCGCTTACCAGCATGTTCCTCTACGGCCCCAATCGAGCACGGGATTTCGACGACTATCGTCCGCAGGTTCACGATTCCGACGGCCTGCTGATGCACACCAGGGCCGACGAGTGGATTCTGCGCCCACTCAGCAACCGCCGCGATCTGCGCATCACCTCGCTGCGTGACCGTGATCCTCGGGGCTTCGGCTTGGTTCAGCGCGACCGGAGGTTCGACGGCTATCTCGATCTCGAGGCGAACTATCAGCATCGCCCCAGCCTCTGGGTCAACGTCGAGGGCGACGCCTGGGGGAGTGGTGGCGTGGAGCTCGTCGAGATTCCTACGAGCTCGGAGTTCAACGACAACATCGTTGCGTACTGGTCTCCGGACCAGCCGTTCCTGGCAGGTCAGAGTCGTCGCTACCGCTATCAGCTGAGAACGTTCGATCGGCGTCTGGAAGCGCAGACCTTGATGCAAGTTGAGCGCGCGCGAATCGGATGGGATGCTCTACCCGGCCAAAGCGATCCACCGCCGCGCAGCCATCGGCGGTTCGTGATCGACTTTGGCGGCGTGGCCGCGACGCCGGGTGACAACGAGGGGCGCATCGAGGCGGTATTGGAGACCTCGAGCGGACATTCCTCCGCCCCGAACGTGCAGCAGCTTCCGAGTGGTATGGGCTGGCGTGCGACCTTCGACTTGACCCCTGATGGCGAGCGTCCGGCCGACATGCGGCTCTTCCTGACAGTCGACGGCGCGCGACTGACCGAGACCTGGACCTATGTCTGGTACCCCGATCCTCGACGGTAGCGCGTCGGCAGAGCGCGCCGGCGGCAGCCGCAAGCTCGGCGGCGGGTCGATCGGCTCGCGGCGCGGCTTGTTCTTCGGCCTGATCGGGCTCACGACTCTGGCCGGTACCGCAATGATGCTCAACATCCTCCGCATGGCGGGTCTGACGTCTCTGGAAATCGCCATTCTGCCCTTGTTCGCGCTGACCTTCGCGTGGATCTCGATCGCGTTCTGGAACGCGATCATCGGCTTCGTCTTGATGCTGACCGGACGCGACCCGCTGTTGTCGGGACGGGTGCCGCGAGGTGAGCCTCAGGAAGAGGCGGTCACCGCGCGGACCGCGTTGGTGATGCCGATCCACAACGAGGAGCCGACGCGCGTCATGGACGGGCTGGCGGCGACGATGCGCTCCCTGGTGGCGACCGGTGAGGCGGAGCGTTTCGACGTCTACCTCCTCAGCGATACCACGGAGGCGGCGATCGCCAGTGACGAGCAGATCGCCTGGAAGAAGCTCCGCGCCCAGTCGGCGGGTGCTGTGTCGCTGCACTATCGTCGGCGGCGGGACAACATCGGTCGCAAGGCGGGCAACATCGCCGACTTCTGCGAGCGCTGGGGTGATCTCTACGACTTCATGGTGGTGCTTGACGCCGATAGCGTGATGACCGGCCCGGCGTTGGTTGAGCTGGTATTGACGATGCAGGCCAATCCGGCAGCCGGGCTCATCCAGACCGTGCCGGTGCCGCTGGGACAGACGACGCTGTTCGGCCGCTTGTTGCAGTTCGCTGCCTGTCTGTACAGCCCGATGCTGGCCGCCGGCCAGAGTTTCTGGCAGGGCGATGCGGCCAACTACTGGGGCCACAACGCCATCGTGCGGGTACGCGCCTTCAAGGATCAGTGCGAGCTTCCGGTGCTCCGTGGCGCGCCGCCGTGGGGAGGTGAGATTCTTAGCCACGACTTCGTAGAGGCGGCTCTACTGCGGCGCGCAGGGTGGCATGTGTACTTGATGCCATCTGTCGCCGGAAGCTACGAGGAGCTGCCGGGGACCATCCTCGACTATGCCAAGCGCGATCGCCGCTGGGCGCAGGGAAGCCTCCAGCACCTGCGGTTGCTGCTCGCTCGAGGCTTACATCCGATGAGTAGGCTGCACTTCGTGCTCGGTGCGCTGGGCTACGTGTCGTCCATGCTGTGGCTGTTGCTCCTGCTGGCAAGCACCGCGTACATAGTGTTCGACAGCGCCGGCGTGAGCCTCGTTCCGGTCGTCCCCCACGGCCGGCTTGCCGGGATGCCGTTGCCCGATGCGCGCTGGCTCGTCTCGCTCCTGCTGGTCACCACCCTGATCCTGTTTGTCCCGAAGCTCCTGGGGCTTGCGCTCGGCGTGGTGCGGCGTCGGGCATCGTTCGGCGGCGCCCGGCGACTCGTTGTCAGCGCGCTCTTGGAGATGCTCTTTGCGGTCGTCGTTGCCCCGTTGATGATGATCTACCATGCGCGCTTCGTGCTCAGCGTGTTGATGGGCCAGACGATCCAGTGGAGTGCCCAGCGGCGGCACGGAAGAGACGTCGGGTGGGCAGCGGCGGTCATGAGGACCTCCTGGATCAGCGTGATCGGTCTGGTCTGGCTCGGCGTCACGCTGTACTACAGCCCGCGGTTTGCCCTGTGGTTGGCGCCCATCCTTGTGGGAATCCTCCTGGCGGCGCCTCTGGTGCGGTGGACCAGCAGCGGTGGATTGGGAGCCTGGACCCGGCAGCGCGGTCTCTTTGTCGTCCCGTCGGAAACAGCAGCTCATGGCGCTGTGGCACATCACCATCCAGGAAGACATCTGGGTGGTGGAGAACAACCACCAGGGCGTGCTGTCGGGCAGCTACACTTCCGGGCGCTACTCGACCGGTGAAGGCGGGCCGAGTCGTTTCGCCGAGTGGTACATGGACCAGATCGTCGGGTCGGCCTGACGCGCGCGGTATCTACAGCCCCGATGCGACGTCTTCGTCGGCTAGCGCCGCTGCAACACTAGCAGGGTCTGGTCATCGCCTGCCGGGGCGCCCTCTCGGAATGCGGCGGCCGACGATAGGGCTGTCGATGCCAGAGCGTCGGGCGTCTGATCTGCCCACGACTCGAGCTCGCACGACAGGCGCGCGATGCCGTACTCGTCGCCCTCTGGATCGGTGCTCTCGACCAGGCCGTCGGTGTAGAGCACAATCGACTCGCCGGCGGTGAGCGTGCGTTCGTGCACCCCGTAGTCGCTGCCCTGGAACAGGCCCGCAGGGATCCCGGTGGCATCCAGACGCTCGACCGCGCCCCGCCGCGTCAGCAGCGGCGGCAAGTGTCCCGCGTTGGCGAGGTGCACTCGGCCGTCGGGCCACGCCACGCCGGTCGCCAGGGTGACATAGCGTGCCGGCCCCGTACGCTCGGCGAGTTTGTCGCTCAGCTGCCTGGCGATGTCGGCGATCGGCAGCTGCTCCTCGGCCAACCGTCGGAAGTGTGCCCCCAGATGGGCCATCAGCAGCGCTGCCGACACCCCCTTGCCGGCGACATCGCCGAGCAGAAAGTAGAGTGAGTCATCGGTGCCGGTAACCAGGTCGACCACGTCGCCGCTGACAGGGCCGTCGGGAAAGTAGCGGAAGTGGCTTGTCCAGCCACCGGCGCTGACGTCCTGGGGAGGCAACAGGCCTGCCTGGATGCTCCACGCTGTTTCGAGGTCGTTCTCCAGCGCTCGGGTCTGTCGCTCCGACAGGTCGCAGAGGCAGTAGCGCCCCATCGGGTGGCGCTCGAGCTCGCTGACCATCGATTCGTCGCAGACTACGCACAGGCCATGCGTTCCGTGATCGACGCGCTCGAGCGCAGCGTCGACCTCGGTGATCAGTCGGGCCAGGTCCGGAGCGGCGCCGACGCTGTTGGCGACGTGCCGAAGGCGACGGCGACGATCGAGCAGGGTTTCGTGAGCGGACGCTTCGATCAAGGTGGCCATGGGCTGAGACCTCTGTCGGAATGTAACTAGTAAAACTGTATTTTGATAGTTACGATAATATCAGAGACCATAACTTGTCAAATGCGATAATGACGGTTATCTTGAGCATCGTCATTCCGATAGTTGCGGAGATCACGTGAGCATCGAACTGGTCGCCGGCAATGTCGGGCTGGACCTGGCCAACAACCGCCAGCGCTTTCAGGAGTTCAGCCCTGACCGCCCGTACCTCGGACTGCTGGAGATTGCCATCCGGGCGCGAACGCTCTCTGCGGAGGCGGCTGACAAGCTGACGCGCGCGGCTCGACGCCGCCCCGCTGAGGCGGCCGCGGTGGCGGCGAGAGCCGACGCCCTCGCCGCTGCGACGAAGCGCCTGGTGGAGGCGACCATCGACGGTCGCCTCGCGCCGAGTGAGGCTCTGGCGACGATCAATCGCGAGGTTGCCGAAGCTGCCTCACGTGCCTGTATCACTAGCAACGACGTCGGCTTCGAGCGTTGCTGGAAGCTCGGTCGACCGCTGGATCTGGCGCGGCCCTTGTGGCCATTGGCACGTGCGGTTGCCGACCTTTTGGTGGGCGATGACCTCAAGCGCGTCAGCACATGTCGGGCGGCCGATTGCGACTGGCTGTTCGTGGATGCGAGCAAGAACCACAGTCGCTGCTGGTGCGACATGGCCACCTGCGGAAACCGCGCCAAGGCGCAGCGGTTCCGGGAGCGGACCGCGTAGCAGGGGGCTAGACCTCCTAGTGGAGTCTCCGTTCTCGTTCGTTGCTTCGGGCCCGTCGAGCGCGTAACTTCTCGCTGCGAAGAGTGGCGCGAGCCGCGGCAGTGCCTGGCGAGCGTCGACTGTCCCCGACAATCCCTCGAAACTCAGGAGAGTGACCTGTGCGCCACAAGAGTTCTCGGACCTCGCTCGCGATGATCGTTCTCGCTCTGACCATGATCGGTCTGGCCGGTTCGGAGGCTGATGCTCAGGTGACCTGCTTCGGCGATCCGACCTGTATCCAGCCGGAGACCGGCCATCCGGTCGGCATGCCGGGGACGCCCAATATCGAGGTGGTAGGGCATCTGCCGCTACCCGGAATTCGCTTCAGCCATGCCGACATCGAGCTCGAGCAGGAGATGTCGAGGCCGTTCGCCTACATTGCCCAGCGCTTCGGCCACTCGGGCTTCTACGCCATCAGCATCGAGAACCCCGAGCGTCCCGAGGTTCTGTACCGCTGGATCATCGACGATCCCGACCTGCATCAGGGCACCGGCTGCGTCGACATCAAGTACGCCAAGGACAACGGCCGCTACTACGTGGCGGTGTCGTGCCAGTTCGCACAGGGCGGGCCGGATGCCGACCTCGGGGCGGTGGTATTCGACGTCACCGGGCTGCCGGATGCTTCGACGGTGCGCAAGGTAGCCGAGATCCGACTACCCGATATGGTCGGCGGCATCCACAACATCTTCACCTACAGGCACTCGAACGGTCGTGCCCTGCTCGCTGCGACCACTCAATCCGAGGACGTCTTCCTCTATGACTTCGGACAGCTGGGCCGCGGCATCACCGAGCCGGTCTCGAACATTCCGGTTCCGACGCCGAGGGCGGAGCGCAGCCGTCAGTGGCACGACATGTTCATGGGCTACCTGCCGGACGCCGAGCAGGATCGCTTCTACGGAGCGGGCACCGGCGGATTCCATGTGTTCGATGTCACCGACGTCGAGAACCCGCGCCTCCTCACCACGGTGACCGGCATTCCGGGGATCATGGATGGCCACACGTTTACCCCGACGCCCGACGGCCGCTACGCCATCGGCATGCCCGAGCCGACCTATCAGCACTCACCCGTACGGTTCTTCGATCTTCGGCCACCCGGGTCGGAGGGGCGCACACCAAACGTCATCACCGGCTCCGGTATCGGCGCCTGGATCGCTAAGTTCGGCGGCTCCACACACAACCACGAGGTACGCTGGCCGTACGTGTTCATCTCGGCACAGGACGACGGGCTACAGATCGTCGACATGACTGATCCGAAGCACCCCTTTACGCTGGGCTACTACCAGACGCGCATTGGGCCGATGCTCTTCGGCGACGACGAGCGGCCGCCGCAGGCCACCACCGGGAATATCTACACCGGCGCCTGGGGCGTCGACGTCCGCAATGCCGACGGCCTGATCGTGGTGAGCGACTTCAACTCCGGTTTCTGGGCCTTCCGGCTGGACGGCTTCGGGGGCTGGAACGGCAACAACTGGGGCATGCCGAATATCTCCAGCGCGCAGATGTGGGACGAGGGCCCGGTCAAGGAGGAGCAGCTCTGGTAGGTACGTCGCTGTGTCCCATAGGCTCACGAAGCAACTCGGTGCGTGCGGCATGGCCGAGGTTTGCGCGTGAGTCACCGTGACCCGGCCGATCCTCGGTTCAGCCGAACGTCATTCTCGATTTCTCCGAGCGGTTGAGGCGAATCGGCGGCTCTCCTGATTGAGGTACCTACCCATGCGATCTCCAAAGCACCTGGCATCGGGGCTTCTCTGTCTGGTCTTGTTGGGCGGATGTGATCAGTCGGGGTCGGCCCCCTTGCCCGCCGACGCGCCCGTCGGGGCGGCGGCCGCAGACGGCATGCTGCCCAATTCCGCCTTCCTTCCCGGCGCTGGCGCCGCACCGGCCCATGCCTCGTTCGAGGGGACGCTGCAGCTGGCGGCGGCAGAGATGAGCACCAATCCCGCGCAGTTCGCCAAGCGAATGATGCTCGACCGCGACACCCAGCTGTTTCCCGGCGTGTCGCTGTCGTTCTTCACGCACGGCGATCATCTGGTTCCCGTCGATCGTGACCTGATACGGGTCGGCTCGTTGAAGACGGGAGGTAGCTACTGGGACATCTTCGTCTTCCCCGGGCGTGTCTGGTCGGAGCCTGCCGACGGAGCCTGGTCGCGTGCCTCGTTCGGGTTCGCGCTCACCAACCCGCTGGAGGGCGAGACGCACAATGGCGTGGCGATGTTCCTCTACGACGGCGATGAGGTATCGGACCTGCGTTATCAGATCGTCACGTTGACCAGTCCCTTCTACGTCGAGGAGTTCTTCGAGGCCTGGGGGCAGTTGCAGGTCCGCCACGATCCGGCGCCCATCCACGGCGTCGGAGCGCTGCAGCTCGACTACGCCGACGAGTTGGCCGACAAGTTGCCCACCCTGCCGTGGGATGAGCTCGGTCTTGCCGTCGGCCCCGAGGCCCTCGAGGGTTCCGACACTCCGGTGAGCCCACAGGACATCATCGCCCTGGCGCTGGTACGAGACGGCGTGCTCTACCGGAGCCCCTGCTACACGCCGTTCGGCGAGCTGCCCTACTGCGACGATCAGCGCTTCGGCATCTGGTCGGCTTCAAAGACCGCCCTAGGCGCGGTCTCGATGCTGGCGCTGGCGCAGAAGTACGGTCCGGAGGTCTTCGATCTGCCGATCCTCGACTACATCGACGCCGCGCCGCCCCACAACGGGTGGGACGGTGTGACGGTGGGCGATGCGCTGAACATGGCGACCGGGTTGGGCGAGGGCAGCGAGGTGATCGAGCCCAACGAGAACCATGATGGCTACTTGGTGCGCTACGACGAGTGGTATCCGCTCGCCTCCCGCGACGACAAGGTCGCCGCGATCCTCACCGCCACCGACCATCCCTGGGGGCCGGGGGAGGTGTTTCGATATCGCGACCAGGACATGTTCCTGGTGGGCGTTGTCGGGGATGCGTACGTGAAAGAGCAGGAGGGGCCCGACGCCAGCCTCTGGGAGTTCTTGGCGGACGAGGTGTACCGTCCGATCGGCGTGCGCCACCCGGTGGCGGGTCTGACGCTGGAGCCCGATGGCTCGATTGGGGTACCGCTGATGCAGGGACCGCTCTGGTCCACGCTGGAGTATCTGGCCCGCATCGCCGCCCTGATGCAGAACCATGGTGAGTACGAAGGACGGCAGATTCTGCATCGAGAAAGGCTTGCCGAGCTGATGTACGAGACTCCGACTCGCGGGCTGCCGTACGGCAGCCCGACAGATGCCGGCATCCGCACCTACCACATGGCCACCTGGTACTTGCCCTTCGACGCGGGTGAGGATTGTGAGGTCGAGTTGCCGTACATGTCGGGCTGGGGTGGCCAGCGCGTCCTCATGCTGCCCAACGGCATCGCGACGATCCGTATCGCGCGCCAGGGCGGGCGGCGCGGGCAGGCGCTGGCGAGTCCATCCGTGCCAGCGGCGCTGGCGCACGCGATGAGGCCGCTCTGCTCCTAAGCGCCGCCGCGAGTAGGCTCGCTCATTCGTACTGTCTCAGCTCGAGCTTGGCGATCTGGGCGCGGTGCACTGCGTCTGGGCCGTCGGCCAGACGCAGGGTGCGCTGATCGGCCCAGGCAGCGGCCAGGAACGTGTCTTGGCAAACCCCCATGCCGCCGTGTGCCTGGATGGCGCGATCGATCACCTCGAGCGACATCTGCGGCGCGGCCACCTTGATGGCGGCAATCTCCTTGCGGGCCGCCTTGTTGCCAACCGTGTCCATGAGGTGGGCAGCGTTCAAGACGAGCAGACGGGCCGCGTCGATCTCGATGCGTGACCTGGCGATATCCTGGCGCACTGCGCCCATGTCGGCGAGGCGCTTCCCGAAGGCGACGCGCTCGCTGACGCGACGGCACATGAGCTCGAGAGCCCGTTCCGCCACGCCGATGCAGCGCATGCCGTGGTGGATACGCCCCGGTCCGAGCCGGCCCTGGGCGATCTCGAAGCCGCGACCCTCGCCCAAGAGCAGGTTCGAGGTGGGGACACGGACGTTGGTGAACTCGATCTCTGCATGCCCATGCGGCGCGTGGTCGTAGCCGTACACGTCGAGGGTGCGCAGGATCTTCACGCCCGCTGTGTCGCGCGGCACGATGATCATCGATTGCTGTGTGTAGGTCGGCGCCGCGGGGTCGGTCTTGCCCATGAAGATGAAGACCTCGCAGCGTGGATCGCCGGCGCCGGAGATCCACCACTTGCGGCCGTTGATCACGTACTCGTCGCCGTCGCGCTCGATGCGCGACTGGATGTTGGTGGCATCCGACGACGCGACATCGGGCTCGGTCATACAGAACGCCGATCGGATCTCGCCATTCAGCAGCGGCGTGAGCCAGCGTTCCTGGAGCTCGTTGCTGGCATAGCGCACCAGCACTTCCATGTTGCCGGTGTCGGGCGCCGAGCAGTTCATCGCCTCGCCGGCGATGCGGTGCCTGCCGGTGATCTCGGCGATCGGGGCGTACTCGAGATTGCTCAGTCCGGCGCCGTGCTCGCTGTCCGGCAGGAAGAGGTTCCACAGGCCTGCCGACCGAGCCCTGGCCTTGAGCTCTTCCATGATCGGCACCACCGCCCACCGGTCGCCTTCGGCGACCTGCTGCTCGTAGAGATCTTCATTTGGCACGATATTCGCTGCCACGAACTCCAGGACCCGCTCGTAGAGATCGCGCCCCTTGTCAGACATCTCGAAGATCGATCGCGGGCTCATCTCGACACCTTACCGATACCGCTCAAAGAGGCCGGCGGCGCCCTGTCCGCCGCCGATGCACATCGTCACCACGCCGTAGCGTGCCTCGCGTCGGCACATCTCGTTGGCCAGCGTGCCCACCATGCGCGAGCCGGTCATGCCGTAGGGATGTCCGATAGCGATCGAGCCCCCGTTGACGTTGAGCTTGTCGGGATCGATGCTGAGTTGGTCGCGGCAATAGACCACCTGTACCGCGAAGGCCTCGTTGAGCTCCCACAGGTCGATGTCGTCGACGCCGAGGCCGTGCCGTCTCAGCAGCTTGGGCACGGCGAACACGGGTCCGATGCCCATCTCATCGGGACCGCATCCTGCCACCGCCAGGCCCCGGAAGATCAGCTTGGGCTGGATTCCCAGTGTCTCGGCGCGAGCCCGGGACATGAGCAGCGTAGCCGAGGCACCGTCAGACAGCTGCGAGGAGTTGCCCGGTGTGACCGATCCCTGGCCGCTATCGCGGTCGAAGTAGGGTTTCAGTCCAGCCAAGCCCTCGAGCGTGGTGTCAGGGCGATTGCACTCGTCGGCCTCCAGATAGTGTTCCTCCTCGCCCACGGGGTCGCCGGTCTTCTTGTCGAGGGTCGCACGGGTCACCTGCATGGGGGTCAGCTCCTCGTCCAGTCGCCCTTCCGCCTGAGCAGCCGCGGTGCGTTGCTGGCTGGACAGCGCGTACTCATCCTGCGCCTCGCGGCCGACCTCATACCGCTTGGCAACCACTTCGGCCGTGTCTCCCATGACCATGTAGGTACCGGGAACGTGCTCCTGGATCCACGGATTCGGATCGATCTTGGCGGAGAATGTCTGGGTGATGCTCTCGACGCCACCGCCGATCGCCGCCTCGGCTCCCTCGCTGCTGATTTGATGCGCCGCCATGGCCACGGCCTGCAGGCCGGAGCTGCAGAATCGGTTCACGGTGGTTGCGGCGACTTCGATCGGCAGCCCCGCCCTGATCGCCGCCACCCGGGCGACGTTAGAGCCCTGCTGCCCCTCCGGAAGCGCGCATCCGACAATGACGTCCTCCAACTCCGCTGCATCGAGCTCCGGAGCTTTGCCCATCACGTCCCGGATGCAGTGGGCGAGGTAATCATCCGGTCGAGTCATGTTCAGGGAGCCGCGAAACGACTTGGCTAGCGGCGTCCGTGAGCTGGCCACCACGACAGCTTCACCCACAACATCCTCCTCGAGTCGGCCCGGTACCGGTCCGGCGCCCAACAGCGCGTCCCTGTAAGCTCTTTCGGGCCTGTGGTGTTAGCACGAATCCAACGCCGGAGCTATCGCGACGATGACTAACATGGTGCGAATGGACGTTGAAGACGGTGTCGCGGTTGTCCGCATCGACAACCCTCCGGTCAACGCTCTGAGCCGGGGAGTCCGCGACGGGTTGCGGGACGCCTTTCTGAAGGCCGATGCCGACGAAACGGCCGAGGCGATCTTGATCGTCTGCGAGGGCCGCACATACATCGCCGGGGCCGACATTCGTGAGTTCGGCAAGCCGTTGCAGGGAACATCGCTGGCGGAAGTGCAGGCGGTCATCGAGGGTGCCTCGAAGCCGGTCATCTCCTCGATTCACGGCACCGCGCTCGGCGGCGGTCTAGAGGTCGCGATGTGCGGCCATTTCCGTGTCGCAGTCCAGAGTGCACGGTTCGGTCAGCCGGAGGTGAAGCTCGGGCTCCTGCCGGGAGCGGGGGGCACGCAACGATTGCCGAGGCTCGTCGGTGTCGAGAGGGCGCTCGAGATGATGGTGTCGGGGCGCATGGTGAACGCCGATTTCGCGCTCGAGCACAATCTCATCGACGAGATCGTCGACGACGTCGTCGAGGGTGGTCTGGCGTTCACCAGGAAGGTCGTCGCGGAGGGCCGCCCGCTGACCAAGGTGCGTGACCTCAACGATAAGATCGAGGAGGCGAAGGGGGATGCGGAGCTCTTCGAGCGGTTCCGTCGGTCGATCGCTCGAAAGACCCGTGGGTTCGAGGCCCCGGAGGCGATCGTCCTGTGTGTCGAGGACGCCGTGTCGAAACCGTTTGATGAGGCCATCCAGCTCGAGCGCGAGCGCTTCGACAAGCTGATCTACGGCGAGCAGTCGGCGGCCCAGCGCCACTACTTCTTCGCCGAGCGTGCCGCCGGCAAGATCCCTGGCATTGCCAAAGACACCGCGCGCATCCCGATCGGGAGGGTGGGAGTGGTTGGCGCTGGCACGATGGGTGGCGGCATCGCGATGAACTTTCTCAACGCGGGGACCCCGGTGACGATCGTCGAGGCGGAACAGGAGGCACTCGACCGGGGCCTCGGCGTAGTGCGTGGCAACTACGAGCGCAGCGCCAAGCGCGGTCGGATCACCGCGGAGCAGATCGAAGAGCGCATGAGTTTGCTGACCCCAACACTGTTGCTCGACGACGTTGCCGGCTGCGATCTTGTTGTCGAGGCGGTGTTCGAGGACATGAATCTGAAGCTCGAGATCTTCAACAAGCTCGACGACATCGCCAAGGACGGGGCGATCCTCGCCACCAACACCTCGGCGCTCGACGTCGATGAGATCGCAGCGGTGACCGGGCGGCCCGAGATGGTGGTGGGCTTGCACTTCTTCAGCCCGGCGAACGTCATGCGCCTGCTGGAGGTGGTGCGCGCCAAACACACTTCCAACGAGGTGATGGCCACCGTGATGGCGCTCGCCAAGCAGATCCGCAAGGTCGCGGTGGTCTCCGGCGTGTGCCCCGGGTTCATCGGCAACCGCATGCTGTTTCAGCGCGGTGCCCAGACAGATCGCATGGTTCTGGAGGGCCCCATGCCGTGGGATATCGACCGCGTCAACTACGAGTTCGGCATGCCGATGGGGCCGTTTGCCATGAGCGATCTAGCCGGGCTCGACATCCACTGGGACGGCGAGCCGGCAGGGGGCAGAACGCTGCGCGATCGCCTGTGCGAGATGGGACGGCGAGGCCAGAAGACCGGTGCGGGGTATTACGATTACGACCCGGAGACGCGCGCTGGCAGCCCCGACCCGGCGGTCGAGGAGCTGATCGTCGAGTTCGCCGAAGCGGCCGGGAGAGAGCGCCGCGACTTTAGCGACGAGGAGATTCTGCAGCGCTGCATCTATCCGATGATCAACGAGGGCGCCAAGATCCTCGAAGAAGGCATCGCCTTGCGGTCGAGTGACATCGACGTGGTCTGGGTGTGTGGCTACGGCTGGCCGGTGTACCGGGGTGGCCCGATGTTCTATGCCGACTCGATCGGGCTGCCGACGCTGCTCGATGGGCTGAAGCGTTTCGAGGAGCGCGACGAGGACGACTTCTGGCGTCCAGCTGCCTTGCTCGAGCAGCTCGTCGCCGACGGCAAGGGCTTTGTCGACATGAGTTGAGGCGGCGTCTGCATCGGAGGCGCAGATATCCGCTGCTGCCAACCGGCTACGTCGCCCAGCACCGAAGAGTCCGATACATCGCTTCTTGCGCCCGCGTCGCTTGTCCGTCGGGCCAAAGCCATGCGCGCCAGTGTACGCTCTGACGGCTGCGGCCTTGTCGCGAGATATGCCGCCCACAATTCCCAGGGCCTTGGAGGCTTTCCGATCGATGCGCACCCCTTGTCAGAGATCCGCTCTGTTCGGTGCCATCGTCTGGGGCATTGTGGTCGCGGGCTGTGGCAGCGCCGGCGGACCCGGGCCAGGGGCGACAGAGGTCCGACTCGGAGCAGAGGACGACCGCTCGGCCGCGGTCGACGCTCTGGTGGCGCCGTACGACCTCGTCGATGGGCCAGGCGGGGTGCTCGGCGTGTATTCGGATGGCGAGATCGTCTACGCTCGCGGCTTCGGGCTGGCCAACCTCGAGTACGGAATCCCCAACACGCCATCGACGGTGTTTCGCGTCGGTTCGGTGTCCAAGCAGTTTGCCGCCATGGCGATCGCGATCCTCGCCCGGCGGGGCGAGCTGCACCTGGACGACGACATTCGGAAGCATCTCCCGGAGATTCCGGCCTACCCCGAAGGGGTGGTGACGGTACGTCACCTCGTGCACCACACGAGCGGGCTGCGTGACTACAACGAGCTCGCCGGCCTGGCCGGGTACCGCTCGGATCAACTCTCGACAACTGGTGCGACGTTCGAGCTGTTAGCGCGGCAGCGGGGGCTCAACTTCGCTCCCGGTGAGCGGTTCCTGTACAGCAATTCCGGCTACTTCCTCATGGCTGTGCTCGTGGAGCGTGTTACGGGAAGGACCCTGGCGGAGTTCGCCCGCAGCGAGATCTTCGAGCCGCTCGCTATGAGCAGCTCGTTGTTCAAGGACGACCACGGCGCTGTCGTTCCGGAGCGCGCCTATGGATACGTGCGCCACGATGACGGCGAGGGGTGGCGACTCTACATGTCGCAGCGTGACTTCGTCGGTGCGGGCGGTGTGTTCACCACGGTCGAGGACATGCTCAACTGGTTCGTCCACCTTGCCGATGGCGATCAACAGCTCATGGAGCAGATGGGCGAGCGCGGCGTGCTCAACGACGGCGAGGAACTGAGCTACGCCTTCGGCCTGACGTTCGACGACGATCGCGGCTTGCCGCGAGTACACCACTCAGGCGGCTTTGCCGCCTTCACCGCTCACACGGTTCGGTATCCCGAGCAGCGCCTGGCGGTATTCACGGCGGTCAACGGTGGGTCGGCTAACGCCGTGCGCTTGGCTCTCGAGATCGCCGATACCTACCTGCGGCCCATCGTCCCCGAGCTCGCGCCGCTGGGGCCGCCACCGGATCGTGGCGCATCGCCGGCGGACCCGGGCACATTCGTGCGGTTACCGGACGACGATCTCGCCGAATATGCCGGCACCTACGATGGGCGCGAGGTCAACGCCACCTATGAGGTGGCGGGCGAGGACGGTGGGCTCGAGCTCGCGATTCCAGGTAGGGCCCCGGTGCAGCTGCGGGCGGCCGGAGATGATGTGTTCGCATCGCCGCGACTCACGATTGCCTTCGAGCGTTCTCCTATTGGCCGGGTAACGGGTTTCATCCTCGAGGGCAGCCGGGCCAAGGGCCTGGTGTTTGAGCGGGTCGAATAGGTCGGGTGCTCCGATGAAGGAAATGAAGCTTTACGATCACGTGGAGCGTATCTACAACGACCTCCGGGCCGACGGCATCGCTGATGGGGCGCCGCTCGAGGTCGGCGACTTGACCACCCACGACCAGTACCACTATCCAGGACTCGAGGCGCTCGACGCTGCGATCGATGAGTTGTTGCTCGACGCCCGCAGCCGCATCCTCGACGTTGGTGCAGGCATTGGTGGACCGGCGCGCTATGTCGCCGACCGAACCGGGTGCAAGGTCACGGCCCTCGAGCTTCAGCCCGATCTGCATCGATTGGGCAAGGACTTGACGCGCCGCTGCGGCCTGTCCGATCGAGTGTTGCACTGCGCCGGCGATGTGCTCGACCGGGAGATCGTCGACGACCTGTTCGGCGGGGCCTTCGACGTATTGTTGTCGCTTCTCGTGTTCCTGCACATACCCGAACGGCGGCGATTGTTCGGTGCTTGTCGGCAGCTGTTGAGGCCGGGCGGCACTATCTGGATCGAGGATTACACGAAGCTCCGGGAGCCCAGCGACGAGCAGTGGGACTGCCTACGGCAACAGGTTCAGTGTCCGTACCTTCCGAGCCCCGATGAGTACAGGACACACCTGGAGGCCGCACGTTTCACCGACATCGTGATGCAAGACATGACCGCGTCTTGGGCGAGGTTCACGTCGGAACGATCGCAAGCGTTCCAAGAGGCGCGCGCGCACAATGTCGAGATCCACGGCTCGGAGATCGTCGATGGTCTCGAGGACTTCTACTGCGTCGTTGCCGATCTGTTCGCTTCGGGAGTGGTGGGCGGTATCCGCATCTCGGCGACAGCGGGGAGCTAGCGGCCTGCCGCGGCGGTGGGGAGATGCGGTGTCGCAGGCCACCGTGGAGAAGCCCGCCGGCGTCTGTATGCTGGGTCACGCGGTTGGCCGCCCGTGTGACACTCGACGTTCCCTCCGTTGCTAGCCTATGAATACCGCGACCCGACAGGATTCCTTCGACTCAGGAGTATCTCCCTATGAAGCGAGTAGCTTCTTCCTTGGCGTTGGTCATGATCGCCGCCTCGTTGGCGGTCGCCGCACCGATGCAAGAGACGGTCTCCGGCAAGGTGCTCGACACGGCCTGTTACGCGGCCGGTGCGCACGGCCCTGAAGAGGCCGGCTGTACCGAGATGTGTCTGGACATGGGGGTTCCCGCCTCACTGCTCACCGATGACGGTCGAGTGCTGGTGTTGATGCCCGACAAGGGGGACATGGAACCCTTCAAGTCGCTGGCGAACCACTCGGCGCACCAGGTCAAGATCACCGGCATGGTGATGGAGCGCGACGGGCTTCAGGCCATGACGGTTACCGGGATTGAGCACGTAGGCGGCTAGGGCCACGCAACGCAACGAGATCGACCCCCGCGGGCGCCGCTCGCGGGGGTCCTCTTTTCTCGTGCTGCCTACCAGGCGATTGGCGGATATGACGCGGAGAGAGGGGACGGGTTGGTTGGGCGTGGCGACCTTCTTATTGGCTTCGGGGTGTGCCCCCGCTCTACCGGCGCTGCCAGACGAGGCAGCTTCTGCCGCTATCGGTGGTTGGTTGCCCGCAGCCCAGGTCACCGTTGGGAACGCCACCACCGCTGGCGACGTCATGGTCGTCGCGGTCGACGTCAGCGATGAGCCGCTACGTTTTCAGTTTCGCTTCCAGGACGACCGATGGGCGCTCCAGGGGATGGTTAGCGACGGCGACGTTCTTGATCATGCTGCGACCCGTGAAAGATGGCTCGACCTTGTTCGGGCGGCCAAAGAGGTTACGTTGGCGGAGATCGCGGCCGGGGATCGACCACGCTCGCGACTCGAGGTCGTAGTCACCGACCTGCGCGTGGCAGTAGTCGAGCCAGAGCGCATGGAGCTCGAATCGACTCGCGATCCCGCCTCTGGCGTCGTAGTGGTCCGCGGCCGGCATTTCGACCAGCTACCGCTGACTACCGGCGACTCGGTCGCTCTGCAGGTGCAGGATCTGGCGCGAGAGGGCGAGCACTGGGTTCCGGAACGAAGCGAGCCTCCCGGCGCGTTGTTGGCCGAGCTCGATCCGATCGATGTGACGTTGCTGCAGCTGCTCAAGCTACGTCTTGCCGAGCAGGTTATCCCGGTGCCCTACAACGTTCCGGACATGACGCACGAGCATCTGCCCTAGCCTCGCCAGGCTGCTGCCAGGCGAGTCGATACTTCGAACCTGCCGAGCTAGCATCAAGGTCGGGAATGGGCCGTCATTCCCGGAACCGTTCGCTACTCGAGGGCTCGATGAAATGAAGCCTGAGATCGGTCGAGCCGAGACCGACGCCGACCGCAAGGCCGTCTTTCGACTGCGCTATGACATCTACGTCGAGGAGATGGGCCGTTACGGCTCGATCGCCGACCACCAGAACCGCTTGCTGGTCGAGCCTGACGACGCGCTGAGCCGGCTCTACTACGCGCGCGACGAGGAGGGCCGAACGGTCGGAACGATGCGCCTGACATGGGGCGGCGATGCCGAGTTCAGCGACCGGCATGTCGAGCAGTACGGGCTGGCACGGTTCCTGGAGCAAGTTCCGCGCCAGCAAGTCATCGTTGGCGAGCGCTTCATGGTGACGGCCGAGCAGCGCGGTACCGACCTCGTCTTCCGTATGTTCAAGCAGTACCTGGAGCTGGTCGCTGACAAGCGAGTCCAGCTGATGTTTGGTGATTGTGAGCCGCACCTGTTGAATCTCTATATGGGAATGGGCTTCCGTACCTACTCGAGCACGAACGTCAATAGCCCCGAAACCGGGTACTTGATTCCGCTGGTGATGGTGCCCGAGGATTTGGCTTACATGCGGGCGATTGGCTCGGGCCTGGTGTCGATGCTGCCGGATTTCGGGGCCGACTCACACCTCCCGGCCTGCCTGGACGAGCTCTTGGGCGATCACGGTGCCGTCGTCAGCTCCGCGCTCAGCAACAAGCAGCGCTACGGTGCCGACATCGATCAGGCGCTCGAGCTGTCTCAGAACCCGCTCCATCTCTTCGACGGTTTGGATGAGGGCGAGGAGGAGCGTTGTCTGGCCAAGAGCAACACGATCGATTGCCAGCAGGGCGATCATCTGATCAAAGAGGGCAATGTCGCCCACAACATGTTCGTAGTTCTCGACGGATTGCTCGAGGTGCGTGTCGAGGACGAAGTGGTGGCCGTCTGTACATCGGGCGACGTGGTGGGCGAGATGGCGTTTATTCTGGAGAGCCCGAGGTCGGCCGATGTCTACGCCGCGCAGGACGGAACACGCGTGTTGTCGCTTAGCGAGAGTGCGCTGCGCCAACTCATGGCCGAGGATCCGACCGCGGCGAGCAAGCTACTCCTCAACCTGTCCAAGCTGCTTTGCCACAAGCTGCTGAGGATGAACTAGGCAGCCAGGCGTCGTCCAACCGGGAGACCCGCCTCATACAACGCACGCCTCGACTATTGGCGGTCGTGGCCTTCGGCTACCCTAGGCGCACGAGCTTCAGTCACGTTGGAGAGAAGAAGACGCTATGGCACTCAAGGTGGATTGGAACGGGGTGTTCCCTGCCGTTCCCACGCAGTTCAACGACGATTTTTCGCTGAATCTCCCGGCGACCCAAGAACACGTGGAGGCTTTGCTCGACGACGGCATCCACGGCCTGATCATGCTGGGTACGATCGGCGAGAACTGTTCGCTCTCGCTCGATGAGAAGGTAGCGGTGCTGAAGGCGACCAAGGAAGTTGCCGGTGACCGGGTGCCGATCCTCAACGGGATTGCCGAGTTCACCACGCAGAATGCTTGCATCACCGCTCAGGCGGCCGAGGCGGCCGGCATGGATGGCCTGATGCTCATGCCGGCCATGGTTTACAACTCCGATGCCCGGGAAACGGTGAACCACTTTCGCACCGTGGCGGCTTCGATGAGCCTGCCCATCATGTGCTACAACAATCCGCCCGTGTATCGCGTCGACATCACGCCAGAGATGTTCCAGGAGATGGCCGACGTCGACAACATTGTGTGCATCAAGGAAGCCTCCGGCGATGTGCGGCGAGTCACCGATCTCTTCAATGCGCTCGGCGACCGCTACCTGATCTTCTCTGGCCTCGACGACGTCGCGCTGGAGAGCATCCTGCTCGGCTGTACCGGTTGGATCTCCGGCCTGGTAGACGCGTTTCCGCGCGAGAATCGGCTCATGTGGGACGCGGCGATGGCTGGTGACTGGCAGCGAGGGCTGGAAATCTATCGCTGGTACATGCCGATGCTGCACTTCGACAGCCATCCGAAGTTGGTTCAGTACATCAAGCTGACCTGCGCCGAGATGGGCTACGGCACGGAAACGGTCCGTGCGCCGCGCCTGCCGTTGATCGGTGAAGAGCGCGAGCGTGTGCTGCAGATCGTCCGCGACAGCGCCGCGACGCGGCCCAGCTAGTCGCGGGTGACGGAACCGCGCTGACTACAACGTTTGGTGGCGATGGTGTGCATCGCTAGCGGCAGCGCACCCACTTTTCGCCGTCGGCCGCCGACCGTCGCGCCGCCTCGAGAATGCGGACGTTCGCCAGCCCGTCGGCGAACGTCGCTGCCTCGCTGAGCTCCGTCCGGCCGCTGGCGACCGCCGTGACGACTTCCGCCAGGAAAGGCACTTCGAGGGCAGCGAACGGGCCGCGGCCTTGGATCCCGTACTGCGCCGGCGGCATCCAGCTGGTGTCGCAGTCGATCGGCGAGGGTTCAATTCCGTTGGCTCCCCCGGTGAGATGCTGTTCCCGGTCGAGCCTCAGGGCGCCTGCGCTTCCGGAGATCTCCAGTAGCCACCTCGCCGCGCCCGGCAAGGCGAGGCTTGCCGTCACGCTGGCTCGCACGCCGCTCTCGAGCTGCAGCCATAGCTCGGCGTAGTCGTCCGACGTGACCTCGTGCTCGACTCCGGCGGAATCCTTGCGTCGCTTGACGAACGTCTCGAGGCGGGCACATACGGCTTCGACCGGGCCGAACATCCACAGGATGTTGTCGATCACATGAGTCCCGGTGGCACCGAGCACGCCACCGCCCCGTGCCGACTGCGACCACCAGGTGTAGGGCCGTTCCTCAAAACCGCTCGTGCTCAACAGTAGGTCGGCCCGAACGTGTTGCACGCGACCCACGAAGCCTTCCGCGCACAGCGCCCGCACCTGGCGACGGACAGGATTCCAGCGAAGCTGATAGTTGATTAGCGCCAGACGCCCGGAGGCGAGCTCGGTGAGCGCTTCGGCATCAGCTACATCGAGGGTGAACGGCTTCTCGCACAGTATGGCGGCCCCCGCCCCCAGCGCCTCGCGAACCATCTGAGCGTGCAGGTCGACGGGAGTGGAGACCAGGACCAGATCGGGTTCGAGCGCCAGAAGATCCTGCCAGCTGTCCGTCGCCTGACCGATACCCCAGCGCTGAGCGGTTGCCTCGGCCTTGGCGGCGTTGTGCCCGGCGATTCCGATTACCTCGTTGCCTCCGATGTGCGCCAGCGCCGGCAGCTGCACGCCCTCGGCGTGAGAGTTGCCGAAAAGGGCGATCCGAACGGGCGCTGGCATGGACTCGATCGTCGCAGGGAGCGGGTAGGAAGCGTAGATCCTAGGGCCTGTTCGCGGCGCGATCAAACACGGTGCTCCCGAAGTGCCGGGTGATCTGGAACACGGCGTCCGACGCAGCGGGCGTGGTATACAAACGCCAAGCACCTGATCGGCGATGAGGCGTCGGCGAACCGATATTGGGAGGAGGCTCAGCGCTTGAATCCCGACAGTTGGAACTACCATCGGCAGGATCGGTTGCTCACACCGGAGCGGGCGGGTAGCAACTGGGTCGCGAAGTTCGAGCAACTCGGCGACCGACCGTACTACCGGCCCATGTACCTGCCCGAATGAAGGCCGCGGAGCTCTTCATCCGGTGTCTCGAAAACGAAGGGGTCGAGACCATCTTCGGGATTCCGGGCGAGGAGAACATCGACGTCATGGATGCGCTCCTCGACAGCACGATCCACTTCGTCACCACACGCCATGAGCAGGGTGCGGCCTTCATGGCCGACGTCTGTGGGCGACTCACCGGCAAGCCCGGAGTTTGCTTGGCGACCCTCGGACCCGGTGCCACCAACCTGGTCACCGGCGTTGCCGACGCCAACATGGATCGAGCTCCCCTGGTCGCCATCGCCGGACAGGCAGCGACGACGCGCATGCACAAGGAGAGCCACCAATACCTGGATCTGGTGGCGTTGTTCGACCCGATCTCCAAGTACAGCAGCCAGCTTCGCGCCCCGGAGATTGTTCCCGAGGTGGTTCGTAAGGCGTTCAAGCAAGCCGAGGCGGAGAAGCCTGGGGTGAGCTTCATCGACTTTCCGGAGAACATTGCCAAGGCCGAGGTCCAGGACAAAGCTCCGTTGAGAGTGCAGCGCGCCACGCCGCCCGTTCCGCCGGCGGAGAAGGTGCAGCAGGTGGCGGACATTCTGCGCGACGCTCGGTACCCGCTGATCATGGCGGGTAACGGCGTGCTCCGGGCCGGAGCCGCGCAACCTGGTGAGGTTCGCAGAACGGCTCAATCTACCCGTCGCCACGACCTTCATGGCCAAGGGCGCGATTCCTTGTTCGCACCCGCTCTCGCTAGGCGCCGTAGGTCTTCAAGCCCACGACCACGTGGCCTGCGGCTTCGATCGCGCCGACGTCATCCTGTGTGTTGGTTACGACATGGTCGAATACCATCCCTATCTTTGGCATGCCAGCAAGGATCGGCAGATCGTCCATATCGATGCTTCGCCAGCCGAGGTCGATGAGCACTACATCCTTGCGGCCGGCGTTGTCGGGGACGTTGGCGCGGCGCTCGACGGCATCGCCGAGGTGGCGCCGGCGGAAGCTGATTGTCCGGCAGCCGCGTTACGCCAGACGATCATCGACGAGCTCGCCGAGCACGCCGAGAGCACCGCCTTCCCGATCAAGCCGCAAAAGATCCTGTGGGACCTGCGCGAAGTCCTTGATGCACAAGATATTGTGGTAAGCGATGTGGGTGCCCACAAGATGTGGGTGGCACGGATGTATCAGGCCGAGGAACCCAACACCTGCATTATCTCCAACGGCTTCGCCTCGATGGGAATCGGCGTGCCCGGCGCTATCGCGGCGCGCTATACCTTCCCCGATCGGCGCGCGGTCGCCGTCACAGGCGACGCCGGCTTCCTGATGAACTCGCAGGAGATCGAGACCGCCATGCGCATCGGCACGCCGATCGTCGTGCTGGTCTGGAGCGACAGCGAGTACGGGCTCATTCGCTGGCACCAGATGCGCCACTTCGGTCGGCCGAGCCACATCGGATTCAACAACCCCGACCTGGTCAAGTATGCCGAGAGCTTCGGCGCCAAGGGCTACCGGGTGCAGGCGGCCGATGAGCTCGTTCCCGTTCTCCGACGGGCGCTCGCCGATGAGACGGTGGTGGTCATCGACTGCCCAGTCGACTACTCGGAGAACATGAAGCTCACCGAGAAGCTCGGCGAGCTGGTGTGCTCGATCTGAGGCAACCGAACTTCGGCTGCTGATCCGCGCCACCGTCGGATTCGCCCTATATAAGTGATTCGCAGCGCTACGAGCTGAGTGAGGCGGAAGGCGGACCCGGTTCTACCACGGCTTCGGAGCGACCCGTGGCAACATCTCGTCGCGCATCGCAGCGTGATACACGAACGTCGCCAGGATCACCGAATTGGCCATGAGATCCTCGGGGATCAGGCGATCGTAGACGTCCATGTTGGAGTGGTATCGACGATCGTCACGACGATCCTGGCGGAAATAAAAGCCCGCCAGCCCGACTTCCTGGTACGCCTCGTGCGCCATGCCCGTGGTGAACAGATGTCGCATCCCGAGGTTGTGCAGCGGCTTGATCCACTCCGTGAAGATTCCCCGGATGGCCTCGCTTCCCTGTACGGAGACTCCCTTGATTCGGGCGGCGCCGTTGTCGACGTTGAAGTACGCCGATAGCTTGTCATAGTCGGCTTTGTACTCCCGATTCTCCAGATCGGCAAAGTTCTGTCGGACGTGCGATCGGTTGCCGAACAGCCCCATCTCGTGGCCGCCCCACAGTCCGATGCGGATCGTACGGCGGGGCTTGATGCCGAGCGCCTGGAAGATCCGTACCACCTCCATCGCCGTGACCACCCCGGCGGCATCATCGCTGGCGCCGGTGCCGATCGGCTCGGACTGGAGATGGCCGCCCACCAGCACCAACTCATCGCCCAGGTCGGTTCCCGGGATCTCGGCGATGACGTTGTAGTCGGTAGGGTCATCGCCAGGGAAGTCGACCCTCACCTCGGCCTCCATCTCAACGCCAAGGCCCATGCCGAGAATCCGCACCATGCGGTTGTAGTGCTCCGCCGCCAGAATCCACTCGGTGATCGGTGGCGGCGCGCTCATCTCCCACATGCGCCGCACCATGGCGTAGCCGTTGACAGCCCCGTCGACCGTGCCGAAGGCGTGGCTTCCGTCGGTGCGCGCCACCGCTGCAGCGCCGGCCTCGAGGACCAGGTCGATGCGTTGCTCCAGCGTCAGCCCGTCGCCGCGTCGACGACGTTGGCGCGGCTCGGCCGGACCGATCGGGATCCTGGCCATGTCATCGAGCTCGGCTTCGCTGTAGGGAGTGATCGAGGGGCCATATTGGTCGCTGAGGTCGCGCAGGGCCTCGATGAGAACGACCTTTCCCGGGATCTCCTGCCGGTACGGGTCGAGGTCCGCCGCCGATTCGATCTCGGCGAGATCCACATGAATCGCCTGGAGTCGGACCTTGCCGTTGGTGCCCGCCGACCAGGCTGCCGGGTAGCCGATGATTGGCATGTACTGCGGCTCGACCATGTGGAACGAGGAATAACGGTTTTCCCAGCCGCGCCCGAACTCGAAGGGCTCCAACCGCGCCACGGACAGGCCGTAGTCCTCGAGCCGTTGGCGTGCCCACTCGGCGGCCGCCCGGTAGCCGCTCGACTTGGAGTTGCGCGGCCGGAACACATCGGTCAGCCAGCCGGCGTTCTCCATGACCTGGGAGTTGTTGAAAGCCTCGTCGAGCAATTGGTCGACGATGTCCCAGTGGACGGGCTCCTGGATAGGCAGGAGCGCGGCAGCCAGCAGCGGCAGCGAGCAACCGATCACCACGAGTCGGGCAACTGTCATCATGAGCCTCCAAGTCTGGGTTGCGCAGCCTCGCCGGAGGCGCAGAGCGAACGTAGCCGATGCAATTGGGCTGCGCCAGCAGGGCGTCGCACCTCCAGATACAGCCTGCACGCGCGGAGCAATGGGGGCCCCTCGCTTGGCGGGTGACCCGGGGGGAGGAATCATCGAGCCCGGTTCCTCATGTGCCCGGGTTTAGGCACAATCACGTCGCTGTCGCCGCCTGCAAGCTGACCTGCAAGGGTCGGAGGACGACATCACGGCCCCGAGAAGGGCCCACGGAGAGGCATCCAAGCATGTCGATACGAGAATCCCGTCGGAGCTTCCTGCGCAGCCAGTGCCTAGCCACGGCGGGTGGCGCGCTTCTTGCCATGACATCAGGCGAGATCACCAACGCGGAGGCCTCGGAAGCGGTCAGGCTTCGCGGATCGCAGGGCGAGAGCCCCGAGCAAAGATTGCGTGAGCTCGGCATCGAGTTGCCGCCACCACCCCGCCCCGTCGCGGTTTATGTAACAGCCGTGCGTACGGGGAACATTCTGTTCACCGCTGGACACACCCCACGCTATCCCGATGGATCACCCATGCCCGGAAAGGTCGGCGCCACCATGACGGTGGAAGAGGGCAATGCCGCAGCGCGAGTTGCGGGGCTCAACCTGCTGAGCACGGTGCGCGATACCCTGGGTAGCCTCGACGAGGTCGTCAGGCTCGTCAAGGT
>DASCOT010000082.1:0-4607 GCA_036012155.1 Acidobacteriota bacterium
CCCGAAAGGGGTTTTCGTCGAAGTGACGTCGTACCTCGAGCACCTTGCCCATCACACGGAGCTCTGCCGGGTCGGGAACGATCGGTGCATACTCCGGGTTTTGCGGGCGCAGCTCGACGCGTCGTCCCTCGACATAAAGGGTCTTGACGGTGGCCTCGTCGCCGATCATCGCCACCACGATGTCGCCCGGGTTGGCGGTCGGTTGACGTTGGACGATCACCACGTCGCCGTCGAGGATGCCGGCGTCACGCATCGAGTCGCCCTCGACACGCAGCGCGAACAGCTCGACACCGCGAAACTTCGGGCGCACCGGCAGATACGACTCGATGTCCTCGATCGCCTCGCTCAGCGGTCCGGCGGGAACACGCCCCAGCAACGGCACCTGTACCGGAGGTTCGTCGTGAGCCGGGGAGTCGGGAAGGCGATAGCCGCGCGCCTTGCCCCCGGCCTTGACCAGCTGCCCCATCTGGACGAGGACGTTGAGATGGGCGCGGGCCGACTCCACCGCCTTGAAGCCGAAAGCCTCTTGAACTTCGCGGATCGTCGGTGGGTTGCCGGCCAGCAACCGGTCACGAACGAAGCGGTAAACACGCTCTCGTGTCTGCCCGGGAGGGGTCTTGGGCGTCATGTAGGACTCCTTGTCGGTGGGCGAGCACTACACTAAACCAGACAAATGTCTATAACGTCAATCCCCGTACCCGATCTTTCGTTTGAATGTGGCCGAATTCTTTCGCTTACCGGTCTCGCTATGACAAAGCGGCCAACAGATCCATGCCTTCCTCGATCTCCAAACGCTCGCGGATGGCCTGTGGATGCACGCCGATCATGCCGCAGATGTCCTCGAACCAGCGTGAGTTGAAGAACTCCACCGGGTCCGAGTCCTCGGTGAGGCCGCGGAGCTTCTTGCGCTCGGAGGGCGACAAGCTCACGCGACCGTTGATGCGTCGCAGGAACTCATAGTCCTTGATAGCAAGCGTGATGATCGATACGTAGAGTTGTCGATAAGCCTCGTGGTCCGTCCATGCTTCTTTGGACGGGTTGGGCACAATGCCGGCAGACCGCATCGCTAGCAGGTCAAGGGACATCATACAAGTCTCCCGGGGTTTTCCAGCCGCGCGGAACGCGCCAAGCCTCGAAGATCGTGATCCAAGAGCCACCCCAGCTCTCTGGAAGATAAGGTGCCTTTCAACGCTTCCCAGCGCTTAGATTCGGGGGAGAATAAACGCTCCTGAAAGGGGGGACAATGGGTCGTCGGTCACTTTTCTTGTCGTGATTCATCGGTTCGTGCCGCGAATCAGCGAGGCGGATGGTGTGCCGAAACCGGGGGATCGCGCTATCTTCGTCTGAGCGTCTTGGCGTGCTTGGTGAGAGAGCCTCCGCGCGTCGGGTGCAACTCGGGTTCACATCGACCCAATGGACGAGGAGTCCTGGCAGTTGGCCGTCAACGAAGAACGTATTCATGAAGCTCTGACCACCGTGCATTTCCCGGGGCTGTCACGCGACATCGTGTCGTTCGGCTTTGTCGAGGCGGTGCGAATCGATGGCAGCGGGGTTACCGTCCGGCTGAACATACCGATTGGATCACCGGCGCATCAGGAGCAGATAGCCCGTGCATCGCGCGACGCGCTGATGGCCGTCGATGGCGTCGATAGTGTCAGCCTCGAGATTGCCGCCCCCGAGTCAAAGGGCGCCCCAGGGGCCCAGCCAGGCGGGTCGCCGGGCAACGCGACAAGTGCAGCGTCCGGTGGTGGGCCCGCACCGCCGATGAGGTCCACTCCCGGTGCCCCGTCGGAGTCCGGCGGCGGCCCTGCGGCCCCCGGCCGACCTGCGGCGTTGTACGACCACAGCCCGATCGGCGGAGTGAAGCATGTGGTAGCGGTGGCCTCCGGGAAGGGCGGCGTGGGCAAGTCGACCGTGGCAGTGAACTTGTCGGCCGCGCTAGCGCAACTCGGCCAGCATGTCGGCCTGCTGGACGCGGATATTTACGGGCCCTCTGTCCCCACCATGCTCGGCACCCACGAGCAGCCCGAGATCATCGACCTCGACGGCAAGCGGGTCATGGTGCCAGTTGACAAGTACGGCATGAAGCTCATGTCGTTGGGTTTTCTACAGCCTGAAGACGACCCGGTGATCTGGCGCGGACCGATCGTGATGAAAGCCGTAAGGCAGTTCCTCCGCGACGTCGATTGGCGGGGTGCCGAGGTGTTGGTAATCGATTTGCCCCCTGGCACCGGCGATGCGCAACTCACGTTGACTCAATCGGCCCCGCTTGATGGAGCGGTGATCGTTACTACGCCGCAGGATGTGGCGCTGATTGATGCACGCAAGGGGCTCCGCATGTTCCAGGAGGTCGATGTGCCGGTGCTCGGTCTGGTCGAGAACATGTCTGTCTTCGCGTGTCCGTCCTGCGGGCATCGGACGCACGTATTCAGCGCCGATGGCGGGCGACGAACTGCCGAGGAGCTCGGAGTGCCGTTCCTGGGTGCCTTGCCTCTCGATCCGCAGATTGCCATTGCCGGAGACGCGGGCACGCCCTACGTCGTGCAACACCCCGACAGCGAGGTGGCTACGGTCTTCCGAGCCGTGGCGCAAAACGTGCTCGATGCGGTAACGGAGTTGGGTGGCGGGCGAGACGAACTGATTAACTGAGTCGATCGGCTAGCGGGCGGAGACGAGGTCGATGAGTGCCTCGGTCGCCGTGATGACCGTTTGAAGGTCGGAGTCTTCGTCCGATCGCAGGCGGGCCATTGTACGGGCCGCGGCGCGTAATTCCGGGGCGGCGAACCGATCGGCGCCCGACGACAGCGCCCAGGCGGCGTCGTCCAGACGCTTCATCACGTACCCGCGCTGCGCCTCAGGCAGGTTTCTGAGAGCAGATCTCCGTAGAGTCGAAAGCTCGAGCTCGGCAAGCCGTAACAATCGGGCCTCGTCGTATCGTGCTCGGCTGATGCCGCGTGTCGGGTTGCCACCAATGACCAGCGTTTGCGGTGCGGCCGCCGGTACCGCGGGGAGCGAAGCGAGCAGAGTACCGTCGACGGTGATCGTGAGTTGATCGCTGCGCGGATCAGATACGAACAAGAGATGGTGCCAGGCGTCTGCCGTGATCGAGGTATCGACGCGCCAGTCGTCTTCCTTGCCGTGGATATGCAGCCCGTCGACCAGCAGATCGATGCGTAAGGCAGCCGCTGTACCTGGATCCATACGGTCCCACTCGCTGAGGAACGCGATGGATTGCTCTCCCCTCACCAACCGCACCGCGATCTCGAATACGAAGCCGCGGCTCGCCACCGGCACATCTTGAATTACATACGCGGGCGTGGCTGCCGGGCTGATGATCTGCAGGGCCCTATCGCCGCGATAGTCGTCGCGCGTGGTCGACCGAACATGGCGTGCCTGTACGGCGCGGGCCCCCCAGCCTCCCGCGACCAGCGGGAACGGGCTTACGGCCGGCAGACGCAGGCTCACCGCTTCACGTTCAAAATCGCCACCGCGCACCAGACTGCGGGGCTCGTTGTCGGCCTCGAGGACGGCGAGCGCGAGGGAAGCCGGAAGCAGTGCTGCTGCCACCAGCAGGGGCAAGCAACGTACTTTACGGTGAGAGGAGCGTGAAAGCGGCACCGGGAGCATCCTGGATTCGGGGCGGGCGCACCAGACTCCAGTCCGATGCTGTATTAATGGTCGCACCTGTGAGGGAACCGCGGCAACTGGATTCTCCCATGTCCCGTGCAATCAGTCAGAGCAGCCGATAACCCGGAACCGGCGTTCTTGCCCGGTCCTGGCCGTCGAGGTAAAACACTATTGCAGCGGCTCGGTACCATCCCGGCTGCGTAGGTTTCCTGTGGTTCCGCATGCTGAGGAGTCCTGGTCCGTGAGCTTTCCTCGCAGTGAATCTCCTCTAGACTCTGGCCTGCTCGAGCTCTCTCCGGGCGTTATCGATGAACTGCCGGAAACGCCGGCGGTTTTCCGGCTGCGTTCCTCCGGGCAGCGGGTGATGTATGTCGGACATGCGGGAGATGAGGGCTTGCGCGAAGCCGTGCGCGAGCTCTGTGGAGCGGCACCTGTCGCGGGGATCTCGCGGCTCGAGTACTCCTTGTCCGATGGTGCCGCTGCCGCAGAAGCCGCCGCCGAGGAGGAGATTCGGCGTTACAAACCTCTCTACAACGAGGGGTTCGGTCGTTTTCGCAATGCTGAGCTCAGCCTCCCCAAGAGGGGTCATCGGATCCGCAGGGCGATGCATAACCCATGACCGGCGGCACGAGTGACGGCAACTTCCGGTGCAGCCGGAGGCGGGACGCCAGCGGCGTCTTCCTGAACGCCTGATCCGGTACAGGCGCTAGCTAGGCGCCGGTGCCCACTCCTCGTCAGGCCCGACCGCCGTGGCACCGGGTGGCGGCTGACTATCGGCGGGAACCGGACGGTACTGGAACTCCGCCCGCCCCTGGCCGTCGTCGTCGCGCCACACGCGGTACCCGCGAACCCAGCATGCCTCGGTCGGATGCAGTCGAATCCCGTCCGGGAGCAGAGCGATCGTGCCGATCGACAGGGCTTGATGAACGCCGTCGTCGTCGTCGGTCGGTAGCTCCACGCGCAGCGTACGCCAGTCGATG
>DASCOT010000083.1:0-13130 GCA_036012155.1 Acidobacteriota bacterium
CAACAGGCAGTGGCGGCCATCGAGAAAGGCGAGGAGAAACTCTTTCTCGCGGAACGTCCGGAACCCCTGCTACTCCGACCCCATGCCGACGCCCTCAAGCTGGTGCAACGAGTCCGCGACGAGGCTCACCGATTTGCGATCACCTATCACCGGTCGCTACGCAGCAAGTCGGTGATCCGCTCGGAGCTGTCGGAGATTCCCGGCGTCGGGCCGAAGCGTCAGCGCGCTCTGCTCCGTCGGTTCGGCTCTCTCGCGGGCGTGCGCAAGGCCTCAGAGGCAGAATTGGCCGAGGTCGTCGGCATTAAGCTCGCCGGATCGATCCGGGATGTTCTAGCACCGGTCAGACACGCGGGATAGCATCGTCCTATGGATGGAGCAGGCCTCATCGTCACGCAGATCGTCGCACTGCTGTTCGCGATCTCGTTTCACGAGGCGGCGCATGCTTGGTCGGCCGACCGGCTCGGTGACCCGACGGCGAGAATTCTCGGCCGTGTGACCATGAACCCGATCGCTCACATCGATCCATTCATGACAATCCTGTTCCCTGCCATGATGATCTTCGCCGGGCTGCCCCCATTCGGTGCGGCGAAGCCGGTGCCTGTCAATACGGCGAATCTGGCGCGTCCGAAGCGAGACCACGCTTGGATTGCCGCTGCCGGGCCGTTGAGCAACGTCCTCTTGGCATTCATCTGCGTGGTGTTGATCCGGTTGATGCGAGCCAACCAAGAAATTCTCCTGGGCGTGGTCTCAGCGGCTGTGTTTCTGCCTGTCCTACAGCTGCTGGTAGCGTCCTTGCTCATCAACTTGTTGCTGGCTGCGTTCAACATGATCCCCATCCCGCCGTTGGACGGCTCCTGGATCCTCTCGGCGACGCTGTCTGGCCCGGTCGAGCGGTTCTATCGGTCCATCCAGCCCTATGGCTTCTTCATCCTGATCGCGCTGATCTGGCTGGGCGCCTTGCGGGTACTCATCATGCCGGTGATCCGTTTCGGGCAGACCCTTGCGGGCCTCGGATAGGCGCGACGATTCGATCGTGGGCAACGACTCGTCGAACCCCTTCTTGGTGCATACGGAATCCTTCGACGGGCCGCTCGACCTCCTGCTGCACCTGGTGCGCCGCCATGAGATGCCGATCGATCAAGTACCGCTGGCACAGATCACCGGGGAATATGTCGAGACGCTCGAACTCATGACCGAGCTCGACCTGGAGCCGGCCGCCGAGTTTCTGGAGGTCGCAGCCACGTTGATGCGCTTCAAGGCACGCGCCCTCCTGCCCCGTCCGGTGGCACCCGAGGATCCCGAGCTCGCGGCACAGGAGGAGACGGCACTCCTCCAGCAACTCGTTGAACACCAGGTCGTCCGCCTCGCAGCGCAGCGCTTGCGCCACCGCGAGAACCAGACGGCAGCAGTCTGGTTTCGCGGCGAAGCAAGCCCCGCCGGAATCGAGGCCACCGACAGTGAGATCGTCGAGGCCGACCTGTTCACGCTGGTCACCGCGTTCCGTAATGTGCTGGCGGGGCTCCAGGAGCCTGCCGCCTTCGAAGTACCGCGCGAGGAGTTCTCGGTGTCCGAATGCTCCAACGAGATTCGCGCCAAGCTCGCCGCGGGCGTACCCGTTCCTTTCCAGGAGCTCTTCGAGCCTGGGGCGCCGCGCGGCAAGCTGATAGCCACCTTCTTGGCCTTATTGGATCTGATCCGCGCCGCTGCCGTGCGCGCTTTCCAGGACGGACCGCTGGGCGCAATCTTGGTCTTCCCCACGGACGCTGACGGCGATCCTGGCACGGACGGAGCCGCCTCATGACCGCGTCCCAGCTGAGCGAGGAGCTCATCGGCACCATCGAAGCCGTGCTCTATGGTGCCGACGAGCCCGTATCGCCCGAAAGGCTTCTAGAGGTCGTGTCGGCGGCCGGACACGGCATCGCGGGCACCGATCTCGACCTGGAAAGGGTTCGCTCGGCGTGTTTGGAGCTCGAGGAGCGCTATCGCGCTAGCGGCTCGGCACTGCAGATCGTGGAGATCGCTCGTGGTTATCGTCTCGGTACGCGAGCACGGTTCGACGACGCCATCCGGATACTACGTCACGTCGAACGGCCCACCCAGTTGTCGATCCCCGTGCTCGAGACGCTCGCCGTAGTCGCGTATCGCCAACCAACGACGATCGCCGAGATCCACGCCATTCGTGGCAAGGATCCCGTGGCTACCCTGAGACGGCTGCGTGATCTTCGCCTGGTGCGAATCACTGGACGACGCCGAGCAGTTGGGCGTCCGTTCACCTATGGCACCACCGATCGGTTCCTGGAGCTCTTTGGCCTCCGTGACCTCAAGGAGCTGCCGTCGGAGGACGAGTTCCAAGAATTGCTCGAAGCCTGAGGGCATCTGCGATGCCATCGGCGCGGCTCCAGAAGCTGATCGCTGACGCCGGACTGACATCACGGCGCAAGGCCGAGGCCCTGGTAGTCGCAGGCCGAGTGACGGTAAACGGGGCGGTGGTAACGGAGCTCGGCGCCAGAGCCGACGTCGACATCGATGATGTACGCGTCGATGGGCGCCCCCTGCCACGTCCAGGGCGCCTATACCTGGCACTGAACAAGCCGCGGGGAGTGGTTAGTTCCGTGCGCGATCCGCACGCAGATCGTGTCGTGGTCGATCTATTGGGCAGCGAGATCAAGCAGCGGGTCTACCCGGCAGGCCGACTCGACCGCGACAGCGAGGGGCTCGTTTTGCTGACCAACGACGGCGATCTCATGCAGGCGATGACCCGTCCGGGTGGAGCCGTCGACAAGGTGTATCGGGTACACGTTCGCGGCGTTCCCACCACAGCCGACCTCGACCGGCTACGCGTCGGAACGGAACTGGATGGCCGCCGTCTGTTACCTTGCACGGTGGAACCCCTGCCGGGGGATGGACCGTCTCGGTCGGTGTTCCGCGTGACACTCCACGAAGGGAAGAAGAACCAGATTCGACGGATCTTCGGCGACATCGGCCACGGCGTGGAAAGACTGGTCCGTACGCGCATCGGCCCCGTCCGACTCGGCGATCTGCGGCCCGAGGCGTACCGCCGGCTAAGCAAGCGTGAGGAGACGGTTTTGAAGCGGCTGGCCCTGCGGCAGTCCGGGCGTGCGGTGCGATGAGCGATTCTCCTCTACGAATTGCCATCGATGGGCCGAGTGGTGCCGGTAAGTCGACCTTAGCCCGCGCGCTCGCCCGTGCCTTAGGCCTGCGCTACCTCGACACCGGAGCGATGTACCGTGCGGTCGCCTGGAAGGCAATGCAGGCCCAGGCGGTCGATGCCGACGAAGTCGTCGCCCTGCTAGAGAAGTTGGACATGCAGGTGATCGCGGATCCCGAGAATTTTCGGGTTCGAATCGAGGGGTTCGACGTGACCGACGAGCTCCGCACGCCGGCGGTCGGCCGCCGCGCTTCGGAGGTGGCGCAGATTCCCGCCGTGCGCGCCTGGTTGCTGCAGCGCCAGCGGGCCGAGGCGGAGGGAGGAGCGGTTCTCGAAGGACGCGATATCGGAAGTGCGGTACTTCCCGACGCCGACGCCAAGCTGTTCATCACGGCACCGGAGGCGGAGCGGTTGCAGCGGCGTGCGCTACAGCTCGTGGGGGCAAGCGCAGCGGAGGTAGCGGAGGACGTCCGGGCGCGCGATCGGCGCGACCAACGGCGACCTACGTCGCCGTTGCGAATTCCTCCCGACGCGACGGTCATCGATACCGGTGGTGAAGATGAGAAGACGAGCTTGGAGCGGGTCCTGAGCGTGGTCCGCGCGGCGCGTTGACAGCTACCTGAGCCCCCCCTACGATTAGGGCCTGCCCGCGTGCGGCACACGTGCGCCCAGCGGGCAAATTCCGCGTTCAGGAGGATACCCAACCCCATGTCGGTCCAGACCGAAGAAGAACCAAACTCGCATCCCTCGGACGATCTGCTCGCCCAACTCGACGCAATGGAGGGCGGCCAGATCGACCCCGAGGTCATGATGCAGCTCTACGAGTGTAGCCTGCAGGATCTCACCGAGGGCGAAGTCGTCAACGGCAATGTACTCGAAGTACGCGAGAACGACGTCCTCGTAGATATCGGCTACAAGTCGGAGGGCCTCGTAGACATCAACGAGTTCCGCGACCCACTCGGCGAGGTACTGGTATCCGCCGGTGACCTGGTCGAGGTATTGCTCGTCCGCCGTGAGGATCAGAACGGCAACATCATCGTCTCCAAAGACAAAGCGGAGAAGATGAAGGTATGGGGCAAGATCGAGGAGGCCTACCGCGATGAGGCCACGATCAAGGGCGTCGTCACGGACCGGGTGAAGGGCGGTCTGTCCGTCGACATCGGCGTGCGCGCGTTCCTGCCAGGCTCCCAGGTCGACCTGCGCCCGGTACGCAATCTCGAGGCGATGCGTGGCGAGGAGATCGAGTGCCGCGTCATCAAGGTGAACAAACGCCGAGCCAACGTCGTCGTATCACGCAAGGCCGTGCTCGAAGAAGCCCGAGCCGAAGAAAAGCAGGGGACGCTGGGGAAGCTCATCGCCGGGAACATCCTCGGCGGTGTGGTCAAGAACATCACCGACTACGGTTGCTTCACCGATCTTGGCGGGATCGACGGCCTGCTACACATTACCGACATGTCGTGGGGGCGGATCTCGCATCCCAGCGAGATGTTCAAGATCGGCGACGAGATCGAAGTCGTGATTCTCAGCTTCGATCCCGAGCGCGAGCGTGTCTCTCTGGGATGCAAGCAGCTCACACAGGACCCCTGGATCGGCGTTACCGAGAAGTATCCCGTCGGGTCGCGGCTTCCGGGCAAGGTCGTCAGCCTCACCGATTACGGCGCCTTCGTGGAGCTCGAGGAGGGTGTCGAGGGCCTCGTGCATATCTCCGAGATGACGTGGAAGAAGCGCATCAAGCACCCGTCCAAGCTGGTGCAGATCGCTGACCCCGTGGACATCGTCATCCTTGACGTCGACGAGGACAATCGTCGGATTTCGTTGGGCATGAAGCAGACCGAGCCCAACCCCTGGCGTGTCATCGCCGACAAGTACCACGAGGGTCAGGTGATCACCGGTCGCGTCCGGAACCTGACCGACTTCGGCGCCTTCGTCGAAATCGAGGACGGGATCGACGGCCTGATCCACATCTCCGACATGTCATGGACGAAGCGCGTCGAACACCCCTCGGAGGTTCTTCAAAAGGGGCAGGAGGTCGAGGTCGCGGTGCTGAACGTCGATGTCGAGCGGCAGCGTCTATCGCTCGGTCTGAAGCAGCTGCGCCCGAACGTCTGGGATCAGTTCATCGAGGAACACCAGGTGGGCGACCAAATCAACGGGCAGGTAACCAAGCTGACGAACTTCGGCGCCTTCGTGGAGCTGCAGGAGGGCCTCGAAGGGCTCCTGCACGTTTCCGAGATTGCCGATCGCCACGTGAAGGACCCCGCCGATGAGCTGAAGGTCGGTGATAGCGTCGATGTGCGCATTCTCAAGATCGAAACCGAGGCTCGGAAGATCGCGCTGTCGCTACGTGAAGGCGGCGAGGCAGTGCAGGAAGCCTACGAGCCTGCCGTAGCGTCAGAGCCCGCCAGTCGTTATCAGAAGGACGGCACAATGACGCTCGGCGATATGGTCGGCAACATATTCGGGTCCAGGTCGGCGACCGATTCAGAGTCGGACGAGGACGAGGACGCCGCGCCTGATGCGTCGGACGACGAGGAGGCGTAGCGGCGCCGCCAAGAGCCCGCCGGCCGCCATTAGACGATGACCAAAGCGGATCTGATCGAAGAGGTAGCGGTGGTTTCCGAGCTCAGCAAGAAGAGCTCGGAAATTGTCGTGAGCACTTTCTTCAACAGCATCGTGGAGTCGCTGACGCGGGGCGAGAAGGTAGAGCTGCGGGGATTCGGGACGTTCAAGTTACGCCGTCGCCGTGCCCGAATCGGCCGCAACCCGAGAACCGGTGAGCGCGTTGACGTGCCCTCGAAGGTGGTGCCGTTCTTCAAGCCAGGCAATGAGCTACGCGAGCTCGTCGATCGCTAGCCCGCCCGCGTACCTGAGCAATCCGGACCGGCACCGCCGTTGCGTGGCCCATGGGGGGGCTTCGAGTGAACCCACTGCTGAGTGGCGTCGAACAACGGGTGCGCGATCAGGCGCGCGCCATGGCTTCCGAACACGTGGCACCGCGAGCAGCGGATATCGATAGCTCGGGTCGCTGTCCGGAGAAGCTCGTTACACGGCTCCACGCCGAGATCTTCGCCGAGGTCGACGGTACTTCTGCAACGCCGATGCATCTGGTCCTGCGCCTGGAGCAGGTGGCGCGGCGCAGCGCCGCGGCGGCAGCCATTGCTGCGGCGCATGGCGTTGGGATGTTCCTAACCGGCAAGCCCGACGCTCAGTCGACCTCCGATGAGGAGGATCCGACCTATGCGGTTGTCTGCGGCCGGAGCGAACTCTCGGCAGAAGGGCTCGACGATGGCGCCACGCGGTTGCTAGGCACGGTCGATCTGGTACCAGGCGCTGCCTACGCGACGGTCTTCGTGATCGCCTGCGAGGAAGGAGACGCCGCCGGTATCTTCATCGTTGGCAAGCAAACCGAGGGGCTCACGGTCGGGCCGCCGCAGTCGCTCATGGGCCTTGTCGGCAGCGGTACGGCATCCGTGGGATGTACCGGGGTCGAGCTGCCGCCGGCGGCGCGTATAGGGGATGGCGCCCTTGCCTCGACCGCCTTGGACGCTACCCGGATTGCTCATGCAGCCCAGGCCGTCGGCATCGCGGCCGGTGCGCTGGACGCGGCGCTGGATCATGTGTCCTCGGACGCCGCCGGCTCCGCCCCCTCGGAGCAACCGCAGGCGATTCAGTGGATGCTTGCTGACATCGCCACCGAATCGGAGGCGGCCCGGCTAACCGTTTGGCATGCAGCGCTGGAGCTCGGTGCGGGTAATGTGCGCGAGGCCGCAGCCACGTGCCGCTTGCTGGCGTCAGAGGCGGCTGTCGAGGCCAGTCGCCGGGCCATGCAGATCGCCGGCGAGAAGGGGGCCCTGAGCCCCTCTGTACTCGAGCGGTTGTACCGAGATGCGAAGCTCATGGAGGTACTGGGCGGCACCAACGAAGACCAGCTCGGAATCATCGCCGAGGCGCTGTTGCCCGATCTCTCACGCTGAGAAGGTGTCCCGGTACGACCGTAGGCATCTCCCTCGATAGGACCAAAGGACAATTGGACTGGTTGCTAACGCCCGATCAACAGATGATCCGACATACGGTGCGCGAGTTCGTCGATGCCGAGATCATTCCGGTAGCGAGCGAATGGGATCGGCAGAAGCGCTTTCCTGCAGACGCCTTCGCGAAGCTTGGTGAGCTTGGTCTGTTCGGCATGATCGTGCCCGAGCGCTGGGGCGGGGCCGGGCTCGACGGCACCGCCTACTGCCTGGCACTGGAGGAGTTGGCACGCGGCGACGCATCGACCTGTGTCGCAATCAGCGTGACCAACTCCGTGTACTGCGCCCCGGTCAACAAGTTCGGCAGCGATGAGCAGCGCGAACGCTGGCTTCGGCCCTGTGCACAGGGCGAGTGGCTCGGCGCCTTCTGCCTCTCCGAGCCCGAGGCCGGATCCGATGCCGGCGCAATCAAGACACACGCCGAGCGTCAAGGCGATCAGTACGTGCTGAACGGGTCGAAAGCCTGGATTACCAGTGGAGCGGTTTGCGGGGCCATGTTGGTGTTCGCCGTCACCGATCCGCAATCCGATCGAGGTCGGATCTCGGCGTTCATCGTGCCCCGCGAGCAGCCGGGAGTGCAGGTGCTCGGCGAGGAAGACAAGCTCGGCCTGCGATCGTCACGCACCAATCAGGTCAGCTTTCAGGATGTGGTTCTCTCATCATTGCAGCGCCTTGGAGGAGAAGGGGACGGCCTTGCGATCGCGCTCGACAGCCTCGACGGTGGCCGTGCCGGTATCGCCGCTCAAGCAGTCGGCATCGCCCAAGCGGCGTTCGATGCAGCCCGCGACTACTTGTTGGAGCGAGAGGCGTTCGGCCGTCCGCTAGCGCACTTCGAGGGACTGCGCCATCAATTGGCCCGTATGGCTGCCGAGACCCGCGCCGGCCGCCTACTGTACCTTCGCGCGGCAGCCTTACGTGATCATGGAGTGCGCAATACGAAGGCGGCGTCGATAGCCAAGCTCTATGCCAGTGAAGCAGCGAACCGGACCGCCTACCAGGCCATGCAAATGCACGGTGGATACGGCTACGTGGCCGATTATCCGGTCGAACGGTTCTATCGAGACGCCCGGGTCACCACCATCTACGAGGGCACGTCCGAGATCCAACGCCTTGTCGTGGCACGCACACTACTGGCCGACGCGCGCCCACACACGACGCCACGGGTCAACGTGTAGTCGGCCTCGGAGGTCTGTGGGATACTCGGTGCCTCAATCAAGAGGGGCCGTATGGCCGCGATGCCTTCACGGAGGTTCGCGGGGTGGGTAGACGACAGCGTTCGGTGGGCCTCATGCACCGGATATTGATGTTGTATCGGGCACAACGGAACAGGGGAAGAGGCGAACGTGAGCGATAGCATCATCGAGTTGACCACGGAAAACTTCGACAATGAAGTACTGCAAAGTGACGTCCCGGTGCTGGTCGATTTCTGGGCTGTCTGGTGCGCCCCCTGTCGGATGATCGCCCCGGTTGTCGAGGAGCTAGCTGACTCCTACGCCGGGAAGGTCAAGGTCGCCAAGCTCAACGTCGATGATCATGGTGATGTCGCCACGCGCTACAACGTTCGCGGCATTCCTACGCTCCTCTTGTTCCACGGGGGGGAGGTCCAGGACCAGATGGTTGGGACTGGATCGCGCGACAGTATCGTGGGAATGCTCGACAAGGTGACTGCCGTAGCCTAGACATGCGGGTTGATATCGCCACCTTGAAAGACGGACCGTGCCGCTTCTCCGGCACGATGGCGGTGCCTTCTGAGACCCATCCGGGGAGCGAAGCCAACCGCAGCGCCCCGATCGCCTTCGCTGCCACCGTAGAGCTTGACGGAGATTCCGTCCGGGTTACCGGCTGGCTTCATTCGACGGTGCATGTGGCGTGCTCTCGATGCTTGGAAACAACTCCCGTAACCGTGGATCGTGACCTCCAGTTGGTCTTCCATGCGGCCGACAAGGCGCCCGGATCAGGTGATACTGAGCTTGACGCCCAGCGACTCGACGTCGATTATCACTCTGATGGCAGCTTGGACCTGCGGTCGGTCATGGCCGAGCAGGTACTACTCGGCCTCCCGATGAAGCCACTTTGTAGCGACGACTGCCAAGGGCTCTGTCCGCAGTGCGGTGCGAACCGTGGCCGACAGGCCTGTGATTGCCAACCTGCAGTGGACGCGCGGCTTTCGCCGTTGGCTGCGTTGCGGGATCGTCAGTAATCTGTTCCGTGACTACGCGCCAGCGCACGTTATCACGCCAACCTGAGGCAAACCCGTGGCACTACCCAAACGACGACATTCGCGAACGCGTCGTGACAAGCGACGCACGCACGACGCTCTGCGACGTCCGGCCCAGTCCCTTTGCCCTGAGTGCGGGCGAGCCAAGCAGCCGCACCGGGCGTGCGCGCATTGCGGCACGTATCGGGGCCGCCAGGTGGTTTCGTCTGGCGACGACGCCTGAGCCCCGGTGTCGCGCTTCCGGCCCTGATACCGACGCACTGCCCGCGGAGGTCGCATGAGGATCGCCGTCGATGCGATGGGCGGGGATCATGCACCGGAACACCCGGTGAATGGTGCCGTGCTGGCTGCTCGCGATCTCGATGTAAAGATCGCCCTCGTAGGCGACCAGGCCGTGCTCGCGCCGGTATTGGAGCGGCACGGGTCACCAGCAAGCATCGACATCGTCCATGCCGAGGAGGCCATCGGTATGGACGAGTCGGTCGCGGTAGCTGTCAGACGCAAGCGGCACTCGTCTATTCACGAGGCAGCCCGGCTGCTGCGCCGGGGCGAAGTTCAGGGCCTCGTCTCGGCCGGCAATACCGGCGCCGTCATGGCCATCGCAAAGGTGATCGTCGGTACGCTGGACGGTGTCGATCGACCCGCATTGGCGGTGGTTCTGCCAACGCAAACAGGGCACGCGGTCGTCCTCGACGTTGGTGCCAACGTGGAACCGAAGAGCCGACAACTGGTGCAGTTCGCTGTGATGGGCGCCCATTTCGCTAGTGAGATTCTCGATGTCGATCGCCCGCGCGTGGGCTTGTTGTCGATCGGCGAGGAGGCTGGAAAGGGCAACGAGCTGGTGCGCAACGCGCACGCCACATTGCAGGACTCGCCGCTGAACTTCATCGGCAACGTCGAGGCAAGCGATCTCTATCGTGGTGGCGCCGACGTTGTGGTGTGCGACGGCTTCACCGGTAACATCTTGTTGAAGACCACCGAGGCCGCGGTCGAAACACTGCGTTTCCTCATGCGCTCCGAGTTCACTCGCACATGGAGTGGCCGCCTGGCCGGTCTTCTGGGACGCGGTGCGTTTCACCGGCTACGGAGCAGAGTCGACTACGCGGAGTTCGGTGGGGCGCCCCTGCTGGGCCTGAGGGGGCTCGGGGTCATATGCCACGGGCGCTCGAACCCACGGGCGATCCGCAACGGCGTGCGCGTGGCGGTCGAGTATGGCCACCATAGCGTCGATCAACGGATTGAGGCGGAGTTGGCCGGTATGGAAACGCAGATCACGGGTGCCGCCGACCGAGCCGCGACCACATGAACGGCCCCGCCGCACTGGCTTTCCTCTTTCCGGGACAGGGGGCGCAGTTCGTCGGCATGGGCAAAGAAGCCCACGACGCGTTCCCCGAAGCTGCGGCGGTCTTCGCCGAATCCGACGAGGCGCTGGGATTCAGTCTTTCGAAGCTGTGTTTCACGGGCAATGAAGACGAGCTACGGCGCACCGAGAACACGCAGCCAGCAATCCTGACCGTGAGCGTAGCGTTGCAGCGCGCCCTTGTTGCCCGTGGCGTCGACGCTATGTGGATGGCCGGGCACTCGCTAGGCGAGTACAGTGCCCTGGTCGCCGCTGACAGTCTCGAGCTTGCCGACGCGGTGCGCCTGGTGCGGTCGCGGGGCCAGTATATGCAGGAGGCTGTAGCCGAGGGTGAGGGAGCTATGGCCGCCGTGCTGGGGCTTCCGGATGACGTCGTTGTCGCCGTCTGCGAGGAGGCGTCGTCAGTAGCGGCACCGGTCGAGCCAGCAAACTTCAACTCGCCTGGCCAGGTGGTGATCGCCGGTGCCAAGGCGGCCGTGGAGCGGGCTACCGAGGTAGCCAGGGCCCGAGGCGCTCGCCGCGCCGTGATGCTGGAGGTATCGGCACCATTCCATTGCTCGTTGATGCTGCCCGCCCAGCAGCGGCTTGCGGCCGACCTGCAATCCATCCGCCTTGTGCCGCCACGCGTCCCAGTCGTGTGCAACGTCAGCTCCACGCCGCTCTCATCGGTCGAGGAGGTGCGCGACGCCCTCATACGACAGGTTACGGCAGCGGTCCGATGGACAGACAACCTGCGCTGGTTGGCGGATGCAGGCGCCGCGCAATACGTGGAGGTCGGGCCAGGTAAAGTACTTGCCGGCCTCGCCAAACGAACTCTGGAGAAGCCCACGATACGTTCCGTGCAGGGCCCCGCCGATGTGGCCGCCCTGCTAGCGGCAGCGGCGAGCTAGAGCGCTGCACGCGACAGCGGACTGAACAGCTGCAACTCTTCGACGGAGAGCAGGATTGTCGACCATCTTCGAGGACAGGGTCAGCATCGTCACCGGCGGTTCGCGCGGCATCGGTAAAGCTATCGCCCTGCACCTTGCGCGACAGGGTAGCCATCTTGCTGTCGGGGCGCGCACCGTTGCTGCGTGTGAGCCCGTGGCGGAAGAAGCTCGGGGACACGGTGTCGAGGTGCTTCCGCTGGAGATGGATGTCGGGTCGGCCGAGTCCGTCAAGGCCGCCGTCAGCGCAGTCCAGGAGCGTTTCGGACGAATCGACAACCTGGTCAACAACGCCGGAATCACGCGCGACGCTCTGCTCATGCGACTCAAGGACGATGCCTGGAACGACGTGCTGCGGACCGACCTGACCGGCGTCTTTTTGTGCTCGCGAGCCGTGCTAAGATCGATGCTCCGCCGACGTTGGGGCAGGATTGTCTCCATCAGCTCGGTCGTCGGGCTGCTCGGAAATCCGGGCCAAACCAATTACGCCGCGGCAAAAGCCGGAGTGCATGGCTTCACGAAGGCGCTCGCACGCGAAGTGGCGTCGCGCGGCATCACGGTGAACGCTGTGGCTCCGGGCTATGTCGAGACGGACATGACGCAGGACCTGCCCGAGGAGGCCAAGCGGCAGCTAAAGGAACAGATTCCGCTCAGCCGGCTCGGTACCGGCGACGATATTGCGGGAGCCGTCGGCTTTCTGCTGTCCGATGACGCCAGCTACATTACCGGTCAGGTAATAAGCGTCGACGGCGGCATGTATATGTGATTCCTGGATTCTGAATCATCGGCGCGTGCGTGGGCACGGGCCGCCGAAGTACTTGTAACTGTTGTGCTGGAGGAACGCATGGACGTCCAAGCAAAGGTCAAGGGGATCATTGTCGAGCAGCTCGGTGTGGATGCCGAGGAGGTTACGACCGGGGCCTCGTTCATCGAGGATCTCGGCGCCGATTCCTTGGATACCGTCGAGCTCGTGATGGCTCTGGAAGAGGAATTCGACCTCGAGATCCCGGATGAGGACGCCGAGAAGATCGCCAAGGTCGAGGACGCCGTAACGTATATAACGAGCAAGCTCGGATAGTAGGGAGGACTAGCGGGGTTGGGGAATTCCATGGAGCGCCGCGTCGTGGTTACGGGCGTCGGACTGATCACGCCGGTCGGCCTGACTACCGATGTGACCTGGAGTAGCCTGCTCGAGGGTCGCAGCGGCGTTGGGCCGATAACGAAATTCGACGCCAGCGACTACGCGGTCGCGATCGCCGGCGAGGTAAGCGACCTCAACGCTACGGACTTCGTTTCGAAGAAAGATCTCAAGAAGATGGACCTGCACATTGTCTACGCGTTGGCGGCGACCGCCGACGCCTGGGCAATGGCTAGTGTCGCGGGTGCCTACGAAGCAGATCGAATCGGCACGATCATCGGCTCGGGCATC
>DASCOT010000084.1:0-5300 GCA_036012155.1 Acidobacteriota bacterium
GCCATCTACGGTGGGGCTCTGCAGCTCCACTATCGGCCTGGCAGACCGCGCGTGGAAAGGCTCCAGGTAGATCTCGACGGGCTCGAGCGGCGGCTCGTATTGGCCTACAGCGGCAAGCCGCACGCCTCGGCACCCTCGAACTGGAGACTGTATCGACGCCGCATCGAGGCAGACCCGAAGGCGTGCGAGGGGTTCGAGGCAATCGCTCGCGCCGCAGTCGACGCCGGGAACGCGATGCGTCAAGACGATTGGCGCGGCCTCGGGCGCGCCATGAGCGCCGACTGGCAGGCCCGTCAGAGCATTGACACAAAGCTCGCCCCGCCCGATCTGTGCCGTCTCGAGCGAGCCGGCTTGGCGGCGGGAGCGGCTGCCGCCAAAGGGTGCGGTGCAGCATCCGGCGGGTGCATGTTGTTCCTGTTGCGCGATCCAGACGACCGGCCCCAGGTCACCGCGGCGATCGAATCGGTGGACGCGCGCGTCCTGCCAGTGCGCATCGCCCGTGGCGGACTGCGCGTTCGGCATGCGGTCTGAATGCCAGTGCCTGTGGCACGTGCCGGCCAGCGGTACGCGATGAAGTGTCCGACCTATTGGTCGAGGCCATGATTCGCTGGGCGGTCATCCCGGTAGCCGGGCATGGCAGACGCATGCAGCCAGCCGCCGCCGTTGTTCCAAAGGCCCTGCTACCGGTCGGCACCTGGCCGATGTTGCACTGGGCGCTCGATGAGGCGATTCGAGCCGGGATTCCCGGCATCATCCTGGTGGTTGGCGTTGATCAACAGCTCGTGCGCGACTATCTGGACGCAGCCATCGAGGCCGCTCGGCGCGGTGACGAGACGGACCTGGCAGAGCTGGGCCGCGGTTTGCGCGACTGCGAGGTCCGTTACATCGAGCAGCCTGAGCCACTCGGTGTCGGCGACGCCTTCGTGCGCTGTCGCCCGGTAACCGGAAAAGACGTGTTCGCCGTCTTGCTCCCGGACAATTGGTTCGACTCGCCGACACCGGCGATAGAGCAGGTCGCGCGAGCCTATGACCGCACCGGTCTATGCAGTCTGGGCCTGACCGAGATCGTCGCCGCGGAGCGCGCCCTCTTCGGCAACGTTGGCGCCGTCGATCTGCAGCCCGTCGAGGGCAATTGCTATCGTGTGCTCGGTCTCCAGGACAAGCTGCCGGGGGCGTTCGTCGCCGAAGGTGAGAAACTCGTTCTTCGCGGGTGCGCCCGCTATGTCGCCGACGAGCGCCTATACGAGGCGCTCCTGGCAACTGGTCCGCCGGCGCGCGGCGAATGGGACGATGTGCCCGCCTTTCAGAATCTGATCCGCCACGCCGGCCTTGCCGCCCACCTGATCGATGGCCAGCACTACGACGTGGGGCACCGACAGGGTTATCTGGCGGCGGCAGCGTATCTGGGGCGTTGCGCCGCGGACGAGGCCCGATAGTGTCGTAACAGCCCCACGATCACCCCCCGGACACGCACGCGCGACTCGGGAACATACAGCGGCTCGCTAGAGCCGTGGCTCCCTTCGAGCCGAACGTGGCCCGACTCTCGGAAGAACCGTCCGACGGCGGCGACCTGATCGCCGAGCACCAGCACAACGGTGTCTCCGTCGGCCGCGACGCTGCGGTCCTCGATCACCAGAAGATCGCCGTCCAGAAGAAGCTCATCGGCCAGAGACTTGCCCTTCACACGGAGCGCGTACAGCGGGCCGGCGGCAGCGAAGGATGCCGGCAAAGTGACGCTCTCGGCGGGCCGAATCGGCTCGAGCGGCTGGCCGCCGGCAATCTGGCCCAGCAAGGGCACCTCGACTCCGCGGGGCGGTTTGGTGTCAACGAGTTGGATCCCGCGGCCCTGGTGCTTCGCTTTCCTCACGTAGCCCTTGTGCACCAGTTGCTGAACGTGTTTGTAGACCGTAGCCGGCGACGAGAGGCCAAAGTGATCGCCGATCTCCTCCAGGGTCGGGGCGTACCCCTCGGCCTTCAGGTAGCCGCTGATGTAGTCGAGAATCTGCTTCTGCCGCTTGGTCAGATACATGGCTCGGAGGAGGCCGTTTGGCGAGACGACGGGACTGACGGTTCGCCAAGCGCGACCAAATGTCAAGGCAACGCGATGGTACCCTGACGCGATGGTGTACCTATGTTTGGACATGGGTGCGCGCCGTATCGGTGTGGCGGTGTCCGACCCTACCGGCATGTTGGCGCGGCCACTCGATACCCTGCCTGGCGGCGAGCCAACCGCCGAATTTGCGAAGCGCCTGCAACCAATCGTGCGCGACAATGGGGCTCAGCGCCTGGTGATCGGGCTGCCGAAGCGACTCAGTGGGGCCCATGGGCCGGAGGCGGTCGCCATCGAGACGGCCGCCACGGAGCTTCACAACTTGCTTCACCTGCCGGTCATTCTCTGGGACGAGCGACTTTCAACGGTCGAGGCTACTCGCCGGTTGATTGAATCCGGCGTGAGTCGCAAGCGTCGAAAGCAGCTCGTAGATCGAGTAGCGGCGGCCCTTATTCTGCAAAGCTACTTGGACTCCCTCGACTCCTCAGAAGCTCCTGTGCCGTGACGCGGCTCCCGCTGCTGGCGGCAGCGGCGGCTCTCCTGACCGTCACGGTAGCTGCAGTTGCGGCTGTGTCTCTACAGCGGCAGGTACAAGCGCCTTTCCAGGGTTACGAGGGCGACCACGTCGACGTGATCGTCCGGCCTGGGTTGGCGGCTCAGCAGATCGCAGAACTGCTGGAGAGATCCGGCGTCGTAGAATCCGCGTCACTGCTCACAGGCTGGCTTTGGTGGACGGAGAGCAGCGGCGACGTTCAGGCGGGAGAGTACCGTTTCAGTGGCCCTAGCTCTGTCGTGGAGGTTGCCGCTGTCGTTACCTCGGGACGAGTACGCCTGTATCCGGTAACCATCACCGAGGGATCGACGCGCTGGCAGGTGGCACAGGCGATCGCCGCTGCAGGCTTCGATACATACGAAAAGGCGCTGGCGGCGACCGGGCGCATCGATTTGATCAGCGACCTCGACCCGCTGGCGGAATCGCTCGAAGGCTATCTGTTCCCGGAGACCTATCTAGCGCCACGCGGCGACGATGCGGAGGACCTGGTGGTCCGCATGGTCAGCGCGTTCGATGTGATTTGGACCCCCGAGTCTCGTCGCCGGGCGGCGGAGCTGGAGATGAGCACACGCGAGGTCGTGACGTTGGCCTCGCTGATAGAGGCCGAGACCCGAGCGCCGAACGAACGCCCCACGGTCTCGGCCGTGTTCCATAATCGGTTGGCACGCGGCATGTTGCTGCAGACCGACCCGACGGTGATCTATGCCCGCCACCTCGCGGGGCGCGAGGGCCGGACCATCTATCAGTCGGACCTGCGTCGCGATTCTCCATACAATACGTACGTCTATCCGGGGTTGCCGATCGGTCCGATCGGCAATCCTCGGCAGGCCAGCATCGACGCAGCGCTTTACCCGGCCGATGTCGATTTTCTGTACTTCGTGTCGCGCAATGACGGGACCCATGCTTTCTCTCGAACGCTTGTCGAGCACAACGAGCTTGTCGACCGCTACCAAAGGTGAGCTATGAGCCACGCCCGACCCTCGAGTCCACTGCGCCGCGACGCCGCTAGCGGTCTGCGTTTCGCGGTGGTAGTGAGCCGATTCAACGAGACGCTCACCGACCGCCTCCGGGAGGGAGCGGTGACCGCGTTGATGGATTACGGGGCCGCCCAGGCCGACATCACCACGGCGTGGGTACCGGGCGCCTTCGAGCTACCGATGGCGGCTGCCCATCTGGCCTCCAAAGGCCGCTTCGACGCCATCGTTTGTCTGGGCGTCCTGATCCGCGGCGAGACAACCCACTACGACGTACTGGCCCATGCCACGGCAACCGGTGTACAGGATGTGGCAAGACAGAGCGGTTTGCCGGTGACCTTCGGCGTCCTGACCTGCGAGACAACCCAACAAGCAGAGGCGCGCGCCGGTGGCGAGCACGGTAACAAGGGGGGCGATGCCGCCGTTGCGGCAATCGAGATGGCCGTCCTCTTTGGCAGCGATACGGGACACTAGACGCATGGGATACCGCCATCGGGCTCGCGAGCGCGCCTTGCAGTGCCTCTATCAGTGGGAGAGCACTGGTGCCGAGGTCGACGAACTGCTAAGCCGCTTCTGGAGGGCGCAGCCGGAGCCTCAGCGCATACGCAACTTTGCCGAGGCGTTGGTGCGGGGCACTGTGGACGCTGTACCCCGTATCGACCCACTGATCGAGCAGCAGGCAGAGAACTGGCGCCTGGAACGCATGGGGTGCGTCGACCGCGGCATCCTGCGGCTCGGAGTCTACGAGCTACTCGATTCATCCGATACGCCTGCGGCGGTGGTCATCGACGAGGCTATCGAGCTCGCCAAACGATACAGCGGAGAGCAGGGAGGTACGTTCGTCAACGGCGTGCTCGACGGAATTCGTCGACGCTTGCAGGAGCAGCCGAGGGACGACGAGGGTGACGAGACCCCAGAAGACGTCTACGAGGCAACCGGCGGATGAGCGGTTATCCGCACCAGGAGATCGAGGCCAAGTGGCGCGCCCGCTGGGACGCCGACGGGCTCTACCGGGCCAAGGTCGATTGGCAGAAGCCCAAACACTACGCCCTCACGATGCTGCCGTACCCCAGCGGCGACCTCCACATAGGCCACTGGTACGCCATGGTGCCTTCCGACGCGCGGGCTCGATACATGCGCATGCGCGGCTACAACGTCATGTTCCCGATGGGTTTTGATGCCTTCGGGCTACCCGCGGAGAATGCCGCGATCCAGCGGGGTATACACCCGTGGAAGTGGACCTACACGAATATCGAGAACATGCGGCGTCAGCTCTACAGCATGGGCTCGATGTTCGACTGGGAGCGTGAGGCGGTCAGCTGCACGCCCGAGTTCTATCGTTGGACGGAATGGTTCTTCAAGAAGTTCTACGACAACGGGCTCGCTTACCGTGCCGAGGCGCTCGTCAACTGGTCGGAGAGCCTGCAAACCGTGCTTGCCAATGAGCAAGTGATCGACGGCACGGACGAGCGCACCGGTCAGCCCGTTGTCCAAAAGCTCATGTCGCAGTGGTTCCTGCGTATTCTCAGCTACGCTGACGAGTTGCTCGACTTCGGCCAACTGGACTGGCCTGAGGCGGTTGTCAAGGCCCAGACCAACTGGATCGGACGCAGCGTCGGTGCACGCATCACGTTCAGAACCGAGCAGGACGACGCGATCGAGGTGTTCACCACGCGACCGGACACGCTTTGGGGTGCTACGTTCATGGTTCTGGCTCCCGAGC
>DASCOT010000085.1:0-39741 GCA_036012155.1 Acidobacteriota bacterium
CCGGTCGAGGGCGGCTCGGGCCCGGTCGGGGGTGCCGCTGGCAGCCTCCGCATTCGCCAACAGGAGCTCATAGAGCGCCTGCGCGATGTGAACGACCGGGTCGTCCGGATCCGAAGAATGCGCCGCATCGATCTCCTGCTGCGCCTCCTCAAGCTCGCCAGACCGATCACCAGCGCTGCCCATCGCCCACGGCGAGGGAGGAAGCGGGTCGCGGCTCCGGCGCCGCCTCGACTCGTCTCGTGACCCGCTACCGTGTCCACACCTGCGCGCTCGACGTATCGGGCATGCCCCAGTCGGCGCCGTTCCAGCCGTTGAAGCCGTCCATGCGAAAGGCCCAGAAGCCGGTGGTCATGTCGCTGATGACGATGAGGCCGTCCTCGTTGCGCACGTCAACGCCCCACGCCCCGTTGAACATCCCGAACGTACCTCCGCCGGGGTTGGGCGGCCCGAGGTAGGTATCGTAGTAGGCGACCGTCACCGGGTTTGCCGGATCCATCATGCTGAACACCTGCAGACCGTCGAGGTAGCCGGAGACGAACACGTACGGCCAGCGCACCTCGTGGTTGTGCACCAAGTGTCGCCAGTCCGCCGTCCATGCGCCGATCGGTGTGCGGATGTTCTGTACCTCCCCGTCGAGCGCCGGCTGCAGGTCGAAGATGCGCAGCGGCGCGTACTGATACTCGGTCTCCGCGATCACGTAGCGGCCATCCGGCGTGGGCGTGAAGGTGTGCCCGTACTGCACTCCGGAAATGCCGGTCAGCGACACGAGCAGCTCGGGCGCCTCGAGGTTGGTCACATCGTAGATGTAGTAGCCGTCGGTGCCGCCGCCGTAGAACCGATCGGTTTGCGTATCCTCGTGCCAGCCCACGTAGAAGTCGTGGTAGCCGCGGTAGCCACGATCGCCAACCGAGCCCGTTCCGACCGGAACGTTGGCGACGCGTGCATCGTCCATGGCGCCGTTGAGCACGTGCACCAGGTCATAGACGCCGGCACCCGGCCCGCGCAGCGTGGTGAACAGCAGCGGCCGACCATTGCTGTGCGCGTAGATAAAGATGTTGTGGAAGCCGCCGACAAGCTCCGGCTCGTAGATACGTGCCACCTCGACAATCTTCTCGGGCAAATCGGTGGCATCGAAGATGATCGCGCCGAGATCGGGGTTCGGTCCGCCCTGGGAGAACTGAACCGAGAGCACTACGTAGTAGCGGCCCTCCCACATGAAGTACTTGACGTCCTTGCCGCCGGCGCCGGCGTGGAGATCCTGGTCCTCGATACGCCACTCGTGGATTCGCTTCGGATCGGCAGGGTCGGTCAGGTCGATGACGTCCAGACCTTTCTCACCGAACTCGCCGAAGACCTCCCGGGCAACGTACGCGTACGGGCGTGACATCTCTTGCTCGATCTCGATATCGGCAATGCTCAGCTCCGGGCCGAGCGGTAGATGCGCCACGACTTCGATGTTGCTGCTGCCGGGCTTGTCCGGCGTCCACTGCTGGGCGAGGGCGCCTGCCGAGGACACGGCAACCAGGAAGCTCATGACGAACACGGTGGCGACGCGACGGGACATCGTGAATCTCCGTTGTAGATGGCTGGCCACTGTAGATAGTCGGCCGCTAGACGATACTCTCTCGACGCCCCACAGTTCCAATACGGTCAGCCGCAGGAGAACTGGTAACGATGAGGCTTTCCAGGCGCAGCTCCGAGCCAGCTCGTCCATCTCGCGTGCTCATCCTTGCAGTGTCGCTACTGGTGGCCGGTACGGGGACGCTGCCGGCATCCCCGGTCTCCTCGCGACAAGACGACGAGTACCTAGCGCGCGCCCGAGAGCTCCTCGCGCGAGTGCCGTTGATCGACGGTCACAACGATCTGGCCCATACGATCGTCCTGAACCCACTCTCCCCTCTCTCCCCGTCGCGCATTCAAGCCTCGCTGAGCGCTGGAGCCGCGGCGCCGGGGAGACCACCGAAGCGTTCAGGTGAAAGCTAACTCACAGCGCACCCCGCAACAAAACTCGCCAGGCCCGTCCTGGCCGCACCTGACGGGGCTTTATCGCCGGGGTGGTTGACGCCGCCCGATGACATCTCGGTGAAGTCCCCGGCTGCCGCCGAGCCAGGAAAGCATGAGAGACTGCCGCCCATGAGCGAAGATGACTCAGCCCTCGGCAGCACGGCATCCGACGATGTCGCCGACACTGCGGAGCCGTGTACCACCGATCCACCTTCCACGGCCACGCCGCTCGATCGCCGTAGCTTCGTCACGGGCGCCATGGCAACTGCGGCAGCAGCGGGCGCCACAAGCGGGCTCGCTTGCCGAACCGAGCAAGCGGCGCCGGCGGTCCACACCCGTGAGCGTGTTCGGTGGCGGCTCACATCGAGCTTCCCGCGCGGCCTCGACCTGCTCTATGGAATCAACGAGCGGCTGGAGGAGCGCCTGGCGCAGCTGTCGGGCGGTCTGTTCGAGCTCCGCGCCTACCCCGCCGGCGAGATCGTTCCCGGGCTCCAGGTGCTCGATGCCGTGCAGCAGAGCACCGTCGAGGTAGGACACACCGCGAGCTACTACTACACCGGCAAGAACCCCGCGTTCGCGTTCGAGATCGGCCTACCGTTCGGTCTCATGGCCTCGCAGCAGCTGGCATGGCTGTATCGAGGCGGCGGGCTCGAGCTCATGCGCGAGGTGCTCGCCGATTTCAACGCCATCACCTTCCCGGCCGGATCGACGGGGTCGCAGATGGGGGGCTGGTTCAAGGACGAGGTCAACAGCTTGGACGACCTCCAGGGGCTGAAGATGCGGATCCCCGGCATCGGTGGGGAGGTCATGAGTCGAATGGGGGTCACGGTTCAGGTGATCGCCGGAGGCGACGTGTACCCGGCTCTCGAGCGCGGCGCCATCGACGCCACTGAGTGGGCCGGCCCGTACGACGACGAGCAGCTCGGCTTCTTCGAGATTGCCCACAACTACTATTACCCGTGTTGGTGGGAACCGGGCCCGGTGCTCTCGTTCTATGTGAACCGTGATCGCTGGGACGAGCTGTCGTCGGATTACCAAGCAATGTTCGAGAGCGCCACCACCGAGGTAGCGGCGCGAATGACCGCCGCGTACGAGGCCCTCACACCGCCGGCGCTGCAGCGCTTACTCGCCGCCGGGGTGCGTCTGCGACCCTTCCCGAGCGACACCCTGGATGCCGCCTTCGATCGCTCGTTCGAGCTATTCGAGGAGAACGCCGCGGCGGACCCTGATTACCGGAAGATCTACGAGGCGTGGCGAGCAGCGCGTGAGGGATCGTTCCACTGGTACGGCAGCTCGGCCCGCGCCTACGCCAACTTCGTCCTGTCGCGCTCTGCCGCGGCAGATTGACGTTGTCGTAGCCAGACCCGACCACGCGATCTGCGTGGATTCGTGGAGCGCCGACGCGGAATGGGGCTCGGACCTGATCTGGGATTTTCTGAGCCACTACAGTCGCTAGCGAGAGCCCGGTGCAGACGAGAGAACTTTCGGTGTATTGAGCCGTATAATTGGTGTTCCTGCCTCGAATCCGCCGCGGTACAGATATCCAGTGCCGCTGCGGCTGACCGACGCTCCTGACTCTCCCCGATCGTCGAGACACCTATTCGATATGGGTTCCGAGCACAGCCTTCGACCGCTTTCCACGATGCTCGCGCTGGGGTTTCTGAGCGCGCTCACCGTGGGCTGCGCCACGCAGCCCGAGCGACCGAACATCGTGATGCTGGATCTCGACACGCTGCGCGCCGATCATCTCGGCGCCTACGGCTACGAGCTCGACACGACGCCGCACATGGACGCCTTGGCGCGCCGCGGCAGCCTCTTCATGGAGAACTACGCGCAGGCCGGATGGACCGCTCCCTCGCAGGCTTCACTTCTGACGTCGACCTATGTCGCCGTCAACCGCATCACCCAGTTCGGCCAGGTGCTGGACCCACAAGTTCCGTTGCTGGCGGAAGTGCTCCAGGACGCGGGCTACGCGACCCGCGCGTACTCTCAGCTGGTAGGACAGAGCTTCGAGAGGGGATTCGACGACTACATCCCGCGCGACGGGGAATGGAAGACCGGGCCCGTCGACCCTGAGCTCGACCGAACGTTCGCGCAAATGGCCGACTGGGCCGGCGAGCAGACGCGGCCGTTCTTTCTCTTCCTGCACACGTATCAGGTGCACCTGGGATACGCACCGCTGGAAGAATACGAGCAGCGCTTCGTCTCGCCGGACTACGCCGGGCCGCTCCGTAGTCGCGATATCACCGAGGCCTACATGAAGCAGCTGGCCACCGGCCCGTACGAGCTAACCGACGCCGATCGAGACTACATCGTGGCGCTCTATGACGCCCTGTTGGCCCACCTCGACGACGCGATCGGGATCTTCCTCGCTTCGCTCGACGAGCTCGGGCTACGCGAGAACACCCTCGTGGTCATCGTCTCGGATCACGGCGAGGAGTTCGGCGAGCGCGGTCGCATGGCACGCCACGCGACGCTGTACAACGAGGTGATCCGGACGCCGCTGATCATCGCGGGACCAGGCGTACCCCGGAAGCGTGTCTTTCGTAAGGTCGTTCGCAACATTGATGTTGCGCCGACCTTACTGAGCCTGGCTGACGTAGAGATTCCGGCCATCTGGCAGGGCACCAGCCTGGAGCCGATCTGGTCACGTCAGGAACGACAGGATCGCGAGGTGCTTGCCCAGCACTACGAGAAAGCGATCCTGATCACCGATCGCTTCAAGATCTGGAGCAACGGCCATCTCATCGACCTCAAGGAAGATCCCGGCGAGCGCATCAACGCGACGCCGGAGCGGCCCGTAAAGGCGCGGCTCCTGCAGGGGCGCCTGACCACGATGTTGGAGGAGATGTCGCAGGAGTCGAGCCATATCGAAGGCCCGGTGGAGCTCAACGAGGCCGACCGGCGCAAGCTGAGGGCCCTGGGGTATGTCCAGTAGGTACTGAGGCGGCCCGAAGCGGGTCCCCCCGACCGGCTTGCGGCACTGTAGGGCGATTCAGGTGCGCTCCGCCCACGGATATTGAAACTCCGGCCGGATCACGTCGGTCAGCAACTCCTGCACGGCTCGATGCGCCTGGTCCCAGGCGGCCTGGGTGAGGCAGGTCGCGGCCGCATCCGAGTTGGCGATGGCGATGCGGCCGAAGCGTTTGCGGCCCACCACCCAGGGCGCCTCGTCGTAGCCCCATTCGGGATCGTAGAGATCGTTTGACGCGCCGGCGTAGCCGTGCGGCCAGCGGTTGTTGATGATGGCGACGATGTCGCGCGCCGGATCGAAGCCGGCCTTGCCCAACGTCCGCCCGAGCAGATCCCGCACGTGGCGCTCGATGGTCTCGAACGGGGTGGCGAGCATCTCTTCGCGGCCGGCGCGAAAGGACTCACGCGCCGGAAGACCCGGGACGACCCCGGTCTTGTCCAAGCCGATGGCCATCGCCTGCTCGGGTGACCGTGCGCTCCGGTAGTCGCCGATCGCTGAGCCGATGCCCAGACTGATGCTACTGAAGTAAGCTCCAGGGCAGCTGATCGAACGCACGCCGAGGTCGCGGAACGCGGTCCAGTTGCGGATCAGCACGGTGGTGTAGACGTAGGCTTTGCGCACCGCCGTATGCAGCGCCTCCTTCTGCTCGGCTGACAGGTCGGGACACAGATACGGGATTACCGAGTTGTAACAGGCCATGACGCAGGTGCCGGCGCGCACGCGGTAGGCCTGGTCGTCGCGAACGAAGGTGACCTCGACCTCGTCGGCACTACGGCGCTCGCCACGGTGGGCGGCGCGGATCACCGTGCTGCTGAGCCGAATGCGAACCGGGTTCTCGGGCCGGTCGAGCTTCGAGTAGTCCACCGGAGTGGCGACCGAGTCCTCCATCGTGGTCCCCGGCAGCGCTTCAGGAATCAGCCAGCGGACGAGGAGTCGGGCCAGGCCGGCGTTGCCATCGGGGAAGTGAATGCCCTGGGTCGGGTCACTGCCGCCGCCGAGCCAGTTACGGTGCGGTCGCTCGATTCCGAGGCCGTCGAGGGCGGGAAAACCCGATCGCAACGCCCCCCAGGCGCTGTAGTTGTCCATCGAGCCGGCCCCGTTGGCATCGCCGTCGCGGCGCCGGAAGTAGGGGATCACGTCCGGGTGCGCCCCGACGACGTCGAGGAGATAGTCCTGGTAACTCATGCCCTTGAGGCGCGCGATCTTCTGTTCCTTGCTGAGCCCGGGCAGGTGGTCGCGCTGGTCCTCGTAGATGCGCCGGATGTCGCGCTGCGCGTTCTCCGACAGCGGCGTCTTGGCGAGGAACTCCGTCCACGAGCCGCCGTTCGACCTGTTAGGCACTCCCACGACTAGCCGGTCGGCACCGAAGGTCTCGCGATCGAAGAACATCGCGGATCGCAAGTTCATGTCGTCATAGAGCGGATCGGTCGTATTGGTGGTCGGCGGGAAGCGCTCGGCATCGAGCCCGATGTCTCGGAGCAGCGCGTGCCCCTCGTGCGTATAGGCGCCGGTCATCCCGTAGGTGCCCCCGTAGGCAATCACCTGGCGCCCCTGGTGCTCGAACTCGTTGCGCTTGGCGTGCCCTCCGAAATCGTCGTGGTTGTCGAGGATCAGCACCCTCGCTTCGGGCAGCGCCTTGCGGAAGAAATAGGCGGCGGCGAGGCCGCTCAGTCCGCCACCGACCACAACGAGGTCATAAGTCTCGCCGGTGTCGTGGACCTCTTCCCAACGCTTGCCGTCGCGCATCGCGTGGGCAACCTCGTAGGAGCCCTCGTGGCTGCCACGCATGCCGGTGCGCTTGGGCGGATAGTTTTCCGCCGTCGTCTGATAGTTACTGCGGACGCGCGCCGACGCCACATGCTCGGATCCGGCGACAGCGCCGTCTGGTGAGGTCACTGACGGGCTCAGCGCCGACGCCCCGATCGCAACGCTGGTGCCGTTGAGAAAGTCGCGGCGGATGATCTCGCGGTCCATTCCCAGTTCGCGGTCGCTCTTCTTCATTGTGGCATTCCCTAGCAGTCGAAAAACGCCAGCCGGTGACCATCGTACTCGAACAGCGGCGGCTCTCGATCCGCATACCCGACCGTCGACAAAGAAACCCCGGTCAAGCGATATGCTACATTGTGCTACATGAGACATCCCGACGAGGAAACCGTTGGCATACGGGAGCTACGCCAGTACTTGAGTAGGTACCTCGAGAGGGTTTCGCGGGGCGAGACACTGAGGGTCACCGACCGTGGCCGTGAGGTCGCGATTCTGGCGCCCCTGCCCGAGGAGAGCTCGGTGGTCGACCGATTGGAGCGCGACGGCCGCTTGGCATCTCGCGCCAGCGCTGACCTCGTCAACCTAGGCCCGCCGGCGGCGCACCCGATATCGATGAGCATCAGCGAGGCCCTCCGAGAGCAGCGGAGCGACGGCTGAGCTTGATCTATCTCGACTCTTCGGCGCTCGTAAAACTCGTTCTTCCCGAGCCGGAATCGGAGCCACTATTTCGCGCTCTCGTCGGCTGGCCGGATCGCATCTCCAGCGAGATCGCCGCCGTCGAGGTGCTGCGGGCGGCACGTCGGGTCGCCGGCCAGGGGCCGGTCTTGACTCGAGCGCAACAGGTAGTCGATTCCGTGAATCTCGTGCGCACGGACGGCGGGATCCTCAGGCGTGCGGCGCTCGCCGATCCCCCGCAGCTTCGATCGCTCGACGCGATTCACCTGGCAACCGCACAGAGTATCGACGGTGTGAGGGCGATGGTGGTGTACGACGTGGCGCTGGCGCTCGCCGCCAAGACGGCCGGACTCGCAGTCCTGTCGCCCGGCAAGTTTGAGATCCCACCGGATTGAGCTTCGGGTGATTTGCGACGGCTGTTCTGCGCCTCACCCTTTGCGGATTGTCCGTCTCAGGAGTACTGTGCGGCCGAGTTTTCGATGAACGCGAACCAAACGAAGGAGCAGCCCATGCTGAGCTTCCTGAGAACATCACGCGTCCTGCCGCTCATCGCCGCAGCCGGGCTCCTGGCGGCCGGCGCCACGACGCAGCTGGCCACGGCCCAGGATATGAGCGCCGCTGAGCAGTCGGCGATCGCTCACGTCGAGTCGATGACCGATGCGTACCGCACCAACGACGTCGACGGCTACCTGGGCCACTACGCCAAGGAGCTCACCTGGTGGGGTCCGGGCGGCCGTGGCAGCTGGGACGCATACCACTCGTCGTGGACCGACTATGTCGCGAACCAAGGTGGGGTAGCCTCGGCGGAGATCTCGGATGTGGTGGCGCAGGTTACGCCGTCGGGGGACGCGGCGGTCGTTTCATACCTGCTGACCGCCGACTATCGCAGCTCGGATGGCTCAGTCAGCCGATCCAACATCCAGATGTCGACCAGCATGATGATGCAGGACGGCGGCTGGAAGATCGTCCACCTACACTTCCAGAGCCGGCCGGACGCAGATTGATCAGTCCGGCGACAGCAGAATGCACGCGGATCGACCTGTCTGAGCGGTGTCAGCTCCTTCGATAGATAACCGCGCGGGTCGATCCGACGGGCGCCTTGCGGCGCTCCGCTACTCCAGTTCCACGGCCCGGGTCCTGAACTCGCCGCCCTCTTCGATGCGCGGCTGCTTGAACCGCGTGTGGCCGAAAGCCGACTTGAACGCGCGCGACGCTAGTACGGTATCGGGCAGCTTGTCGAGCGGGCGGTAGGCGCGTTCGGCGGCCGATATGTTCATGAACGAGCCGTCCTCGTTGAGCCCGCGAGCGTCCGGAATGGGCTCGTTGGACACAGCGTTGTACGACACGAAGAGCATCATTCGGGACGTCTCGGTCGCATTCGCCGCCGACCCGTGCAACGTGTTGCAATGGAAGAACACCGCGTCGCCCGCATCCATCTCGCAGTGCACCAGACCGAGTGTCTGCTGGACTCGCCTGCGCCGACGCTCGAAGTTCTCGAAGTCGTGGTGATCCATGCGGCCAATCCGATGTGAGCCCGGGATTACCTGCAGGCAGCCGTTGGCACGCGTCGCCGGCTCGACCGCGATCCCGACCGATAGCATGTCGGGAAACAGCAGCCCGTCGTCGTACCAGCTGTAATAATCCTGGTGCCAGTCGATACGGGCCTCGCACCCCGACGGCTTGACGGTGATCTTGGAATGCCAGTGGTAGCAGGGTTCGCCCAACAGCTCCTCGGTTGCATCCACCATTCTCGCCAGGCGGGGAACCATCCCGATGATGTCGTCTCCGAGCTCGGTCCAGATGCAGATCGGGTGGGCGGAGCCGTCGTCGTCGACCATGCCAAACAGGGATCCGTTAACGGTCGGGTCCTCCTGGTAGGCCCGGTAGAGAGGGTCGAGCTCCGCGGCGTCGAAGAGGCCCCGAACGATGATGAACCCGTCGCGCGCGTACGCTGCATTCTGCTCTTCCGTCAGAGGTGAGCTCATGGCTTTGTCTCCGCTGGTCCGAGGGTTGATCGCCTTCTCCGCTTGCTAGCTCCGGCGATACACCAACCGGGAGGTTCCCGCTGCCGGCAACCCTTCGATTGTCACTTGAACCGTCAGGGTTTGCATGTCGTCGCTCAACGACATCACCTCACGTACGTCGATCACGGTGACGCCGCGCTGGTGCCTTCCTTCGCTTACCAGCTGGCCATCTTCCCACCGCGACGCGATCGTCATGGTGTTGGGCTCGCCGTCGTCGGCCAGAATCGGTACCGGGCTCTCGCCACCGATGGCGTAGGCGCGCGCCTGCGTGGGGTTGTCTTCGCTCGACAGCAGTAGGGTCCCGTTCACGGCCTGGGTGACAAACAGCACCCGCGGCGCCCCGCCGTCGCCCAGGCCGGCAAGCGCCGCGGGCGTACCGATATGGCTGCCGTCGCGATCGAGCTCCCAGATACCGGAGAGGTCAGGGTGCGTGTCGGCGGCCGGAGCCGGCGGCTCGCTGTGGCCGCCCGACGGTGCCGCGACGCCAGCCGATGTGCCGTCGGCCGCAACCGCCCGAGGCGTTGGCGACTCGGCCGCGCCCAGATCGAGCGCCACGATCTTCTGGCGATCGCGGGCGTAGAGCGTCGTGCCGTTCAGGGTCGGAACGGTCCACGAGGTGGTGTCGAAGAGCGGCGCGCGCGCCAGCACCGTCATGCCTTCCGGTGTCATGCGGGTCAACGCCAGATCGCCATCCTCGTCCATGACAATGAACTTGCCATCGGCGTACAACAGGCTGGCGCGCTTGAAACCGCGTTGCTGCCAGGCGGGCTCGCCGGTACGCACGTCGAGCGCCGTCATGAACGCCGGGCCGAAGGTGCCACTGGTGCCGTAGACGTAGCTACCGCGCCGGATGATGTTCAGGAACATGAACGGCACGCGCGAAGTGAACCACAGCTCCTTCGTGCGGGTGATGGTGCCGTCGAGCGTGAGCTGGATAGCGCGGCTTCCCGCTCGGTACCCGGATGAGAAGAACAGAATGTTGTCGTCGCCCCATTGCGGCGCGACCATGTTGAGGTCGTTGCCCGGATCGTGCGGCACAGCCCACAGCACGCGGCCGTCGTCAGGGTCGAGACCGACCACGCTGGCGCCGGCGAGATAGACGAGCTGTGTCTGCCCGTCCAGGTCAATCAGGACCGGAGGGGAGGGTGAGAAGAGAAAGTCGCCGCTGCGCCACACGACCTCGCCGTCGCTTTGTCGGAAAGCCATCAAGGACTGTCCGGGGCCACCGACCGGCACAATCACCGTGTCTTCGTAGGCTATCGGGCTATTGCCGTATCCGGACTTGACGATCGCCCGGATCAAATTGGGTGGGGCCGCGAAGTCGACGACCAGGTCGTGCGACCACAGCATCTCTCCGGTGCGCTTGTCGAAAGCGAACAGCTGCTTGTTGGTGCCGGCGGCGAAGAGCCGATCGCCGACTACCAACGGGGTAGCGTGCGGGCCGGCCCCGAAGTCGAAGTTCTCGTGTCGAGACGGATATGCGTGCTCCCACAGGGTGGTGCCGTCAGAGGCATCGAGGGCAACGACGATCTCCTCCTCATCCCAGGGCCCACCGCGCTCCAGGCCATTGCCGACGCGATACTGGGTGAACAAACGCCCCTCGTCGACGAGGATCGCCGAGTGGCCGGTACCGAGCGGGCGGCTCCAGAGAACCGGAGGCCCTCCAGCCGGCCAGCTGTCGGCAAGGCCGGTAGCCGCGGAGATGAAATCGCCGCTGGGGCCGCCCCAGCGACGCCAGCCCGCCCCATCCTGGGCGGCAGACAGCGGGGTCGCCAGGCCACCGAACAGCGCGCCAGCGATCACCACGACAGCGAAGGGACGTCGCATCAAGGTTGGAAGATTCCGTTCAAGAGCTTGCATCGGGTGTGCGAGAAGCGTCGAGCCGCGCCAAAGCCTACCCCAGAGTCCTCGCACCGGGTGCACCGAACGGGATGAAGAGTACCGCGGGTGCACTACATACCGCACAATAAGATCTTGCATGATGAATCGCAGCGCGGCCCCCCCGCGGGACGCCTGAATTGGAGGTCAGGGATGTCGAGGCGAAATGCCGGGGCCAGTCTGCTGGCCAGGTGCACAGCTGCAACCGGCCTGTTTCGGATTGGGGTGATGGCCCTCACGGTCGCGGCTCTCCCAGCCGCCAGCCCAGCCATCGCCGACGCGGTGCGGCAGATCATCGCTACCCGCCCCTACGTCGACCCCGACCGCATCGGCGTTTGGGGCTGGAGTGGCGGGGGCTCGATGACGCTCAACGCCATGTTCCGCTATCCCGAGATCTACCACACCGGGATGTCGGTGGCACCGGTGCCCGACCAGCGCTACTACGACACCATCTATCAGGAGCGCTATATGGGGACGCCGCAGGGCAACCCCGAGGGCTACCGCAGAGGCTCACCGATCACCCACGCGCACGGCCTCCGGGGTAACTTGCTGATCGTGCACGGTACCGGCGACGACAACGTCCACTACCAGGGTACCGAGGCATTGATCAACCGCCTCGTATCCGCCGGCAAGCACTTCACCATGATGGCCTACCCCAACCGCAGTCACGGCATCTTCGAGGGCGCCGGGACGACGCGGCATCTGTACGGGCTGTTGACTCGCTACCTGACCGACAACCTGCCCGCCGGGGCCCGATAGGAACGCGATGCATCGCTGGACACTCTTCTGGGCCTTTGTGGCCGTGATGACTGCGACCACCCTGTGGGGACTGGTTGCGGGCGGCGCCGACGAGAAGACTGCTGGTCTCCTGGTACGTTGGACCATCCGAGCCGCCGTGGTGCCCTTCCTACTCGCCTTCTACGCCTCCGCTCTCCGTACCTTGTGGCCCGGCCACGCCAGCGACTGGCTGATCGACAACCGCAAGTTCCTCGGCCTCGCGATGGCCTACGGAATCGCAATGAACCTGGTGGCGATCGCGTGGTTGGCGAGCTTCGATCGCGGTGTCTACTGGGGTGGCCTGTCGGTGCTCGACAGAGTGGAGTCATATGGCGGCGTCGCGGTGGCCGTAGCGATGACGATGACCTCATTCGACCGATTCAGCGCCCGGCTGAGCCCGGGTGCCTGGCGAGTGCTACACACGCTCGGAATGTACGCGCTGTGGTGGGTCTTCTTCAGGACCAACGCGCTCTACTCCCTGGCGGCGGTACGGCGCGGTTTGGTGGCAGAGCGGTGGCTCTACCTGCTGGTCACGTCGCTGCTGATAGGCGCCCTGCTGCTGCGCATGACGGCGTTCATCGTGCGGCTGCGCGACGGACACGACCGGGTGCTTCCGAGCGAACCAGCGCTGGGTCGCTAGCCGCACTCGGTTCCGAAGATTCCATCCTGCCTACTGGACGCGTCGAAAGGTCATCGCCAACTCAGGGCCCGCCGCTGTCGGCTCCACGCACCCGCACCAGGAACAGGCCTTGGTTGCCGCTGGTAACCGCTACTGCGCCGCTGTCGAAGAACGGGTAGTTGCCCCACGAACCGCTCATGCCACTGCCGTCCTCGCCCCAGGGGACCGTGTCGAGATAGCCGATCGGCTTCGGGTTCTCGGGCTCGCGAACGTCGAATACCCGCAGACCCGAATCGTAGTTGGATTGATACATCGTGGTGCCACGCACGAAGAGATTGTGATCGATCGCCGGGTTGTCGGAGACGTACTCGCCGACCAGGATCGGGTCGTCGAGCTCCTGAACGTCGAAGATCATCGTCCGCGTACCCTCGGTGAGACCGGAGGCCTCGTCCAGCTCGTCGTTCATGTAGACGTAGCGATGATCTTCGGTCAGCCAACCCTGGTGCGTGTAGGCGTAGTTCGGATAGGTGGCAACGGCGACCGCCACCGGCTTCCGCTTGTCGCTGACGTCGGCGATGCTCACCGCCGTGCCGTTGTATCCGAAGCAGATCTCGTGGCCCTCGAATCGCGTGTCCGGACCGGCGTAGGTGACGCACTGCGCATCGTGCGAGTAACCGGTGTTGGCGCGACCCGTGTTGGTGTCGGCGAAGCAGCCCTCGAAGACCGGATCGCGCGGATCCTCGACGTTGATCATGTGCAATCCACCGCCGCAGGTCTCGCCTCCGCCGCTGGCGCCAACCACGAACGCCACCGCCGTCTCCTCATTCATGACGATGTTGTGGGCGCTGTGGATGCGGTCGTAATGGGCGTCCTCGGCAAACATGATCGGTTCGCCGTCGAACTCACGTAGCCGCGTGAGGTCGAGAATCTGCACGCCGTGCTCGCCGGCCGCGTCGGAGACGATGAACGCGTGGTCGCCGGACACCTTGATATCGCGCCAGGAGCTCCCCGGAGAACCATCCGTCCTGACCAGGCTGCCGACGAAGACCGGGTTCACCGGGTCGGTCACATCGACGAAAGAGGCGCGGTCAGTGAGGCCTACGAGCGCGTACTCACGCCCGGTCTCGACGTCCTTCCAACCCCAGATATCGTTGGTTCGCACCCCCCGTCCACCGCCGAGCGCTCGGACCGGCAAGAACGACAACAGGTCGACCTCCTCGCAGGGGAACCGGCTCACCATGCCGTCGCGGCACGGCAGCGCGCCTCCCGTAACGGGCTCGAGCCCACGAACATCGCTGACCATCCGTGAGCGGTCCCAGCCGCCCAGCGCGCGCGACAGGATCATCGCGGTGCCGGCTCCGTAGTCGTCGCCGGGGATTCCCACGACCAGCGTGTCGCCCCGAGCCGCCAAGGTACCGGCGAAGCTGGCGCCGCGGCCCAGGCCGTTCGTTCCGAGCTTCGACACGTCGGTCCAGTCGCCGTCCGCATCGCGGGCAACGTGATAGACGACGCCGCGCCTATCGTCGACGCCAGGGGCCCCCACATAAACGCCGCGATCGCCGAGCGCGATGCTGCTGCCGAACGCCATCCCCTGTGTGGCATCGAACGGCAGCAAGACAGTACCCTGGGTCCACTGCTCGGCTTCAGCGTCGTAGGTATATACGTGGACGCCGCCGGAGGCGCTGTTGGCGCGCGGCGCTCCTATGAGTGCTTCGCCGTCATGCAGCGTCAAGGCAATGCCGAAGGCCGAGCCCGGTGTGTCGGTTTCCGGAGTGATCCTCGCCACCTGCTCCCAGACATCGCCCGCCCGATGATAAACGTAGACGGAGCCGGGTAGCGCGCTGCCACCGAGCCCGGTGAGGTCGGCGAAGCGGCTTGGCTGGCTCGGAGCGCCGACCAAGGCCCAGTCGCCGTCGATCGCCACAGCGGCGCCGTAGCGCTCGGGGCTGGGCGGATCGGCTTCCTGATCGTCGGACGCTGCCGGCAGATCGCCCCCCAGCGTCGCCTGCCGGACCCAAGAGTCGCCTTGCCGCCCGTAGATAAAAGCCGCTCCTGCTGCCTGATTGGTGGGCGGCGCGCCAACGATCGCGAGATCGTCGCGCATCGCCAGCACGCTCCCGAACGAAGGCAGGTTCTCGGTGGGCAAGATCCGTCCGCTCGCCTCCCAGCCACGGTCGAGACGCCGGAATACGTGCACGAGACCACGGTCGCCGGCGCCCGCGCCGACCATCAGAATCGAACCGCTGGCGGCAATCGCCCGACCGAAGCCGTCTGCCTCGGCGGCATCCGGCGCGGCGATCCGCAACGCCTCTGTCCACCCACCGCTCCCGGGCTGATACACGTAGACAAACCCGGGGGTCACTTGGTTTCCGGGCTCACCGACGAACACCTCGCCGTCACCTACGGCTACGGCCGAGCCGTAACGGATCTGCGCCTGCGACGGCGCGGCGAACGTGATGATCGTGAGACAACCCAGCCCTGCGAAAACGATTCGTCGATGCATTGGCCACTCCCTGCGTCACCTTCGGGTGCGCCGCGCCCCGACACCGGCGGAGGGCCCCGAGCGCGACACCGCTACGCGAAGCCTACGTGCGAGAGCGACCGTTCGCCAGGGCATCCCGCACCCGGTCACGAGCCCGGCCCTTCGCAGCAGATCTCAGCTGCGAAACAGGTACAACGCGGTCGAGATCGTGATCACAGAGATCGCCGTGCTCAGGAAGATGGTCCGGGCGGCCACCCCAGTACCGCCGTCGTAGCGCGTCGCCACCAGATAGACGTTGATGCCGGTGGGCATGGTGGCCATCAGTACTGCGACGGGCACCCATACCCCGTCGAGCCCGAGAACCGGCACCGCCAGCACCCAGACAAGCAGCGGGTGCACCAGGAGCTTGAGCAACACCAGCGGCAAGGTAGAGAGAACGTCCCCGGCCAGGGGATACGCTGCCAGCGAGGCGCCCATGGCGAACAAAGCACAGGGCACGGCGGCCGCCCCCAGCATCTGCACGACTGTCGCCAGCGGCCCCGGCAGCACGAGTCCCGACAGGTTCGCCGACAGGCCGGCGACGAGAGCCAGGATAATGGGATTGCGAATCAGCTCACCGACGACGACGCGTAGTTGCGCGCCGACCGAGACCTCACGGCCGCGCCCGAGGCGGATGAGCACCATCGTCAACGTCATGAGCACAGCCGAGTGCGGCAACAACAGCAGGAAAATGGCCAGCGCCGCTTCCGGCCCCAGGACCGTCAACAGCAGCGGAATGCCGAGCAGCACGGTGTTGGAGAATCCCGCCGCCATCCCGCAGGTCGCCTGGATGGCGAGAGGTCGGCGGAACGAATATCGGCCGATGGCCATGCCGAGCGCGTAAACGACGAGCGCGGCGCCATAGTACGACACCAGGAAGCTCCACTCGATATGGGCCGGTAGCTCCGCCCTGGCCAGGTTGTGAAACAGCATCGCCGGGATAGCGAAGTGGAAAACGAAGACCACCAGGCCGATCACGGCAGCGGGATCGAGCATCCGCAGCCTGGCAGCCACGAATCCCAGCACGATGATGCCGAAGACCGGGGCGACGATCCCGAGGACGGTAATCAAGGGGCTTGGTGTCCGAGCCGCTAGAGAATCTGGCCCAGGGCCCGCTCGAGCGTCTCCACCGACCGATCGACGTCGTGCAGCTTGTCGAGGCCGAACAGCCCGAGGCGGAAGGTGCTGAAGCCGTCCGGCTCGTCGCAGCGCAAGGGAACACCAGCGGCGATCTGCAGGCCTACCCCGGCAAACTTCTTGCCGTTCTGGATGTCGGCATCGTCGGTGTAGCTGACGACCACCCCGGGAGCCTGGAATCCCTCCGCCGCGACGCTCTTGAAGCCCTTGTCGACCAGCAGCGCCCGCACCCTGTCGCCGAGCTCCTGTTGCTCCCCCCGGACCTTGTCGAGCCCGTAGGTCGCGGTCTCGGCCATGGCGTCGCGAAAGCGCGTCAACGAGTCGGTCGGCATTGTGGCGTGGTAGGCGTGCCCACCACCCTCGTAGGCTTGCATGATCTCCAGCCACTTCCGCAGGTCGACCGCAAAGCTGCTGCTGGTGGTAGCTTCGATACGCTGGCGGGCCAACGCGCTCATCATCACCAGGCCGGCACAGGGAGAGCCGCTCCAGCCCTTCTGCGGAGCGCTGATCAGCACATCGACACCGGTCGCCTGCATGTCGACCCAGATGGCGCCCGAAGCAATGCAATCGAGAACGAACATGCCGCCCGCAGCGTGCACTGCGTCGGACACCGCACACAGGTAATCGTCAGGAAGGATCATTCCTGACGAGGTCTCGACGTGCGGAGCGAACACCAGGTCGGGCTGCTGCTCGGCGATCGCCGCAACCACCTCCTCGATCGGTGCAGGCGCAAAGGCCGGCTGGGGGCCGGGTTCGACGGCGCGCGCCTTCAACACCGTACAGACGGAAGGAATATCCCCCATCTCGAAGATCTGCGACCAGCGAAAGCTGAACCAGCCATTGCGGATCACCAGGCACCGCTTGCCGGTGGCGAACTGACGTGCCACGGCCTCCATGCCGAAGGTGCCGCCGCCGGGGACCACCGCCACCGCCTCGGCCGCGTAAACCTCCTTCAGGGTCGTGGAGACATCTCTCATCACCCCCTGGAACGTCTGCGACATGTGATTGAGCGAACGGTCGGTGAAGACCACCGAGTACTCCAGAAGACCGTCAGGATCGACGTGGGGTAGTAAGCCTGGCATGTTGCCGTCCGGGTCGAAGGAACGATGCGGTAGCGCTGGCGAAGTGTCTGCGTCGGTTGACGACCCTGCCTGAGCTTCGGAGAATCAGCAAGTCTCTCGGACGCTTTCAGACGGAGAAGAAATCATGAGACGGCTCGTAACCTACCTGAGCACCCTGGTAACGCTGGCGATTGTCGGGATCCTGTGGGCCTCGCAGCCGCTCGAAGCGTCGAGTAAACCGGTGCAGCAGGGATGGAATCCTGCCGGAGCCGCCACCCCGGTCAGCATGACGCTGGACTACGAGATGCGGTGTGCCAGCTGCCACGACAACCGCAGCCCCGACAACCGGGCTCCGAGCCGTGAGACGCTGCGGCAGCTGCCGCCCGAACGGGTGCTCGCCGCCGTTACCACCGGACCGATGGGCGAGTTCGTGGCCGGACTCCGGGAGGAGCAGCTGAGCGCGCTGGCGGAGTTGGTGACCGGCAAGCCGTTCGGCGGAGCCGCTGATCGCGCTGCGACGGCGATGAGCAACCCGTGCGCTGGTCCGCTGTCGCTTGACGATCCCTTCGAGCGGCCGCATTGGAACGGCTGGGCTCCGGACCCGACCCGCTCGCACCGCTTTCAAGACAATGCCGCGGCTGGGCTCACCGGCGCCCAGGTGCCCGATCTGAAGCTCAAATGGGCCTTCGCCCTTCCCGGCGCCGCATCGGCGGCGTGGGCGCAGCCGACGATCGTCGGCGATGCGCTGTTCATCGGCAGCGACAACAACTTCGTCTACGCCCTCGACGCCAAGAGCGGTTGCGTGCATTGGTCGTACGAGGCACCGGGCCAGGTGCGCACCGCGGTGAGCATCGGCGCGCTGAGCGACGTCCCCGGTGTTCGTTATGCCGCCGCGTTCGGCGACTACATGGGCTATGTCACCGCGGTCAACGCGGAGACCGGCGAGCAGCTATGGTCGGTGCGTCCGGACGACCACCCGGCCGCCAAGATCACCGGCCCGCCGGTGCTCGATCCCTCGCCCGGAGGCCACCTTTACGTCGGCGTGTCGTCATGGGCCCAGATCCCGGCCGCCAGGGTCACCTATGAATGCTGCACGTTCCAGGGCAGCGTCTCGGCTCTGGACCTGGCCACCGGCGAGCGCATCTGGAAGACGTACACCATGTCGGAGCGGCCCCGGCCGCTGCGCCAAAACTCCGCCGGAACTCAGCTGTACGGACCGTCCGGCGCCGCCGTATGGAACGCGCCAACGCTGGATCTCGAACATCGCACGCTGTACTCGACGACAGGCACTTGCTACATCTCGGAGTTCTTCGATGATCCCATCGGGTTCGACGACGGCACCTGTGTATCGGTCATGGCGTTCAACCTCGACACCGGGGCGCGCCTTTGGTGGACACAGCTGGTACCCAACGATCGCCACGGTGGCGGGTGCGGGACGACCGCGGAGGAGCGACGCATCAATTGCCCGGGCTTTGTCGACGACCCCGACGATGATCCGTCCGGGTCGCCCTTGCTCGTCCGCCTCGCCGACGGGCGCCGAGCCATCATCCAGGGTCAGGAGAGCGGTCGTGTGACGGCACTCGATCCGGACAACCGCGGCGCCGTGCTATGGGTCTCGCAGGCCGCTGATCGGATGTCGCCGAGCGACGCGGGCTTCGGCGGAGCCTATGACGGCGAATACTACTTCAAGCCGCAACCCCACGCCAACGGCACCGGCAGCATCGCCGCATTGCGTCCGGAGGATGGCTCGCGAGCCTGGTACACGGAGCTCGCGAAACCCACCGACTGCGAGAATCCAGAGGAGACGATGACCTGCCACTCGGGCAACTGGGCGGCCGCCTCGGCGATCACCGGCGCTGTGTTCACTGGGTCACGTAGCGGAGTCTTGCGCTCGTACTCCACCGAGGACGGCGGCATTGTCTGGGAGTTCGATACGGCCCGCGAATTCGACACCGTGAACGGCGTCGCCGGGTTCGGCGGAGGATTCGGCGGAGCCGCCCCATCGATCGTCGACGGCATGCTGTATGTCGGCTCCGGGTACGCGATTCTCGGCAACGCGCCCGGCAACGTGATCCTGGCATTCGGCCTGGACTAGCTCCGTATCGGAGGACGGTGCTTCGCGTACTAGTTCAACTCTCCGGGATCGCGGTGGTGGAATTTCTCCAACGACCATCTGACACACGCGTGCGCGAGAACGTAGCGGTCAAACCTCCTCGTCGCCGTGACGTATGCGGTCGTACGGTTGAACGACCGAGGAGGCGATATTGCTGAGGTGGGCGCTCACTCTTCCGAGCATGCGCGCCGCGCTCGAGTAGACAACCGCCGGGTCTGCCAGCAAGTCGCTCGCTGCCAGTCGGGATACGTAGTCGAGCACCACGACTTTGGTCTCGACGTGATGCTCGATCACCTCCCCTGCGCCGGTCGCGTTGGCATCACCAAACGCCGCTGCACACGCTTCGAAGCTCGGGCGGATGCGCTCGGCGATCTGGCGCAGGTCATCCGCGAACTCGCCCTCGAGAGGTGCCTTCTTGAGCTCGACGAGATCGCCCAGGCCGCGAGCAAAGTCGCCGATGCGCTCGGCATCCTGAACGATCGACACGAGGATCAGGCTGGCTACGAGATCGTGCCTAGGATCGACGGCGAGATGCTGCAGCACGGTCCGACGCACTTCACGCTCCCCGTCATCGATGCGGTCGTCGAGTGTATCGAGATCGATCTCCGGAGACCGGTCGTCGAGGAGCATGCCGATCGCGATGTCATACATCTTGCCGCCGTGGGAGAGCATCCCCGAAACGGTCTCGAAGGCTTCGTCGATCAGCGTTGATTGGGCTCGCGCTCCGAACAGGCGCTCGAACATCTCAGCTCTCCAGCTACAGGGCGCCGCTGATCAACAGCAGCGAGAGCGGTACCAGGAAGAAGACCACGATGATGTAGACGGCTGCCAGCAGCCGATTGCGGCTCCCCACGCGCCCCATCGCGCGCGCCATGGCGAGCGGTATTCGCCGCAGGGGTGGCGGCATGAAAACCAATAGCGTCGCGCTCACGTTGAACATGACATGCGCAAAGGCCACCGTCACCGCGGCCGGGTTGCCGGTAGCCAGCGCCGCCAGCATGGCGGTGATGGTCGTACCGAGGTTGGCGCCGATGGTAAGCGGAAACATCTGCTCGAGCGTCACGATACCCGCGCCGACCAGCGGAATCATCGCCGAAGTGGTGATCGAGCTGCTCTGCACCATCACGGTCATCAGCATGCCCGCGGTGACGGCGGCGATCGTCGAGCGCAGGACGGTGGCGTGTAGTATGCGCTCGGCGCGGGCCGACATGATCGCCTTGAGGAGATCGACGAGGAACTTCAAGCACGCCATGAGAAGCGCCACGCCGATGATCAGGGTAATGATCCCGGAATCTCCGACCAGGCCGACGACACCTTCGGCAACCGGACGAACGACGGCTCGCAGCGGGTCGAACAGCTTGATCCCGGCCGTGCCCTCGAGGCCAACCTCGAGGATGGTGGCCACCCGCGCCAGGTAGCCAGTCGCCATTTCCACGGGCAACAGGATCGCCACGGCGAGCAGATTGAAGAAGTCGTGCACGGTGGCGCCGGCGAAGGCGCGCTCGAACTCCTCACGCCTCGTTACGTGGGCCAACGAGACCAGAGTGTTGGTGATCGAAGTGCCTATGTTGGCACCCATGATCACGGGAATGGCTCCCTCGACGGTGAGCGCGCCGGCGGCTACCAGCCCAACGGTCATCGATGTCGTCGTCGAGGAGCTCTGCACCAGGCTAGTGGCCAGGACCCCCACGAACAGGCCGACCAGCGGGTTCGCGGTCTGCTCGATGAGCATCTCCGCGAAGCCGCGCCCAAACAGCTTGAAGGCGAGCCCCATGAGATCGAGCCCGACGAAGAAACCGTAGAGCAGCAGCAACAACGCCAGCAGCTGCGCCGGCCCCTGCCAGCGAGCGCTGTCGGTCGTTGAGTCAGCAGACATCGGTGGCCCGTGTACTCAGGTCAATGACCCGGAGGAAGTGGAATACACGCCGACCAAGAAAAGCTCCGATGACGAGAGCGGCTCGGGTTCGTGAATCAGGACCGACTCTAGCCTCCAACGACCATCGGATCAAACGCCCCGCAGCAGGCAGCCATAGGGTGCCGGCTAGCCCGTCCGGTTGCCTTTGATCACCGGCGCAGGTGACCATGGCGCTGCCCCGGGTGGACGTGTCGAGCTGCGGTCGGGGTCCTCGGTCCGCCGACGTCGACACGGGATCTCCCTGTTGCTCTGAATCCAGTCAGCGAGAACACTGCTTGCTCCAAGATCTGCGCCACGCCTTCCGCTCGCTGCTGCGCACGCCGGGGCCGACGGCCGTCGTGGTATTCACGCTCGCCGTAGGCATCGGCGTAAACACATCGCTGTTCAGTGTTCTGAACGCGGTCTTGTTACGACCTCTGGAGTATCCGGAACCGGACCGCATCATGACCCTGTGGGAGAGCAACGACTCCCTGGGTATCGAGCAAAACAACGTCGGAGCCGGAACATTTCTGGACTGGCAGGAGGGGGTCGAGGCTTTCGACTCGCTGGCCGCCTATCGCCTCGTTGGCCATCTACTCACCGACCTCGAGACCCCTGTTCAGCTCATGACTGCTCGGGTGTCACCAGAGCTATTCGAGGTGCTCGGAAGCGTGCCTCTGCACGGACGCCCCTTCGGCGAGGGCGACCAGGGAGAGGAGGCCGAGCGGCGCATCCTCTTGAGCCATCGACTATGGACGCGACACTTCGGCTCCGACCCGGACATCGTCGGTGGCACGGTGCGACTCGACGAGGAGCCCTATGAGGTGGTGGGTGTGATGGTCGAAGGCTTCGAGTTCCCGCCTGACGCTGCCGACGTGGAGGCCTGGACGCCCCTGAACATCGATCCGCGCCTGGTGAACGTGCGCGGAATGCGAGTCTACGGGGTTGTCGGCCGCCTCAGCCAAGCCGCCAGCGCGGAGCGTGCACGGGACGAGCTGGCGGCGATCTCGGCCCAGATCGCCAGTGCCTACCCGGACACCAACCGCGGCTGGGGGGCCCGGGTCATCTCGGCCCACGAACAACTCACCGGCGCCGTTGCCTCGACGCTCTGGATCCTTGTCGGCGCCGCCGCCCTGGTATTGATGATCGCGTGTGTCAACGTCGCCTCGGTAATGCTTGCCCGAACAGTGGAGACTCAACGGGAGTTGGCGGTTCGAGCGGCACTGGGTGCGGAAGGCTGGCCGCTGGCACGTCGTTCCCTGGCCGACGGCCTGGTGCTGGGCGCCGTGGGGGGCTCGGCCGGGCTGGCTCTTGCCGCCGCCAGCATGGGAGCCCTTCGCTCAATTATCCCCGCCGATGTACCACGGCTGCAGGGAGTCGGACTCGACCCGATGGTGCTGGCTTTCAGCATCTGTGCCTCCGTCGGTGCCGGGCTCGCTGTCGGTCTGTTGCCAGCGCTCCGCTCGAGACGACCCGATTTAGTCGCCGTATTGCAGGACCGGGTGCGCGGCGGTACAGGTGGGGCCGGCGCGCGGCGACTGCTCGACGGCATGGTAGCGATCGAGGTAGCTCTGGCAGTCGTCCTGCTGGTGGGAGCGGGGCTCCTGATCCGCAGCTACCGAAATCTCATCGACGTCGATCCTGGTTTCCGTATTGACGGTGGTATCTCCGTCGCCATGTCGCTACCCGAGACGCTCTATCCGGAATCTGCGAGCCTGCGTGGCTTCTTCAACGAGCTCGTCGATCGGGCCGCCGTCTTACCCGGAGTCGAGGGGGCTGGCGCTGTTACCTCTCTGCCGATGAGCCCGGTAGGCATGGACTTCGACCTGCCATTTCAGATCGAGGGGGACCCGGTGCTGGCACAGACTGACCGGCCCCGTGCCGACTACCGTTCGGTGATCCCCGGCTACTTCGAGGCACTGGGGATTCCCCTGGTGCGCGGGCGCCTGCTCGATGACACGGACCGGGAGGAGGGCCGCCCAGTCATGGTCATCAACGAGTCCATGGCTCGGACTCACTTCAGCGGGGATCCCATCGGCCGCACACTCGGTGTACCCATGGCGGGCAGCATCGAGATCGTCGGCATCGTCGGCGATGTGCGCCACCGCGGGCTGGCGTCCGAGCCGCGGCCCGAGATGTTTGTCTCCTACCAACAGTTCTCCCTCCGCGACATGCACCTCGTTGTGCGCACCGAGGAGGATCCGTCGAGGGTCATCGCCGGTGTTCGCGACATCATCCGGGAGCTGGATCCGCGGCTGCCAGTGCGGGTGGCGGCGCCGCTGGAGCAGATCGTCGGCGAGTCGTTGGCGCGCCCCCGGTTCAACATGTTCCTCCTCGGCGCGATGGCCGCCTCGGCATTGCTGCTGGCGGCCGCCGGCATCTACGGCGTTATCTCCTACACCGTGGCGCAGCGAGTGCAGGAGATCGGAATCCGGATGGCACTGGGCGCCGACGCAGCCGGCACGATGCGAATGGTGGTGAGCCAGGCAATGGCGCGTGTCGGGGCGGGAGCTGTTCTGGGGGCGATCACGGCGCTGCTCGGAGGTCGAGTGCTGGCCGGCCTCGTCTATGGCGTCGACCCCCGGGATCCACTCACCCTCGTGACCGTGATCCTCGTGCTCGGAGCCGTCGGAGCGCTGGCCGCCGCCCTACCGACGCGTCGCGCAGCGCGCATCGATCCGGTGTCGGCGCTGCGGCGCGACTGATCCGATCGATCATTCCCCGGGATGGTACTGGCGCTCCCGATTCGCCTCGACGTCCTCGCGGTAGAAATAGACCGGCCGCAGGTCGCCGGCAGCGTAGCGCTCCGCCTGGTCATTGAAGTGCGGTGACGCCGGGTCGCCGCTCTCACCACCCGCGGTGACGGCGCGCGCTTGCAAACGATCACCGAACTCGACGACGGCGACGAAGCTATTGCCGCCGGTCCCATAGAGCCGTTCGGTGTTGAATCGGCTGGCACCGAAGGAGGCGAGCGATCCCCAGCGGCCGGAGGCAAAGGCAACCGGGATACTGGGGGCGTTGTCGTCATGGGGCTGCACGATGTCGCCGGTGAGGCGCTGGAAGCGGTTGATCTCGCCCCAGGGGGTCTGCCAGGAGCCGAAGTCGTCGGTGAGACGCTTCGACGCCGCAGCGAGCGCGTCGAGACGCTGCCGGGCAGGTGCTCGGGTGGCGATGTAGTCAGACACCGGCACCCCCGCGGCGCGCGCTGAGGCCGCCGCATCACGCATGATCTCGTCACCCCAGAAGATGGCCAGAGCGGTGGCAACCGAGTCGACGCCGTAGCGCAGATCCCAGCCGCGCAGCAACTCGATCTGCTCGGCCAGCTCGGCCTTGAGCGGCTCCGAGGCGGGTGTCTCGTCGTAGGCTCCCAGCAGCGGCGGGACCAACGGCTCGAAGGCAGTGAGGTAGCTGTCGTAGGCGGCGTCGATGAGGCTGTCGAGGGTGAAATCGGTCCTGCCATCGAGCACCCGAATAGCGTGCACGCCGCGCGCGTTCTCGCCGCGCCGGTCCATATAGGGCGGGTAGTCCTGCTGTCTTGGGCTGCTTTCGCCGCTCACCGAATAGGGCCAGTTGTTGGTGTTCTGGATCCAGCCCTCGGGCGGATTGAGGGCGTTCGGTGACTCATCGACCGGGGTCAGGCCCTGCCACTCTGTAGCCGGATCACTCCCGTCGACCGGCTGTGTCCAGTCGAAGCGCGTGTCGCGGATGGGCACGAAGTTGGAGTGGAAGTAAGCGATGTTGCCCTCGCCGTCAGCAAACACCGTGTTGTTCGAGGAGTTGGTGTGCAGATCCATGATCTGGCGGTACTGCACGTAGTTGGCCGCCTTCGTACGCGTATACGACTGGGTCAGCGCGCTCATCGGTTCGTTCATCAGCTTCACGGCAACCCAGCGACCGTCTGCCTCACGGACGATCGGGCCGTGGTGGCTGTAGTAGACGGTGAACTCCCTCTCGGCCATGCCGTCGGCGACCCGGTAGGGCACGGTGATGGTGGCCTCCCGCAGGCGGCGCTCGGCGTCGCCGTACGGGTAGTAGACGCCGTCGTCGCGAGCGCTCACCTCGTAGCCGTACTCGTCGATGTTGTCGGCCGTGGTAGAGGTGTGCATCCAGCCGGCGGTTTCATTGAAGCCCTGGTAGACGAAGAACTGTCCCCAGGTGACGGCGCCGTAGGCGTTCAGCCCCTCCTCGCTGACCATGTGCAGCTCGGAGCGAAAGTAGAACGAGGTGTGGGGATTGATCAGCAGCAGCGCGTTGCCGTTGACGGTGTTGGCGGGTGCGATCGCGAAGCCGTTGGATCCAGTGGGCTCGGCGTACCGCTCATCATCCACGGCCGCCGCATTCCCGGCCAGCATGAGCTGTGGAGCCGCCCCGGTATGCGACGGTAGCGCAGCGTTCATCGCGGCATCGGATGGCGACCCGTAAAAGCCTTCGAGATCGAACAGCGAGACCCGCTCGATATCACCGCCGATGCTGCCCTCACTGAAAGTCAGTGCCATCCACGGCTCGAAGCGGCTGATGACGCGCGGCTTCACCTGCGGGTGCGTGTGCAGAAAGTAGTTGAGGCCGTCCGCCCACGCGTCCATGAGCGCCTTGAGCCACTCCGGGCTGGCTGCGTACTGAGCCTCCATCTCCTCGGGATCGATGAACAGCTTCATGCGTAGGTCGCGGTATATCTCCGCTTCGCCCTCCGCCTCGGCCAGACGGCCCATCGAGTTCAGGTAGTTCACCTCGATGCGATTGAAGTCGTCCTCGGCCTGCGCGTAGATCATGCCGAAGACCGCATCCGCATCGGTGGCGCCATAGATGTGGGCGATGCCCCAGTCGTCGCGGATGATAGTGATACCGGCGGCACGCGCCTCCCAGGCCAGCACCTCGGGATCCGGGGCTTGCTGGGGTGTGCACGCGATGAGCGCAACGACGAGCACCGGCGCCGGTACGCGAGAAAACAGACGGGGCAATTCCATGATCGTCATCCTGTTTGCGGTGGCTTGGCGGCGCCGGCGTCACGCCGTCTCATTGCCGGGTCCACCGCATGGTAACCGTTGCGAACGACGGTCACCCGGCCCGCACCGGTCGAAGAGGTTACGATCCGACGCGCGCCAGTTGTCCATCGATCGCCGAAACGAGTAGCACTTCCCCGATGACCGCACCCCAAGCACCTGAGCTCAGCCCACTCCGCCGGCTCTTCGGCTTCGCCCGGCCCTATCGACGCGACGCCTACCTCGCGACCACGTACTCGCTCCTCAACAAGTTCTTCGACGTGCTGCCCGAGCTGTTGATCGGCGTCGCCGTCGACGTGGTGGTGAACCAGCGCGACTCGTTCCTGGCGCGTCAGGGGATCGCCGATCCGGTGCAGCAGCTATGGGCGCTGGTGGCGTTGACGGTAGTGGTATGGGCCTTCGAGTCGTTTTTCGAATACCTGTACGCGCTCAAGTGGCGCGGGCTCGCCCAGGACCTGCAGCACGAGCTGCGCCAGGCCGCCTATTCACACCTTCAGCAGCTGCCCCCGGCGTTCATCGAGCAGGAGCGCAGCGGCCGTCTGATGGCCTTGCTCAACGAGGACGTGAACCAGGTCGAGCGCTTTCTCAATACCGGCGCCAACAGCCTGATCCAGGTATTCTTCTCCTCGATCCTGGTGGGTGCGGTGTTCTTCGCCATTACCGCCGACCTGGCGATGATGGCGCTCCTGCCGATTCCGCTGATCATCTTCGGCGCCTTCTGGTTTCAGAAACGCCTGGCGCCGCGCTACGCGGCGGCCCGTGAAGCCGCCGGAGCGCTATCGGCACGTCTCAACAACAACCTGTTCGGCATGGCCACCATCCAGGCGTATACCGCCGAGAGCTTCGAGGCCGATCATCTACGCTCGGCCTCCGACGCCTACCGCGCCCGCAACGCCGATGCCATCCGGTTCGCTGCCGCCATCAATCCGGTGATCCGCATGGCGGTGCTGACCGGCTTCATCGCCACCCTGCTGTACGGTGGCATCCTGGCGCTGCGCGGCAACATCGGCGTGGGTAGCTACTCCGCCCTCGTGTACCTGACGCAACGCCTCCTCTGGCCGCTCACCGACCTTGCCCAGCTGACCGACCTCTACAACCGCGCCATGGCCTCGGTCACTCGCATCATGAACCTTCTGGACACGTCCATACCGACGCGACCCGACACACCGGTACCTGCGGACACCGACGCCTCGCTTCGGTTCGAGAACCTGCACTTCGCGTACGACGGCAGACCCGCCATCAGCGGGGTCGATTTCGACGTCCCCGCCGGCGCCACAGTGGCCCTGGTCGGTGCCACTGGAGGCGGCAAGAGCACCGTGCTCAAGCTGCTGATGCGATTCCTCGACCCGGGGCGCGGCAGCATCCGCCTCGACGGAAGAGACATCACTCAGTACGACCCGAGCTCCCTACGCGAGGCAATCGGCTATGTCGCGCAGGATCCGTTTCTGACCGACGGCACGATCGCCGAGAACATCGCGTATGGCGAAATCACCCCCGACATGGATGCGGTCGAGGTCGCCGCTCGTGCTGCCGAGGTACACGACTTCATCCAGACGCTACCCCACGAGTACCTGAGCCTGGTAGGGGAACGCGGCACCCAGTTGTCCGGCGGCCAGCGACAGCGGATCGCTCTGGCGCGTGCCTTCTACCGAGATCCGGCAATCCTGGTGCTCGACGAGGCCACCTCGGCAGTCGACAACGAGACCGAGGCCGCGATCCAGCGATCGCTGGTCCATGCTGCCCGCGGCCGCACCACGCTGATCGTGGCGCACCGACTATCCACCGTCCGCCACGCCGATACCATCCATGTGCTCGACCACGGCCGCATCGTCGAGAGCGGATCGCACCAGGAACTGGTCCGCCACGACGGACTGTATGCGGCGCTCTGGCGATTGCAGACGGGCGAGAAGAACGGGCCCGGGCTCCGGCGAGCGGGTGCTGTCAAATCAACGTGACAGTACCGTGGCAAGACTAGCTGGGCAGGGTTCCGGCCAGCGCTCTCAGCGGCCTGCCAGGATGTGCTTCCAGTTGAGGATGCCGTTCCACAGGTAGCGGTGATCGGCATGGTTCATGTCGCGGTGCATCGGATTGAAGTTGTAGGCGAGCACACGACCGGAGCCGAGGGGCATGTCGAGAACCGCTGGGCGACCTTCCAGCGCAGGCAAGTTCTTGCCACCGCCGCTGACCAATATGGGTTCGGCCGGCGGCAACTCCTCGATGCCGTCGCCTCCATCGAATGGCTGGGTGCCCCATTGCAACACCACACCGCGCAGGTCGAGGGGGCCCGACAGGCAGGAGGTGCAGTAGGACATGCCAAGCCAGCGCCGCGGAGGATCGTAGATGCGATAGGGCGAGCGGAAGACGGTGGTTACTTGTGGATAGCCATAGGCAACGGGGTGCTCCGGTTGGAGAAACCTCGCCCGCAGGTGGATGCCCGGGGTAGTAACGCCGGGTAGTGGAGCGTGGCGCACATTGCGCACGAGTCCGCTCTCGAGCGCCAGCACCGAGCCACTCCCCAGCGTGATGAGCAAGCCGCCCTGACGCACGAAGGTCTCGAGATTCGCCATTCCGCGCCAACCGATACCGCCAGTGATGTCGTCGGACTGTGCCGGCGTGCCCAGGCTCGGAAACTCCGGTGTGCTCTGGAACGGCATGGGGCCGTCGACCGGCTCGATGCCGTGGATCTGGCCCTTCAGATCGAGCAGCACGGTGCCGTATACGATGACATCGACGAGCTCGGCGAGGTTGCCGGCGCGGATCTCTTCGTCTCGCAGGTAGGTGTACGGAACGCTCTGCTGGTCGAGCGTCAGGCGCATCCAGCCGATCATGTCGGTGTCGGCCCATGGCACCCATATACCGATGCGCGGCACGGGTGCTCGGTGATGCGGTCCCGCTGGCATCTCGGTCGCGGCGACGAAGTCGAGCCCCAACTCATCGGCCACGGGCCCGAGCGCAGCGGCGAGCCCCTCGCGTGCCGGCAGTATCCAGCTGCCGGCGGGAAACTCCTGCCCCTCCACACGGAAGGCCTGGTCGGCGATTCGCACCTCGAACTCGGCCAGACGGTAGCGGGCAGCCAGCAAAGCCTCCTGGCCAACATCGCGGAGCATGAACATCGGGCCACGACCATCGACCTCACCGCTGGCGTGCACGGGCCCGGCGACAGGTTGCAGGTCGACAGCGCGCACCGCGGCATCGTCGATGCGGATCGTCCGCACGCCGTAGTGAACTGGCAGAGCCCACGAGGTGTCGTCGTAGGGCTCGTGCTCGGCACCCTCCGGGAAGTCCTGCGGCAGTAGCAGATCGACCGCGTAGTTGCGGTACGGCTGGTCGAGCTTCACGATGAAGTCGCCGGCGGCGAAGCTCCCCTCGCTGGCAGCGAAGCCGCGGTTCGCCCGGCCGACCTCGATTCCCTGGTCGAGCAGGCGGTTGACCATCTGAGCCACACGGCGCCGGTCGGGCTGGTCGGCCGGGACGACGAACGCGAACGGATTGCCTGCCGCGCCCTTCTTCCAGGAGTTGTAGCCCTTCTGATAGAAGTTGCGCAGCATCTGCTCGGCCTGGCGAGCGCTGTAGTCGAGGATTGCCAAGGAGGCGGTCTGCCCGTAGTTGACGCCGTCGCGATGCGACCACTCGAACGTCTTGTCCTGCGGCGGCCAGGGCCGGTACCACTCGCGCTGGAGGTCGGAGCTGCGGAGCCTGCGAGTGACCTTGAGCGGTACCGCGTTGCCGAAGGTCTCGTAGCCACGACCGATGGCGTTGTGGTTCATGGCTACCGAGTCGGTGTAGTGGTACCCGAACCCCTCGCCGAAATCCCAGGTCCACACACCCGGCATGCCGTGGGCGCTGAGCGTGGTGACCTCGTGAAAGCTCATCTCCAGGAACTCACCGAGCACGATGGGGTCGAGGTTGGGGTTGTAGGGCCCGGTGCCGTTCCACGTCAACAGCAGCGGAAGGGCCTCGTGCAGGTCGTGAATGACCGTCGGGTGGTAGTTGAAGAACATGCGCGCCACCGCCTGTGTCGTGGCCAGGGAGAGCTGGTGGGCGTCGCGATTGGCGTCGACGAACACGTACTTGCCCCAGTACGGGGGCGACTGGCGTGATAGGGCGTCGTAGTCGCTCTTACCCCGGTGGAAGCGGTAGAACCAATCCGACATCTTGTCGCGTCCGTCGGGGTTGGCTACCGGGTTGATCAGAACCACCAGCTCGCTGCGGATCCGCCGGATCATCGGCTCCTCCGATACCGCCAGGCGATAAGCCAACTCCATGAGCATGTCCGGTGCGGTCGACTCGTCGGCGTGGATCGCGCCGTTGAAGTAGTAAAGGGGCCTGCCGCCCGCGATAAGCTCCTCGGCGCGTTCCGCGGTGATCGTGCGCGGATCCGCGAGAGCCGCCGTGGTCGCCTTCAACCGCGCGAGATTCTGAATCCCGACCTCGTCGGCGATGGCCAGCAACAGGATCTCACGGCCTTCCTCCGTTTCGCCGATGACCTCCAGGTGCACTCTGTCGGATGTTTCGCTCAGCCGCCGCAAGTAGGAATAGATGCGGCCGCTGTTCGGCAGCACCCCGGCGGAGCCCGCCAGATGACCGAGAAAGTCGGTCGGGGAGGGCACTGTGGTCGACTCGGGGACGTACGCCACCCACGGGCTTACAAAGCGAGGATCGGAGGTCTCGCGCGCGATCGCCTCCACCGAGCCTGGCTCGGCGGTATCCGTCGACCGAGGGGTCTGCGCGCCGGTCACGATCGGAATCAGGGCACAGCACAGCGTCGCAGCCAGCAGCTGCCAAACCCGCTTCATCATGGTCTCCTCGTCTTGACCCCGAGAGTGGCAAAGGCCCGACCCCCAGGTTGTGCTTTTCCGTACGTCGCTCACACCGGGGCTGTTCTGAGACCAATGGGGGGGTTACCTCACTACCCAGGCCTCAGGAGGAGCGCCGGAGGCACCCGTATGGTAGCGCCAAAACTGTTGGAGACATCGAAGCAAGGTTGAGGGGGCCGATCGCCTGGCCTCGCGAGTCGCGGGTCCTTGTTGCCCTCACGATCGAGAGGCGGCGTTCAGCGCCGATCGAACCAGTGATCAGCCAGAATCTCCGCTTGCCGCTGTAGCCGCCTCCCGCCGACCTCGAGAACGATCCGGTAGGTACCTGGCTGCACGCGGAAGTACCGATAGTCACGCTCGACGGGCCCCGCATTGTCGACCCTGGTGCGCATCGACATGCCGTCGGCCGTCACTTCCTCATCCGGATCGCCGCAAAAAATCCACCCTGTCGTAGTAGTCGAAGAACTGCGGATCCCGATCGGCGAACGCCTGCCGCCGCTCCCATCGGGCGATTTCCTCGGGTGATCGAGGCTGCCGCCAGGTCATCGGCCAGCTGGCGCGATTCAGGCCGGCCCGTCCGCTCGCGCTGATCTCGTTGATCATCCGGGTGCCGTCGTAGATATGGATGCTCACGCCGCCCGCAACCTCGTCGCGTAGGTAGTAGTTGACGGTCACCCCGTAGGGCTCGTTCTCACCGGCGAAGTTCTGCGCGCTGACGGCACGTTGCGACGGCATGACCCACTGGACCTCGGGCTCTACCGCGAACAGATACGCCTCCCCGGCCAGCACCTCCGGCGTGAGCTCCTGTAACGGCGAGATGTCGGCGATGAAGAACCCACGTCCGTGCGTGCCGACCACGAGGTCGTTCTCGCGCGGGTGGACCACCAGATCGTGGACACCGACGCTGGGCATGTTGTTCTGCATGCGATCCCAGCGTGCGCCACCATCGATGCTTACGTACACCGACTTCTCGGTGCCGGCGAACAGCAGGCTCGGGTTCCTGTGATCCTCGACCACGACGTTGATCGGCTCGTCGAGGGCCAACCCGCTGACGATCGACGTCCAGCTGGCACCGAAATCAGTCGTCTTGTACAGAAAGGGCCGAAAATCGTCGCGGCGGCGACCAAAGTAGGCTACGTACGCCGTGCCGACATCGTGGTGGGATGCCTCGACGCTCGAGATCCAGTATCCCGGGTTGCCGACAATGCTGTCGTTGAGCAACGCCCAAGTCTCCCCGTTGTCGCGGGTGAGCTGCACGTTACCGTCGTCGGTTCCGGCCCAGATCACTCCTTGCCGTACGGGCGATTCATCGAACGTCGTGAGCGTGCCGTAGGCGAGCGGCCCGACCTCGCGCCGTTCGGGATCGTTGGTGCTCAGGTCGGGGCTGACAACCTCCCAGCTCTCACCCTGGAAAGAAGAGCGCAGCAGCACATTGGCGCCGTGATAGATCACATCGCTGTTGTGCGGTGAGATGAGTAGCGGCGCATCGAAGTTGAAGCGTAGATCGGAGCCTCGATACCGGATGCCCTTGCGCCTCCCGGTCCGCATGTCGACCTTCGACAAAGAGCCGTTCTGGGACTCGGCATACAGCCACCGGTTGTTCGTCGGGTCGACCTGACAGAAATACCCGTCGCCGCCGAGCATGTGCTCCCAATCCTCGAAGCGGATCGGAAAGCGACCTTTCTTGGTGCTCGGACCCTTCCACGTCCCGAAGTCTTGCGTCCCTCCGTAAACGTTGTACGGATAGGCCATGTCGACGCAGAGGCCGTAGAACTGGGCCAGGGGCAGCTCGTCGGGGTGGTACCAGTTGTCGCCGGCGTCGTAGGTGATCGCCATGCCGTAGTCATAGCCGAGCAGCATGTGCCGAGAATCGCTCGGGTCGATCCACAGGGCGTGGTTGTCGCCGCCCCAGCGAAAGGCGAGGCTCCAGGTTCGGCCGCCGTCGAGAGAATGCTGATTGCCGAAGGCGAGCAAGTAGACGTGCTGCGGGTCGTTCGGGTCGATGCGGATCTGACCGAAGTAGGAGCCACCCACCAGCGGCTCGGCGTGCGTGCGCTGCCAGGTCTCGCCGGCGTCGTCAGTGCGGTAGACCCAGTTCTCGTACTGGCGCTCCGGCTCCTCGGACTCTCCCGGCAGCAGGACGCTGGCATACAGAATCTCCGGCCGCTGGGGCGAGATCGTCAGGCCAATCCGGCCGATATCACCCTTCGGTAGGCCTTCGAGCCTGGTCCACGTGGCTCCCCCGTCGGCGGTCTTGTAGATGCCACCGCCTGGACCGCCTTGGCGGAACATCCACGGGGTGGCGGCGCGGTCGTACGCAGCAGCATAGAGCACGTCCGGATCCTGCGGGTTCATCACCAGGTCGACGACGCTGACGTGCCGATCACCCTCGGTGATCTCCAAGACGTGCGCCCAGGTAAGCCCCCCATCGTCGGTCTTGAACACGCCGCGCTCGGCATTGTCGGAGTACAGGTGACCGAGTGCCGCCACGTACGCGACGTCCGCATCGTGCGGATGAACGACGATACGGCCGATCTGATGCGTGTCTCCCAGGCCCATGTTGGCCCAGCTTGCGCCGCCGTCCGTCGACTTGTAGACACCGTCGCCCCAGTAGGAGGCATACGGATCGGTGATGCTGTTGTTGGGCTCGCCGGTCCCCACCCAGACGATGTCCGGATCTGATGGAGCCACCGTGACGTCACCCATGGCGATGACGTCCTGATCGTCGAAGACGGGCTCGAAGGTTTGCCCGTTGTTGGTGGTCTTCCACAGACCGCCGTTCGCCGCCGCCACGTAGAACGTATAGGGCTGCTTGGCGCGGTCGGGAACCGCCAGGTGACGATGCGGCCTGCCTGGCGCGTCGGGCCGATCTCGCGGTAGTGGATCCGCTCCAGGACTTGCTCCGAGAGCTGTTGTGCTCCAACGGCGCTGGCGAACGTAAGGGTCAGCAGGAGCATGGAGAGCGCGCCGACGCGACGCGACGCGACGGTGCGTAGTTGGACATTGTGGAGTTGGCTCGCATGGCATTCCTGAGCTCGGAGTATCGACGAGATCCTGAGAATAGACGGTCGGAGCTGGCACCGCGTTGGTTCCGACGACCCGCGGGCAAGGCCGGCGTCGGCGCAACTACGGCGCGCGCCGCAATCTCCACGCTCGGATGCTGCCACCCGAGGCACACCCGGACTGCGACGCCGCGCCGAGCAGCCCGTTACCCAGAGCCGATGGCTCGCCGGCGAAGGCAGCGATGATCTCGTCGCGTCCGTCGCTATCGAGATCGGCCAGCCGCACGTGATAACCCTTGCAGCCCTCGCCGGCCGATTCCAGCAGAGGCGCGGTCGCCCGGGTCAGCCCGCCGGACTCGTCACCGATGAAGACCCAGACGGCCCCGGAGGCGTGTGCCGCCACCAAATCGCTCGCACTGTCGCCATTCAGATCGCCCCAGACGAGGCTTGTGAACCCACCTTGGCGCCCCAACTCCGCCACCGGCTGACGAGCGAACGTCCCATCCGGTTGCCACGACAGCAGATCGATGCGACCCATCCAGTCTCCAGCCTGCAACCGCAGGGAGGAAACGGCTAGCTCGTACTTGCCGTCGCCGTCTCGATCGGCCGCGGCGACGGCCGACACATACCCTCGACGGGGCAGCGCGTCCACTTCGACGGCCGCCCAGCTGCCATCTTCGCGTCCCAGGTTCACTATGTCGCGCCGCCCATAGATCTGCGACCCGGTCGCCAGGTCGAGTAGGCCGTCGCCGTTGAGATCAGCAACGGCCAGCGAGTCGCCGAATGGTGGCTTGGCGGAAGCCGACCGGATCGCTGACAGCCAGCGGCTGGAGGGCGGTGGGAGGTTGAGCCAGACGCGGAGCCCATAGGACGAATCCATACCGGCATCCGGGCTGGAGAGACCACTGCGATCCGGTCCCTCACCCAGGGCGATGAGATCCGGACGGCCATCCCCATTCCAGTCGTCCGCGTGTACGGCGCGGGAAGAAAACGGGCGCCCGCTCGACCCGACGCTCGGATCCGCCAGCGCGAGCCCGTCCCGCCAGCCACGGAACGCTCCGTCTCCGTCGCCCCGCAGCGCCACGAGCCCGCGGAGGTGAATCGCCAGCGCCAGATCCATCGAGCCATCGCCATCGAAATCGGCGGCCGCCGCATCGCCGTAGTCATACGGCAAGTCGGGGAACCGGGCCGCCGCCCACCGCTTGAAGCCGCCTGCGCCGTCGCCGAGAAACACAGCCGGTCGCCCGTCACCGGCCCGGGGCGGGCCATGGACGATATCCAGAGCGCCATCGCCGTTCATGTCGGCAACATCGAAGCCATTGCGCCACTGTCCTCGGTCCGGCAGCCCGATACCGATCGATTCGAACTCGAGGACGTCAGATCCCTGGCCGGTAGTGATCGTGGCGCTCAGCAGCGTCGCGAGAAGACAGGCACCCAGCTGGAGCCGACGGTCCAATCGAGCAATCTACCTGTCGGTGCGGGCGGTCCGCTGGAACAAAGGTGGTGCCTCCGGGCAGCCCTGGTACCCCGTATCGAGGATGCTGTTGGTCGTGTCGCTGACCAGCGGCGTGCCCGCCACCCGAGAGCGCATCTTCTTGTGGGAGATGACATGGCGCATGGTGACGTGGGACTGTCGCGGCTCACGGTTGATTCCCAGGTTCAGGAACATCCATCCGAACGAGAAGGGTGTCGGCAGCAAGTTGCTTCCCACCTTGACCTGCTGGGTCTCGGCAGGAAACGGCACCGGGACGCCGAAGATCTCCGTGGTGTTCTCGGCCTCATCGAACATCATGAGCTGTTCCTGGCCGAGCGGATACCAGGAATCATCCTGGCTGAAGTTGCACTCGAAAGGCTCCTGAACGACGCTGGAATCACGCCACACAATCGCCTGACTCGCGGTGTTCCTGCTCTGAGTGAACTGGTACCGCGCGCCCCATGCAGCGATCAGCGGCTCACGCTTGTCGCTGCTGTCCCAACCAACGTAGCGGCCATAGAAGGTGTACGAGCCGAAAGGGAACGTATCGGCTGACTGAGCCGCTTCGATGGAAACGAGGCGCTCGGTCTCGGCGTACTTCCGCTTCAGGTTGAGTACCGTGTACTCGCCCCATAGCACGTTGTTGTCGTTGGCCACGCCGTCTTCACCGAAATAGCCGTTGTCGCTCGGGAAGAGCGTCGTGCAGGAACTGACGCTGTCGATGGTGACATAGCCGCGGGCGACCCTGTCGGTATGTCGCTGGCTGAGGCAGAAACCTCCTACCTCGTTTCCGATGTGGGAGTCCCGTAGATCCTGGACCTCGCCTTCGGTGAGCGTCGTCGGGCCCAGCTCGCCGAAATCGCCACAACCGTCTTTCATCGCTCCGGGAATATCGCCGCGGAACAGGTCATCGATGTTGATGGCCCTGCACGTCGTATCCGGTGAGATACACGTCGAAGGCGAGTGTCGGAATCGACATGTCGGTCCAGAGCACGACGTGGGAAAGGGCGGGTGCAGCAGCCGCATTGTTGATCACGAAGAACGTGGTTTCCTTCTGCTTGCTGGTTTCGAGGTTCTTCAGATTGACTTCGAAATAGGGCAGCAGAAGCGTGGCGGCCGGTACCGCATCGATGGTGCACAGCTCGGCCACCGCTGGGATGGCGATGGCCAACGCGACGGCCAGCGCTACAGCGACTCGCGTCTTTCTCAAAGGGCAGCTCCTGGTAACCGCCGCGACATGGGGCTCGGCATCGGGCGCGGATACTGCCGCGCTCCCCTTACCAAGTCAACGGACGCCGACCTCAGCAGGCATTCAATCAGATCGCCACTTCATCGCCGCTGTGGATCATGCCCTCGACGAGCACTGCGGCGTAGACCCCGGCCATGCCGTCGTGGGCGGCTGAGACCTGCTCCAAGGTCTTCGGCGAATGCTCCCCCGTTTCAGGATCCAGGCCGATCATCTTGCAGCGTGGATCGCGCTCCAGAACCGAGACCACCACCTTGGATCCGATTCGCAGCGACTTTCCCACGAGGGCGTCTTCCGAGAACCCCTCGGCATCCTCGAAGTCCACATAGAGATTGGCGCGAAAGCTCCGCTTGTCGAGGGTGGTTCCGATCTCCTTGCTGAGCTGACGCAGGGTCTGACGACCGAACATCGATAGCGGGCGACAATCCGTCATCGCCCGCTCCGATCGAAGCAACGTCACCTCGCGTCCCTGATCGCCGAGCATCTCCAATAGCTCGGGCTGGTCAATGGCCAGCAGGTCTCCCGACGGGACCTCGACATCAACCATGAGGTCCGCCTGGTCGCCGTACAGGGGATTGATTCCGGGAGTGATATCCGAGGCCTCAGCCAGGTTCGGTGGGCAGATAGCCTTGTCTGGGTGACGGAAACGAGGTTGGTAACGGAGCATCTCTCCAAGCACGCGACCGGTCATGTAAGGGAAGCTCGCGGGGCTCGCAGAGCTGTGGAAGGCGAACAAGCGATCGCCGTAGACACCAGAAAATCCTTCGTGGGTTCTATTGAGCCCAGGCTTCGTTCCAGTCGATTCCGTTGTTCTCGTCGAGCTCCCAGTAGAATTCGCTGCGCGGCCGATCGTAGTTGCCGATCTCGTTCATGCTGAGGGAGTCGTAGAGCCGGCCGTTGACCATCGAGTATCGAACCGTGTTGGTGTTCTCGATGTCCTCCAGCGGGTTCTCATCGAGGACGATCAGGTCGGCAAGCTTCCCTGCTTCGAGACTACCGATTTGCTTGTCGAGGCCGATCGTCGTCGCTCCGTTGAGCGTCGCTGCTCGCAACACCCGGTGGTTGGACATTCCACCCTGAGCTAGCAGCCACATTTCCCAATGAAGCGCCAATCCAGCGGTCTGTCCGTGCGAGCCGGCGTTGATCAAGACGCCGGCATCGTCGAGCTTCTTCATCGAACGGGAGACGGCTCGGAATCCGATGTCCCAGAGCTCGTCCGCAGCATGGATCGTGGTCATTCCCCGAACATGGGGTGGGGCTCCGGCGGGGGCAGCCAGAGGACTGTAGCCGGCGGTCACCCTCTGCACGTACGTTCTCGCCTTGGGGTCGTCCCAGGCGCGTCGGGTCTGATAGATGAAGTTCTCGCCGAACAGCTCGCCGAACGCCACCACCAGCGTCGGGGTGTGGGCGACCTCGCTATGCGCGAACAGCTGCACGAGATCGTCGTAGTAGTTGGCTACCGGAAAGTTATGCTCGACGGCCACGTGACCGTCCAACACCATCGACACGTTGTTATAGAAGTGGCTCTCGCCTTCGACGTCGACCATGATTCTGGCTTCGCGACCGGCCTTGACCAGCTGCTGGCGCTGGCTGCGCATCGGTTGTTTGTAGCTCTTGACGATCATGCCTCCGAGAGCCCTCTTGCGAACCATGACCGCCTGAGCATCGGCGAAGCGGTTGATCGGCGCGAACACGAAGTCGCGTTTCTGTGAGCGCCCGTATACAACGCTCCCGACATTGACTGCCCGGGGTCCTACGGTGATCCCCGCCAGGTTCATCTCGTGAATGGCATAGGCAGGCATGTCGGTGGAATACGGGTCGAAGTTGGTCGTCACACCGTAGGCGAGGGCCGCGTAGCGGCGCGGTTGCTTCTGGGGCATGAGATCGGCGGGGGCATAGCAGCAATCGATATGGCCGTGCATGTCGACCAGGCCCGGCATGATCGTCTTGCCGGTCGCATCGATGACCGTCGCCCCATCGGGGACTGCGATCTCACCGCCGTTGCCGATCGCCCGAATGCGATTGCCCTCGACGACGACCGTGCCGTCCTCGATGACCTCGTTGCCGTTCATCGTGATGAGACGAGCGTGGGTCAGGGCCAGCACGCCTTCCGGCACATCGGTTACCACGGCAAGGTCGATCGAGGCAACCGGCTCGACCGGCGGAGCCGTTACCGCGAACTGCTCGGCGACCGAAGCACGATACAGCGACGATCCCAACGTCCATTGCACGGTCTCCGAGTCGGCGCTCCAGACGAGGTTGTAGCCGCCGTGCGTGGTGAGCGGCGCCACCGGCAGAACGTTGCCGCGGGTGCTGACCTGCAGCGGAACGCCGGTCTCCCGGTACGGAACCACGAAGTACTGCTTGTGGTAGCTGAAGGCGAGCCAGGCCCGATCCGGGCTCAACTTCATTTCCAGAACGTCGGTTCCCGAGGCGTGCTCGCGAACATCGAACCCGTCGAGGTTGCAGCTCTCCAACTTACCGACGCGCATCGCCGTGGAGTAGAAGCCTCCGGCGGCGCCGTCAGAGCTTATGTAGGAGTAGAAGACGCGCTCGCCATCGGGCGAGAAGGTTGGAGCGAAGCCGCGCTCGGCAACGAAATGGCTCTCGCCGTCGGCTATGGAAACCCAGTAGATTCCGAGCTTGGCACGATAGCCACCCATGTGTTTGCTGGCGGTCTCGACTCGGTACACGATTCGCTCGCCGTCCGGGGAAAACGCCGGTTGCCGGATCACACCGCTGCTTTGTTCGATGGTCCTGG
>DASCOT010000086.1:0-23043 GCA_036012155.1 Acidobacteriota bacterium
CCTGCATGTGGCTGGACAGCGGCTTGAAGGCCGATACCATCGGCTCGTTACCCACAGGGAGGCTTGTTCCCGATGGCAGAGCAAACGCATGAACCCCGCCAAGCAAACTAGCTCGACACCCTCAGCCCGCAACAACTCGAGGAGTGCGGTCTCGAAGTCTGCCCGGTTCTCGTGGTCACGGTGGTCGCCGACTGCAGTCTACAACCCGAGCTCTCGGGCGCGCACCAACCCGATCGCTTGCGGCCGGTTGGAGATGACGATGGCTATGTGCGCTGGATAACTGGCTGGCTCGCAGGCTCGGGCGATGGCAACCATGTTAGAGCCCCGACCGGAAATCAGCACTCCGAGCCTCAACGCGCGACGCCGTCCCCGGCCACCACCTCACCGATCTCGAAGACCTCTTCGCCGGCCTGTTCCCATTCCGCGGTCAACGATGCAACGCGCTCAGCGCGCACAACGGCGATCATGCCGATCCCCATGTTGAACGTCGCCCACATATCGTCGTCGGGAACACCCCCAAGATGCGCCAACGTCGTGAATACAGCAGGCACCTCCCACGCAGTGGTATCGAGCCGCGCCCCGCAGCTGACCGGTAGGACACGCGGCAGGTTGCCTGGTATACCCCCGCCCGTGACGTGGGCCAGGCCCTCCACGTCGCCTCGCCGGAGCGCCGGTCGTAGCGCCGCGACGTAAGAGCGATGCGGCCGCAGCAACTCCTCCGCGACGCTTCGTCCCCATTCCGGCACCTGTGTGTGGACGTCCATGCCGGCGACCTCGAACAGGATCCGGCGCACGAGCGAATAGCCGTTGGTGTGCAGCCCGTTCGAAGCCAACCCCAGAAGACGATCGCCGGGGCGCACGCCGACACCCTCTAGAGGTTCCGCGTTCACCGCCTGGCCGACGATGAAGCCAGCCAGGTCATACTCGCCGGCCGCGTACATGTCCGGCATTTCGGCAGTCTCGCCTCCGAGCAAGGCACAACCAACGTCGCGGCAGGCCCGCGCTACGCCCTCGACCACCTGCTCTACCACTCCGGCCTCCATCTCACCGAGCGCCAGATAATCGAGGAAGAACAGGGGCAAGGCCCCCTGCGCAAGAATGTCGTCGGCGCAGTGAGCCACCAGATCGTAGCCGACGGTGTCGTGTATCCCGGCCATCACCGCGACCTTGAGCTTGGTCCCGACACCGTCGGCGGAGGCCACCAGAACCGCGCCATCGGCTCCGGGCTCGAGACGGAAACAGCCGCCAAACGCACCGAAGGTACCCACCACCGCCTCGGTACGGGTACTGTTGGCCAGCTCGGATATCCGCTGCTTGGCCCGATCCGCCGCAGCGCGGTCAACACCGGCATCGCGGTACGTGAGGCGCGGCCTATCGGTCACACGAGCCCTCCAGGCCGTCGGCGAATCGTGCCACCAAGATCAAGGTGAGCCGGTGCCGCCGGCTGCCGCGGGCACTGCCGGGCCGTTGCCCACCGGATCGAAGCGCTCCAGCTGAGACGCTACCTCCGCGCTCAGCGGCGTAGGGTATTCGCCCGTGAAGCAAGCCACGCAGTACTTGCGCCCACCGTCCGTCACAGACTCGCGCAGGCCATCGAGGCTGAGATACGCCAGAGAGTCTGCGTCGATCCGGCGTCGCACCTCGTCGAGGGAATGGTTGGCGGCGATCAACTCCTGCTTGTGCGGCGTGTCGATACCGTAGAAACACGGCGATACGTAGGGAGGCGACGACACTCGGAAGTGCACCTCCCTGGCGCCGGAGTTGCGCATCATCTCCACGATCTTGCCGCTGGTCGTTCCACGCACAATCGAATCATCGACCAACACGACGCGCTTGTCGGCGATCATCTCGCGGACCGGGTTGAGCTTTACCTTCACGCCAAAGTGCCTAATCGACTGCCGCGGCTCGATGAATGTCCGCCCGACATAGTGGTTGCGGATCAGCGCCAGCTCGAGCGGAATGCCGGTGACCTCCGAGTAACCCTGGGCGGCGTAGACACCCCCGTCGGGCACCGGCACTACGACATCGGCGTCGACCGGAGCCTGAGCACCCAGGAAGCGGCCCATTTGCTTGCGGGCTCGCATCACCGACTCGCCGTTGAGGACGCCGTCGGGGCGCGCGAAATAGACATGCTCGAATATGCAATGCTTCGCACCAGCGACAGCTGGCCACGGCGCCCGTGAGACGTAGCCGGGAGCCGCCCCGCCGGGACCCGCTGCGATGATATCGAGTAGCTCGCCCTCGGCCCGCACTTCTTGCGACAGCGCAACCACTTCGCCGGGAGCGAGGTCGCGTAGATATTCGCCGCCGATCAGATCGAACGCCGTCGTCTCCGACGCGAGCACCAATGCCCCCTCCAGATGACCGATGGACAGCGGACGCACGCCCAGGGGATCGCGCGCCCCGATCAAGAGCGATGGCGTGAGCGCCGTCAGGCTGTAGGCGCCCTCGACACGGCTGAGGGCATCGACGAGGGCGGTCTCGACGTCTTCCTGCTCACTGCGAGCGAACAGGTGGAGGATGACCTCGGTGTCGCTGGTGGAGGTGAAGATCGCACCGCTGTCTTCGAGCGCCCCGCGGAGCAGATCGGCATTGACCAAGTTGCCGTTGTGGCCAACTGCGATTGCCCCGTGGCGTGATCCGATACGAATCGGCTGCGCGTTTTGTAGCTTGCTGGCGCCGGAGGTCGAGTAGCGTACGTGTCCGATCGCCCCACGGCCGGGTAACCGATCGAGGCTAGCCTCGTCGAGAACATCCGCCACATGGCCCATGCCGCGCTCGACGAACATCGCACCGCCATCGACGGAAGCAATGCCAACGCTCTCTTGCCCGCGATGTTGAAGCGCGTACAGGCCCAAATAGGCGATCCGACTCGCCTCACGATGCCCGGTAATACCGAAGACGCCGCACACTAGGCGCGCTCCATCACTGCTGCCAAGGCGCCCGCCCACGCTGCATGGAGCAAGTCCACCCCTAGCTCGATCGTCGGCCGGTCCTCCACCCACACGCTGAGCTTCGGCTCTGCGGTCACCTCGCCGACCACTCGAACGGGCAATTCGTAGGCCGCGCCGAGCGCGATCAGACGCTCGGCGTCGGCGGGCCGCGTTGTCACCACGACGCGACCTGGCGCTTCGCCGAACAGCGCTGCGTGATGGTCGCCATGCGGGCTGCCGTCAAGCTCTATGTGCGCGCCAAGCAAGCCTTCCACCGGAACTTCACCGGCCGACGCCTGGCCGCGATCCGTGCGCTCGCCGTCGGCGACCGCGAAGCAGGCCTCCGCAAGCGCCACCGCCAGTCCTCCGTCGCTACAATCTTTGGCACTTCGCAACATCTCCGCACCCGCCGCCTCGACCAGCAGCCGTTGCAAGCGCGCCTCCTGATCGAGATCGATGCTTGGTGCGGCACCGCGCCGTGCGCCGTGCACGACGCGTACGTAGGCGCTACCACCGAGCCCCGGATCACCCGCGTTGGCGCCGTCGATCAAGAGAATCTTGTCACCGGGATCTCGGAATCCAGCGCCGACGCTGCGATCGTAGCGGCCCAGATGCCCCACGGCGCCCACCACCGTGGTCGGCAAGATCGGTTGCCCGGCGGTCTCGTTGTAGAACGATACGTTGCCGCCGGTGACGGGAACCTCCAGGGCTAGGCACGCCTCGGCCATACCCTCTACGGCGCCGGCGAACTCGCCCATCCGAGCCTCGACCTCCGGACTACCGAAATTCAGACAGTTGGTAATGCCGAGCGGCTTGGCGCCGGTGCAGGCGACGTTCCGACAAGCCTCGGCTACAGCAAGCTTGCCGCCCTGCTTCGCGTCGAGCGCCGAAAACCAAGGGTTCCCGTCGATCGAGAGCGCCACTGCTGCGTCGCTACCGTATTCCTTCAGCCAGATCACGGCTGCCTCGCCTCCAGGGCGCTGCACGGTGTTGAAACGCACCGTCTGGTCGTACTGTTGAAAGACCCATCGCTTGGACGCGACGGTCGGATCACGTAGCAACAAGAACAGCACGTCATGGACGTGGAGATCACACGCCAGCTCGCCGGCACTGATCGGCGGCGGCGGCTCTGGGACAGCGAAAGGACGCTCATAACACGGTCCCTCCTCGGCCAGGGACCGCGCCGGAACGTCGGCTACCAGCTCTCCGTCATCGAAAACCTGTACGAAGCCGTCGTCGGTGACCTGCCCGATGACCACGGCATCGAGATCCCACTTGTCGAAGACCGCCATGACATCTTCGAGCTGCTCGGCGGTCACCACCAGCATCATGCGCTCCTGGGACTCCGACAGCATCACTTCGTAGGGAGTCAGACCCGTCTCACGCCGCGGCACCTTGGCGATATCGATGCGCATTCCGGTTCTAGAGTTGGACGACAACTCCGCCGTCGAGCAAGTCAGCCCGGCACCGCCTAGATCCTGCATGCCGACCAGCAGATCCTCGCCGACAAGCTCCAGGCAGGCTTCCATGAGTATCTTTTCGGTGAATGGATCCCCGACCTGCACTGCCGGCCGCTTCTCCTCCGCTTCGGCATCGAAGGTTGCAGAGGCCAGCAAACTGACACCGTAGATACCGTCCCGGCCGGTGCGCGCTCCGACGTAAATCACCAGGTTACCGGGGCCGTCTGCGCGAGCTCGAATCAGACGATCTGCCGGGGCGACCCCGAAGCACATGACGTTGACCAGCGGATTGTGATCGTAGCTCGAGTCGAAGCAGATCTCCCCGCCTACCGTCGGGATTCCCATGCAGTTGCCGTATCCGGCGATACCGCCCACCACTCCGTCGAGCAAGTGGCGGTTCTTGCCCACCTGTGGCTTGCCGAAGCGCAGCGAGTCCAGCAGCGCCAGCGGCCGCGCTCCCATCGTGAAGATGTCGCGCAGGATTCCACCGACACCCGTAGCGGCACCCTGATACGGCTCGATGTACGACGGATGGTTATGGCTTTCGACCTTGAACACACCTGCCAGCCCATCTCCGAGATCTACGGCCCCGGCGTTCTCGCCTGGTCCCTGCAAGACCGCCGGCCCACTGCTCGGCAGCGTTCGCAGATGAACCCGCGAGCTCTTGTAAGAGCAGTGCTCCGACCACATGACCGAATACATGCCGAGCTCCGTGAGCATCGGCGCGCGACCGAGGATCTCGACGACCCGAGCGTACTCGTCGGCGGTCATCCCGTGCTCCAACGCGGTTTTCTCGTCGGCGGTCACCCCGGCCGGAAGCGTCCGCTCCAGCGCTTCAGACACGAGCCGGCTCCCCCTTTTGGGTGACAGCATTTGCTTGACCACGGCCTCGAGCCTCGATCGCCCGCCGCAGTGACTCGAACACGAAGCGGCCATCGGTCGAGCCGAGCGCCGAGCGCATGGCGCGCTCGGGATGTGGCATCAGGCCCATGACGTTACCCACATCGTTGCTGACGGCAGCAATGTCGGCGATCGATCCGTTCGGGTTGAATGCCCCGCCGGGCCCATCCGCGGCCGAGGCGAATCGCATGAGCACCTGCCCGTTGGCCTCGAGTCGCTGCAAGGCATCGGGCTCCGCAAAGTAGTTGCCCTCGTAGTGCGCCATGTTGATGCGCAGCACTTGGCCCACTTCACAGGCGTTGGTGAAAGGCGAGTCATTGCGCTCGACGCGCATGACGGTGTCTTGGCAGCGGAACTTGAGTCCGTCGTTTGCCAACAGCGTGCCAGGGAGCATGCCCATCTCGGCGAGAATCTGAAAGCCGTTACAGATACCCAGCACGAGACCGCCGTCACCGGCGAATTGCTCAACCGCCGGCATGATTGGCGACGAGCAAGCAATCGCTCCGCACCGGAGATGATCGCCGTATGAGAATCCGCCCGGCAGGATGAGGGCATCGAACCCCTCGATCTGCGATCGCTTATGCCAGACGTACTCCGCCTCGAGTCCGACCTGCCGGCAGGCATACGCAGCGTCCTGTTCGCAGTTGCTGCCCGGGAAATAGACGACACCTACGCGCATTACGACTTCGAACCCACGTGCACCTCGAACGTCTCGATTACCGGGTTGGCCAGCAGCTGCTTAGCCATCGCAGTAAGCTCGCGCTCCGCCTCGTCTGGGTCGTCGGTGGCCAACTCTACGTCGAAGATCTTGCCCTGACGCAACGACGCCACGCTGTCGTACCCGAGGTTGGCCAGCGCCTTGCCGATCGTGACCCCCTGAGGATCGAGTACCTCCTCGCGGAGACGCACTACCACCTGCCCCCTCATGTCACCATCTTCTCCTCGTCGACTCCCGAGCCGACGTCCGGTTCGGTTTCAGCGGCCTCCTCGCCGAGGACACGCTCGAAGATCCGGTCAACGTAGCGCAACACATGGCGAAGTTCGAAACAATCGGCAATCTGCGCGGCGTCCAGGTGTCCGGTGAGCTCCTCGTCGGCGGCGAGCAACGCCTGGAAAGGCTCGCCGGACTCCCAGCAACTCATCGCATTGCGCTGGATGATCGCGTACGCCTGGGAGCGCACGACGCCCGCTGAGATCAAACGTTCGAGTACCCGGCTCGAGAACACCAAGCCGTTGGTCAGCTCCAGGTTGCGCGACATGTTGTCGGGATATACGTGCATGCCTTCGAGCACCCCGTGCATCCGATGAGCCATGAAATCGACCAAGATACACGCGTCGGCCAATGCAACCCGTTCGGCCGAGGAGTGCGAGATGTCACGCTCGTGCCAAAGCGCGACGTTCTCCAACCCTGTTCCGGCATAGGCGCGCACTAGGCGCGCCAACCCGACCAAGTTCTCGCACTTGATCGGATTGCGCTTGTGGGGCATCACCGATGAGCCTTTCTGCTTCGACCCGAAAGGCTCCTCCACTTCGCGAACTTCGGTTCTCTGAAGACCGCGGATCTCGATGGCAATCCGTTCGATCGCGGCCGCAGCAACGGCCAGGTGACCCAACATCTCGGCGTGTCGGTCGCGTGGCACAACCTGGGTCGACACTGGCTCGACATTCAACCCGAGCGCTTCCACGGCATCGCGCTCAACCTCGGGATCGACCGTGTTGTAGGTCCCGACCGCGCCGGAGATCTGGCCAAACCCGATGACCTCACGGGCACGCCGCAATCGAGAGCCACCGCGCACCAACTCCTGTTGCCAGCCCAGGATCTTGAGCCCGAAGGTCATCGGCTCCGCGTGAACTCCGTGGCTACGTCCAATGCACGGCAATTCCTTGAACTCGAGGGCCCGCTGCGTGGCGAGCGCCGTCAGCCCTTCCCAGCCATCGAGAATGACGTCCAGGGCACGGACACAGCGTAGGGCCAGAGCCGTATCGAGCACATCCGAAGACGTCATACCGAGGTGCAGGTAGCGAGCGGCCGGACCAACCTGTTCCTCGATCGCCTCCAGGAACGCGATCACATCGTGATGTGTGCGGCGTTCGATCTCGACGACGCGGATGGGGTCGGGCGGCTCGATGCAGCGCAGCTGCTCCATCGCGGCAGCGGGCACGACACCTCGGGATGCCATCGATTCGGCCGCCGCCAGCTCGACCTCGAGCCAGCTAGCGTAGACGGCCGCATCGTCCCAGAGACGCCCCATCTCGGGTCGAGAGTACCGGGAGATCATTCGTCCGCAGGGCCCTTCGAGGAGCCAGTTCCAGAGAAGACGACAGGCGGCGAGGTCGGGTGGACCGTCATCATCTTAGCAGGTTGCCGGAGGTGTCCTCGCGCGGGCGCGCTAGCGGCATCCAGGCCGGCGCTTGCCGCGAGTGACACCGGCCCCATGGCGGCCTGCCATGCCGCCGCCGCCGGCCCGAGAGTCAGCGTGCAACGGCCCGCCGGGTACGTAGACGTCGCGTAGCTTTTCGGCAACATCGCGCCGCGCGATGAAGCCCCCCGATAACTCGTGGCCGAAGAGTCTTCCGGCGATCCGACGAACGTCATGCGGCACGACCGCGTCGATGCCGGCCAACACGCGCTCGAGGTCGAACACTCGGCCGAAGTTGATCTCGGCACGCGCCAGAGCGGCCATGCGGCCTGACGTACCTTCGAGCGACAGCACAAGGGCACCCTTGAGATGTGCCTTGACACGCGCCAGCTCCTCATCCGCAACACAAGACTCCTGCAACCGACAAGCCTCGTCGAGGATCAGGCTCACGACCTGCTCGACGTGCGGAGGTCGAGTCCCTGCCGATACCAACAGATAGCCGGTGTCGGAATATGCCGATAGCGTCGAATACACGCTGTAGGCAAGGCCACGCTCCTCGCGAATCGACTGGAATAGCCGAGAAGACACCGTTCCACCGAGCAGCGCGTTGAGGACCTGCACGCCGAAGCGATCCGAATCGCGCCCCGATGGTGCCTCGCACCCGATGTATAGCTGTACCTGCTCGAGTTGTTGACGCTCTAGAACGTGTACGTGCGCCTGCGCTCGAGGCTGGCTTCGCTCGGACGAGCGAACATCAGGGGTCATTCCCGATAGCCGTTGGCCGACCATCTGCTGCATCTGTTCGTGGTCGAGGTTGCCGGCCGCCGTGACAACGACATCGACAGGACCGATTGTGTCGACGAAGTTGCGCAGATCATCTGTTTGCAGCTGACTAACGGTTGTCGGCGTGCCGAGAATCGGCCGACCCATCGGATGATCCTCCCAGAAGGCACCGAGGAACGACTCGAAGAGCACATCTTCGGGATCATCCTGAGCCGCGGCGATCTCTTCAAGAATGACTCCCCGCTCACGCTCCATCTCCTCGCGCGCGAAGCTCGGGTTGCAAATCAAATCCGCCAGCAGGTCGAAGGCATCGGGGAGCCTCTCATCGAGCACTTGGGCGTAGTATCCAGCAAGCTCGTGCGACGTAAAGGCATCGAGATGCCCACCCATGGCGTCGATCTCCAGGGCAATGTCACGGGCGCTGCGTGTCGATGTGCCCTTGAACAGCATGTGTTCGACGAAATGCGCCACACCGTTCTGTGTGGCGCATTCGTCGCGCGAACCCCGCTTGATCCAAATACCGATCGAGGCTGACCGTACCGTCGGGTTTCGCTCGGTGAGCAGCGTCAGCCCGTTGTCGAAGATGGTCCGGCGACATTTCGCCTGCACAGAGATCAGCGCTCCTTGACCGCGACTGGTAATGCTGGTTGGTGGTAGTAACTGAATTGCTACACATCGCAGACGGGATCTACGAGTCAGATCAAGGTGCCTCGAGGGGGCCCATGCGAGGGGTGCTTGTCGTCTGCGGAGCGGATTCTCGGACGTTTGAGGCGGTGCGTCAATCGATCCGATCAGCCGCCCCAGCAGCTAGCCGAAGTCGAGCGTAGTGTTCCACACGCGCTCTACGGAACCAGGTGACGACCTCCACATGGATCAAGGGCCCGGCCGGGTCACCCACCGAGCGCAGGTCACCGCGCGGCCCGACGACACGCGATACGGAGACCGTAGCGCCGACGCCCAGATCCGGCGTTCCGGGATCAGGCGGCGCCGGTGTGGAAGGCGGCCAGGCGGCCCCCGGCGGCGTCGGGAACACGGCCACTCGAACCGCCGATCTCGGCGTCTCTAGAAATCCGTTTCGCACACGCACCGGACGCGCCGCCGCCGGCCAGGGCAGCTCACCGTCGCCGAGCGCCGCTGTGGCTTGCAGCACCACTGCGTCAGCCAGGGCGCGTGCCTGCGCGAGATCGGCCCGATACGACCGCGCTTCGTAGGAGGCCAGCGCAGCCGCCAGCATCAGAGCGGTGAGCATGGCCAGCACAGCCGTAGCGCCAGTGACAAGCAGCAGTGCGGCGCCGCGGTCGGCGGTGCAACTCACCGGCGGCCGATCCCTGCCCAGCGGACAGCCTGCACCCGGACGTCGGCGGAGCTCGCGGCACAGTCGATCCGTGCCGTGACAATCTCTGCCGACCGCAGCAATGATTCTGCGAGCCCGAGAGGGCTGGCGCCGAGCTCGCCGGCAAGACCATAGCGGATGTCAACGCCGGCAAGGCCATCCACGACCGGCTGCCAGCTGCCTGCGTCGTCGCGGCGCCTGAGCTCCACACCGGTCTCAGTGTGCCGGGTTTGGTAGGTGCGTAGCGTGAGCGGAACTAGGGCCCTGACCGGCCCGTGTTCCTGAAGAATGCGCCGTTGGCTAGCCTGCCAGCCCACCTCGACCAGTTGCTCCGCAGAGAACCGGCCCGCCTGCACCACGTTGGCTACCGGCACGGCCGGGGAGGCAGCGGCCAGGCCGACCGCCGCTACCTGTGTATCCACCGTCAGCTCGCCGAGGCCGGTGACTCGATACACACCGTCCGACAGCTGGTCCACTTCCACGGGGAGCGCCTCCGTCAGCGCCACTTGCACACCGGACGCAGCCGGTTCGACGACCCCGACAAGGCCGGTCCCCACGATCAACCGCGTGCGCGACCCCAGCCCCCGCGCCGAACGGCGCAGGTCTCGGGCCAACTCCTCAGCGCAGCGCTCGGCGCGCATCGTTGCGTCGAGCCGCATCATCCGACCGCGGACGGTGGCGGCGCTGTTCACCGCTAGACCCAGGACTCCCGCCGCCAGAAGCCCGGTACAGGATGAGGCCACCAGCAGCTCCACGAGCACGTGCCCCCCGTCGCGCCTCACCGAGCCACCAGTAGCCTCGCGCTCGGCGGCGACTCGGCTTCGTCAGAACCGACCGCGACACCGCACCAGGCGCGGACCCAAAGCCACTCCGACGTGACACTGTCGAGCACATCGATCTGCCGTCGACAGTTCACCGACAGCGGCATCGGGTCATCCGCGGTGCCCGGAAGCGCATCCGGTCCGGGCAATGACACGGCGTGCCGACCGATCGGATAGACAACACCGGGGAGTGCGGTCTGCGACACGACGCTGACCGCTTCCTGGGCTCGGCGCCGATCCTCCGCCACCCCGATCACCTCGACCGCTGCGGCGAGAATGCGGACGATGCCCAGCAACGCGATCGCCATCATCAACAGGGCGACCATGACTTCGACCAGGCCGAATCCGCTCGGCTGAACGCGCCAACTCATGCAGGCCTGAGACGGACGCCCGGCCGGGGTTTCTGATCAGGGACGAATCAGCGAGGCGGCGGATACACGTATGCCGCGGATCGAGTGAGAAACGAGCAGCCGACCCGTCGATTCCTCTGCCCGACAAGTCGACCCGGGCGGGTACCCGACAGGGAGCGCACTAGGTGGGCGAGAGCAAGCTCGGGTCAGTCGGTCCGTGGGCCCGACGGCGGCAGGAGGGTACGCTGCCATCGGGCTCCACGACCCGCTAACGTACTAGTACGCGTAGGCGTGGTGAGCTACCTGTACCCTGCCGGTGGCCCGGTTGACCGTGACCGTGAACACATCACCAAGTGAGTTGCCCAGAAAGATCTGGTCGTCGCTCGCTGTGCTGTCGTTGAGACTACCGTCGGCGTGGAATAGGAGCTCGTCGTTGGGAGTGCTGACCGGATCCGAGTCACCCGAGTAGGCCACTCCCGATGGCAGCACGTGCGGCAGTGGATCGAGGAGCGTTCCCGAGGAGGGATCGCCCTGGTAGAGCGCGTAGGTGCCGGCTCCAACGTTGAAATCGATCGAGAAGTCGTCGTTCTGGCTAACCGCACGCATACGCTGAAGCTGCATCGCGGCAGCGACCTCCTGTGCGGCAGTTCGCACTCGGTAACGTTCCAGCCACTCCTGCATGCTTGGCAAGCCGATCATTGCCATGAGTCCAATCACCGCCATCGTCACGGTGAGCTCGATCAAGGAAAAACCTCGCTCGTCGTGCCGACGACGCGCCACCTCTCGTATCCGCATGGCTCGCTACCCCCTCCTGGCGAATCGATCCGAGGCGCGGCTCTTCGGCGCCCCAGGGTGATCGAATCTGCTTCGGTATGGGGCAGTCTAGAGATCTGATGCCCTGACCCAGCAGCCCGTTCGCGGCCCCGCGGGGATGTCCCCGGACAGCTGCGACACAGGCGCGGTAACGATGAGTCTAATGTGGAATCCGCCGTCCTCGCGACGCCGTCAATCGACTCGGTCGGCCAAGCGCGGACAGCCTTCGATCTCCGCGCGCGACCTCGGTGGCACGGAGAGAGACGCCTCGACTACGGCGTTACACCAAAGGTTCGCCAGTACCAGGCGAAGATCTCGGCGCCGCGATAGCTCACCAACACGGCGGCCGCTGCCAGGAATGTGCCGAAGGGGAGAGCGTACTCCCAGCCCTTGCGCGAGAAGATGATGAAAAGCGCCCCGACAATGCTCCCGAGGAGCGAACCGAGGAAGATTGTCATCAGTGCACCCTGCCAGCCGAGGAAGGCTCCCACCAGCAGCATCATCTTCACGTCGCCCATGCCCATACCCTCGCGCCCGCGCGCCTTCAGATACACGAAAGCCACCAGGTAGAGCAGGCCGGCGCCAGCCACGGCTCCGATCAGCGAGTCGTACCAGGCAACCCGCGGGTCCACGAACGACAACAGGAAGCCGATCGCAGCGCCCGGAATCGTGATCACGTTGGGCAGGATTCTATGATCGACGTCGATCAACGCCAGGGCCAGCATGACGTAGGCGAACAGGGCTGTCGAGGCGGCACTCGGGGTAAGGCCCCAGTACCAGACTGAGCTCGCGAGGATGATGCCGCCGAGCAATTCGACCATCGGGTAGCGCCAGGGAATCGGCTCGCGGCATGTGGAGCACCTGCCGCGCAGAGCAACATACGACAGCAACGGCAAGTTCTGGTACCAGTGGATCGGCGCGCCGCAGGCTGGGCAAAACGACCGGCGAAGAAGATCCACCTTAAGGGGTACCCGATACACGAGCGCGTTCAGGAACGAGCCGAGGGCCAGACCCAGGAGAAAGGCGACGCCGGCATCGAAAACCTCAGGTCGCATGGCTATCCCTCTTCTGTTGTATCGCCTGGCAGCGCTAGCGGCCAGCGCGCGAAGAACCCTCTCGCGGATCGTTGACCGTTCCGGTCACCTGATCGTAGGCATATGGCTCGCCGGTGGGCGTCGCTGGCACAGAGGGCAGATAGCCCTGGCTTCGTAGCGCATCGAGAACTCTAGGAGGCCTTCCGCGGTCGAGGCGGAAGCGTCCAATCGCGGCGTGCAGCTCCTCGAGGTCGAGCTCGATCTTCAGGTCATAGACGTGCTGCCAGGACACTGCCTCGATTTGCTTGTCTCCGCTCTCCAACGCCCGGCCATGTACATCCAGCCAGAGCGCCAGGGCCGCCTTGCGATCACCAGAGAGCTCCGCCATCCCGGCCCGCACGCGACCCAGCAACGGAGGCGTACCTGGAAGCTCCAACGCACGATCGAAGTAGCCCGCGGCGCGACGATAGTCGTCGAGGGCGATCCACGCGTAGTGTCCGGCCTCCATAGGGTAGATCCAGTCGTCGGGATTCTCTTCGGCACCCTTGTCGAGCAAACGGATCGCCAACTCAGCATCGCCCATGTCGATTGCCATGATCAATGCGCCCGTCAGATACGCATCCTGGTATCGAGGATCGAGGTCAGTGATCACGTCAAAGATGCGCCAGAGGTAGCGCCGGCCCTCCTCGCTTCGATGGTGCCCGTAATACTGGATACTCCACAGGTAGAGGCTGTCGGCAATCGCCGTCTGGAAGCCGAGGCTAGCGGCATCGAGATACCGGCCAGTCGGAAGAAACAACAGCGATTCGGGTTGCGACCATCGCGCTCGGCGGTAGTCAATCGACACCTGTGGCATGACCCAGCCGCCCAGGCATGCGAGTAGCAGTATCCACAGCCCCGCGGCGCTCCAGGCCTCCCTCGGGCTCACGTCAGATCTCGACGACGGAACAGGAGCGCCGCCAAGGCCAACATGCCGATTGTGTAGGCCGCGGCATAGCCGAGAGCGTCGAGTAGATAGCCACTGCTGATCGGTAACTCGTGAACAACCCTACTGCGGACGTTGAAGGTCTCCAGGTCCGGGAGCGTGTAGTACAAGACGCTCACCAGGAGCCGCGCCGCGGTGCCGGGAACGAAGTCGAGGAGCGTGTTGAACGCCCACGAGAGATGACCGACGACATATATCGCCACAGTAAACAACGCCGCCAACATCGGCGTGGTGAAGCTCGAGAAGACCAGCGCCACCGCGGTAATGATCGACAGCTCCACGTAGCTGAGCATCACCGCCGGTAACAGGTGCGACGGGAAGCTGCCGCTCTTCCACCATACGAGCGCGACGTAGAAGATTGCCATCAACCCCACCACCACGGCGAGCGTCAGCATCAGACCGAAGTACTTCCCCACGAGGAACTGCCATCGTGGGACCGGCTTGGCGAGGACAGCGTAGATGGTGCGCTTCTCTACTTCTTTGTGAACCAACATGATGCCGATGAACAGGGCGATGACGGTGCCGAACAAGGCGAGCGCAGCTAGGCCCAGGTCCGTGACGATCTTCAGCTCGCTGCCCACCGTGAGAAGCGACAAGATCGTCGACGATGCCATCATCAGCAGCGCGAAGGCCATGAACATCACGAGGATGCGATCGCGAATCGCCTCACGAAACGTGTTCACCGCGATCGCCGCAACACGATCGATCATCGCGTCCCCCCGGCTACCGCGCGGCTCGGCACCGAGGTCGCTCTTGCGGGCCCCGGTATTGGGCGGGGCCTCGACGTCGGCTTGCTCCGACGGAGGCCGGCGTTTTGACGAAGAATTGCCGGCCATGGCAGGCTGCCGGTTCCGCAGTGTCGAAACAAAGTAGTCCTCTAGCGTTGCGCGATGCGGTGTGACCTGGACGATCCGCCCTCCCGCCGTGCGGACGATGTCAACCCAGCGGTCGAGGCGCGCAACATCGTCGATCCGAAAGTAGAGACGGTCACCGTGGCGCGCACGGTGCGCGAATTCAGTCAGTTTGCCGCTCGGTACACCCTCGCAAGCCGCGTCCCAGTAGCGAACGCGCTCCTCGAGGAGAGCTTGGACCGAGCTCTCATTGAGGATCCGCCCTTCGAATAGCAAGCCGACCCGGTCACACAGGGCCTCGGCGTCGCCGAGGATGTGGCTGGAGAAGAAGACCGTCGTCCCTTTCTCCTTGAGCCCCAAGATGATGTCTTTGATCTCGCGACGGCCAATGGGATCGAGCCCCGACATCGGCTCGTCCAAGATCACCAGCTCCGGATCGTTGATCAACGCTTGCGCAAGACCGACGCGCTGCAGCATGCCTTTGGAGTATTGCTTGATCGGCACGTCGGCGTTGGCGGTCATGCCCACTCGCTCGAGCAACTCCGCCGTGCGATGCACTCGAGTAGCCCGGGGCAGGCAGAAGAGCCGCCCGAAATAGTCGATCAGCTCGCGCCCGGTAAGGTGAGCGTAGAAGTAGGGCTGCTCTGGCAAGTAGCCGAGCTTCTGGCGCGCCGCCGGCTCGGATCCGTTGCGCCCGAAGATCTCGATCGTGCCGCGATCGGGTGTCAACAAACCGAGCAAGCACTTCATGGAGGTGGTCTTGCCCGCGCCGTTCGGCCCGAGGAAGCCGTAGATCTCGCCGCGCTCCACACGCAGAGACACGTCGTGAAGCACGGGCTTGTGGCGTAACCAGAAACCATGCTGAAGCGACTTGGCTACGCCGTCGAACCGAACGATCGGCATTGGAATCACCCCACTGCGTCAGCCCAGGGCACGACACCACCCCTGGTGACACGAACACACTCGTAGTGCCGCCCCGCCGACCCACAGCCACCTTCGCCCATCCAAAGATTATCAAACCAGCCGCAAGAAAACCGAGCCCCCGTCGGTGCTCCGACGAGGGCTCGGTTGGCCTAGCGCCTATCTTGGTTGGCGATTATTGACCCGTCGGGGCCTGGGTGAACTGACCGTTGGTCAGCTCCAGGTCGACGTCGTAGGGATCGTTGATCCACGGGCTCGGCGCAGCCGGGCCGTCTGCGGCGTCTGAAGCATACGACTCGAGGCTGTACGAACCGCTGGACGTGCTGTACTGGAATGCGTTCGCCCAGGCATCGTTCGCCGGCACAACCTGCATATAGGTGGGCTGCAGGTCGGTGAGCGCCGAGGCATACGCACCCTGGTCCACACGGTAGGTACCGTTGGCCGTAGCGATGTTGCGCATGTCGGCCATCGTGCGGCGCTGACGGCCGCGGTCGATCGCGTCGAGCAACTGCGGAACGGCGATCGTCGCGATGATGCCGATGATCGCAACCACGATCAGCAACTCGATCAGCGAGAAGCCGCTTTCGTTGCGCTTGAAGTTCATGATGTTCCTCCTGGGGCTGCAACCCCGTTGCGGGCCCCAAGGTCGGCGAATCTGCCAGTCCCTGTAAACCCTGCCAATCATCCGTGCTCGATGATTGAGCAATGGGCATGCTAAACATCATCAAAACAGTTGATTAGATATACAAACGAAACAAAACACCTCACCAGTTAGTAAACCGTAATCTCATAAGTTGTTGAATTCAGTGCTATTAAGCGTGAGACTGACGTTTACTAACTAATAATGATTTTTACTAGTTTTATCGACTTACTGATATTTTTTAAGTCGTTATAAGGATTAATGATAGCAAATTATGTCCGCTTACCAGAAAACGGCAGCCTGAACTGACAATTCGTGTCACTCCGGGCTCGGATCGTCGAGGACGAATTTCTTGGCGTAATACCGAAAGGAGCGAAACGACATGCCCAACAGCTTCGCGGCGCGAGTCTGCACTCCGCCGCTCTGACTGAGCGCCGCCCGCATGTAGTCGCGCTTGATCTGGTCCATGTGAGTCTCCAGGTCAATCCCTTCCTCCGGAATCTCGCCGGTGGCAGCACGGTCAATCAGCGCCGCCTCGCCGTTTGGGATCGCATCCTCCGGCGGACTGGCACCGGTCACGGTGCGCGGCAGACTCGACAATTGGACCCTGTCTGTCGGCTCCATGGTTATCGCGTGCCGCACCGCGTTCACCAACTCCCGTACGTTGCCGGGCCACGCGTAATCGCGCAGTGCCTGTCGCGCTTCGCGACTCATCCCGTCGATCTCTCGCCCGATCTCCGACGTAAGACGCTCGAAGTAGTGGTCCGCCAGCAACAAGATGTCGTCGCGGCGTTGGCGCAACGGCGGCAGATCAATCTGGATCACGTTGAGGCGATAGTACAAGTCCTCCCGAAACCGACCGTCGACGAAGGCCGCGCGCAGGTCTTGATTCGTCGCTGCGAGAACCCGGACGTCCACCGGCGTGTCGTGGGTTGATCCGACCTGCCGGACCATACGGTCTTCCAGGACCCGCAAGAGCTTGGGCTGCATCTCAAGCGGCATGTCACCGATTTCGTCGAGCAGGATCGTGCCGCCGTCGGCCGCCTCGAACAATCCCTCCTTGTGGCGATCAGCACCGGTGAACGCTCCCTTGACATGGCCGAACAGCTCGCTCTCGAGGAGCTGCGCTGGCAGGGCCGCGCAATTCACCGCAACGAACGGCGCTTCGTCACGCTCGCCGTTGTAGTGGATCGCGCGAGCCACCAACTCCTTACCAGTGCCACTCTCGCCGGCAATCAGTACCGTGGAAGTCGAGTCTTTGACGCGCCGAATGAGCTCGAAGACGCGGTGCATGGCGCTGGATTCCCCGACCAGGTTTCCGAAACCGTGCCGCTCAGTGAGCTCGCCACGCAGCATGACGTTCTCGCGCTGGAGAGCTTGCCGCTCGAGCGCGTGTCGAACCGTCACCTTGAGCTCCTCGACATCGAAGGGCTTGGTCACATAGTCATACGCACCCAGGCGAACGGCCTCGATGGCCGAATCAGTGCTCGCATGCGCGGTAATCAAGCTCACCTCCGTACGTGGCGATCGGTCACGCACATGGCGCAGCAGCTCCATGCCATCAACACCCGGCATGCGAATATCCGAGACCACCACATCGACGGGCTGCTTGCTCAGCAGGGCGAGCGCCTCGTTACCGTCCCCAGCCGCATGCACCTCCCACCCTTCATCGCCCAGAGCGATGGAGAGCATGGCGCGCATGCTCGATTCATCGTCGACGATCAGCACCCGGTCCACGTTAGGGTCCTCCGGAGGTTCACGAATCGGGCCACTCAGGTTCCGGTGGGCTGGCCTAGGCTCCCATGAGCCCCATCACCATATACGTAGACGGTCGCCAGACCGGCCAATACGGCAAGCAACGGCAGGGTCGCTGCTCACCTTCACCCGTCGGCTCGGACCGCGCGGCTCAGCTCACCGAATAGTCGGGTCTCGCGCTCGGTTCGATCCTCTACCACCACCGTCTGCTCGCTAGCGAATGCCGCCTCATCTTCAAAGTTCAACACGAATCGCGACCCCTTCCCAGGCTCCGATTCGACCTCGATGCGGCCCCCGTGTTGCTCCATGATGCGATACACGGTTGCAAGGCCGAGGCCAGTGCCTGTCTCCGCCGAGTCGGTCTGCTTCTCCGACACGAAGGGGCGGAAGATACGATCGACCCGGTCCGGAGCGATCCCAACGCCTTCGTCCTCGAATATGACTGCTGCGCCGCCGCGACGGCGGCGGATGGAAACCCGCAGGCTACCCCCCTCCGGCATTGCTTGAATAGCGTTGCGCGCCAGATTTCAGAACACCTGCTTGACCCTCTCCGGATCGACCAACGCGTGGACTTGGCCGGCGTCTGAATCCACCGTCAATGAGTGACGTTGGCCCACTTCCGGAGAGTTCTCCAGCAAGTCCACCGTGTCGCGCGCCAGCCCGACCAAGTCGGTATCAGCCGCCTCGAGTGTCTCTGGCCGTGTGTAGTCGAGGAAGTTCTCGATGATCCCCGAAAGACGCTCGGACTCCGTGGTAACGATACCCATCAAGCGCTTGGCGCGCGCCGTATCGGTTCCGACACCGCCTCCGCGCAACACCTGGAGCGAACCGGAGATCGAAGCCAGCGGGTTGCGGATCTCGTGTGCCAGGGACCCGGCCATCTCCCCGAGCACCGCCATGCGCTCGCGCATCCAGAACATCCGCTCCATGCGCTTGATATCGGAGAGATCCTGGAACATGAAGATGTATCCGCCTGCCATCGGGCCATCCGACTCGATTGCCCAGGGGCCGGTGGGAAACTGCCTAGAGGCCTCGGTCTTGCCGGGCACCGGATCCGCGGCATCGGCGCCGGCCGGCTCGACTACTCGGGTGATGCTCATCCCGACGGTTCGATAGGCTCCGGAGGGAACCCGGATGCGGCGCTCCGTGCGGTAGATCTGCCGATCGTTGAGGCGCGTTTCGAGGTCACTCATGGCATCGTCTCCGAGACTCAGGACCTCGCTTGCAGGCTGGCCGAGCAGCTCCCGCTCTGGCCGCTCGGTAACGCGCTCTGCAGCGCGATTGCAAGCGATCACCCGGCCGTCCGGGTCGGCGGCAATCAGGCCGCTGCTCATTCCGGCGAGCAGCTGGTGGCTCAACTGTTGCAGCGCTTCGAGCGCCGAGCGCTCCTTGCGTAGCGCTTCCCTCGCCCCCCGTAGCCGCTCGGTGTAGGAGCTCGCCAGCGCGACGATCATGCACGCCGCGAACAACAGCATCAGGATCCGGAGATACATCTCGGGCGGCGTCACGGGCGGCCCGGGCTGCCCGAGCCCGAGCTCGCGGATTGGCAGCCAACCCGCGGCCCGGAGATGTATGAGCAGCCCATAGCTGACGGCGGTCAGGCAAGCGATCGCCAGCGCCGTCTGGCGTCCGGTCATCACCCCGGCGCCGATAGCGAGAACCAGATACAGAAACACCAGCGGCGAGCGGGCCCCGCCGAACACATGCACCAGCAATGTCACCAGTGCAACGTCGATCGTCAGTTGGAGCGACAGCAAACGGCCCGCTGTCATACCTACCCGCTGCGCCACCACATACAGCAGGCAAACGCCGTAGACCAGGGCGATGCTCGCATGCACGGGAACAAGGGACCGCTGCGTGCCTGCCAGAAACTGCGAATATAGCGCTGGGATCAACAACGCAGTCGCAGTGACGACACGAAACAGCAGCAGGCGCCGCAGGTTGATTTCGTGTTCGAGCCCGACCCGGTCAGCGGTCATCCGGTCCATCCCTCGCGCCCCCGAGTTTGAATTCTAGCAGGTTGTGGCCGATATCAGACGGTCGTGGAGCACAAGCCGACGGCCAAAGAAATGAGGGGGCTGCGGCCTAGCCGCAGCCCCCTTCCGTAGCTTTCGCCCCGCCACGATGTCCCTGACCTGTAGGGCCCTGATCCGCCGGGACCCTGCCCCTGCAAGTCTGACCGCCAAAGCTCCCGGCGGATTGTCGAGTCTTGCGTCGATCCGACGGCTGGTCGTGAGTGTCCCCCTCTCACGACCAGCCCCCGGCATGCTGCCTCCCTTCCTGCCAGTTCTCCGTGCTTCCGAGCGGCGCTTGTGACGGCCGCCAACCTCGAGGTCTCCTCAGATCTTGTTGACCAGGTCGAACATCGGCAAATACATCGAGACGACAATTCCGCCAATCACGACTCCGAGGAAGACGATCATCACTGGCTCGAGGAGTGCGGTCAGGCTCTCGACCGCAGTGTCTACCTCCTCCTCGTAGAAGTCGGCGATCTTGCTCAGCATCGTGTCGAGGGCGCCGGTCTCTTCCCCCACCCCGATCATCTGAGTGACCATCGGTGGAAAGGCCTTGGAGCTCGCCAACGGCTTGGCGAGTGACTTGCCTGCCTCGATGCTCTTGCGCGTTGCCATGATGGCGTCCTTGACGACTCGATTACCTGCCGTCTCGGCGGTGATGCTCAGTGCCTCGAGGATCGGAACGCCGGAGGAGACCAAGGTGCCGAAGGTGCGGCAGAAGCGCGCCACGGCGATCTTGCGCGTCAGCAGGCCGAAGACCGGTAGCTTGAGCAAGATCGAATCGATGACGAGCTCGCCCTTGTCGGTCCGGTAGTACTTGCGAGCCGCGAATACGCCGACAACGATGCTGACGATCAGAAACGGCATATAGCCGGCTACGAAGTTCGACGCCATGACGACGATGCGGGTGGGCAAGGGCAACTGGGCACCCAACCCGGCAAACAGAGTGGCGAAAGTCGGGATTACCTTCCAGAGAATGATCAAGACCACCACGCAAGCCACCGTGATGATCACGGCCGGGTAGATCGACGCCGACTTAACGGCGCGCTTGAGCTTGACGGCCTTCTCGATGTAGTTCGCCAGGCGGCGCAGGATAACGTCGAGGATACCCCCCGCTTCGCCGGCAGCAATCATGTTGCAATACAGCGGCGTGAAGACCTTCTCGTGCTGGGCCATGGCGTGCGCCAGGTTGGCACCGCCCTCCATCTCGTTCCGTATGAGGTCGAGCACCTCGGCGAACGCCTTGTTGTCAGCCTGCTTCGAGAGAATATCTAGACACTGCACCAACGGCAGGCCGGCATCGATCATCACCGAGAACTGTCGCGTGAACACCGCGACCTCTTCCTGCGTCACCTTGGTCCGATTGCCGATTCCAAACGGCATCTGGAACGTCCGTTGCTGTCCCGCGGGCGAGACCGCGGTGACGCGGATACGTTGGCGCCGTAGCAGCCGCGCTACCTCGTCGGCGGAGCCAGCCGCCACGGTGCCGCTGGTCGTCTTGCCGTCTCTCCCCACACCTTTGTACTGGTATTGCCCCACCGTTACCTCCCTCGACCGATTCGTCGCGCCCGCACCCGAGACGGTTTCTTGCCCTTCCTCAGCCCTACCCGTTCCGCAACCTCACGGTCCAATCGTGTGCGTCCTTTGGACGCATCGTTGAACCGTTCGAGCATGGCGCTGAGCTCCTTCTCCTCCCCCGAGGCCGCGATCGCCACCTCAGAGGTAATCTTCTCTTCCATGACGAGGCGCGCCAGGTCCTGGGTGAAGGTCTTCATTCCGTGCTCGGCTTGACCGGACTGCATCGCCGAATAGACCTGATGGATCTTGGATTCCCTGATGAGATTCCGGATCGCCGGGTTGGGGATGAGAATCTCCTGTGCGAGCACGCGACCGCTTCCCGATGAGTGGGGCAATAGCGTCTGCGAGATGGCCGCCACCAGCGTGAACGACAGCTGCGTACGAATCTGTGCCTGTTGTCCCGTCGGGAAAATATCGATAACGCGGTTGATCGTTTGCACTGCCGAATTGGTGTGCAGCGTGGCGAAGGTCAGGTGGCCGGTCTCGGCTAGCTTTAGCGCTAGCTCGGTAGACTCCAGGTCGCGCATCTCGCCGATCAGCACGCAATCCGGATCTTCGCGCAACGCAGAGCGCATGGCGGCGGCGAACGAGAGCGTGTCTGCACCGAGCTCACGCTGGTTGACGATCGAGCGCTGGTGTCCGTGCAAATACTCGATCGGATCCTCGATGGTGATGATGTGGTGCGCCTTCTGGCGGTTGATCAGATCGATCATGGCGGCGAGCGTTGTGCTTTTCCCCGAGCCTGTCGGGCCGGTCACGAGCACCAGCCCTCGCGGCTTTTCACAAATGTCGGCGATAACCGACGGCAAGCCGAGATCCTCGAACGAGGGAATCGACCAGGGAATCAGGCGCAGCGCCCCGGCGATCGAGCCACGCTGTACAAAGACGTTGGCGCGGAAGCGGGCCATGTCCTTGAGGCCAAACGAGAAATCCACCTCGAGGTTCTCTTCCAGCGTCGCCTTCTGGTCTTCGGTCATGACCGAAGACAGCAGCTCCTGAGTCTCGGGCTGCGCCAGCCGCGCGTATTCCATGGGGCGAAGGGTTCCGTCGATGCGCACCTGCGGAGGCACACCAGGCGTTATGTGAAGGTCCGACGCTCCGAGCTCCAGAACCTGGCGCAAGAGCTCTGCCAGATCCGCCGCACGCTCCGTGCTCGGCAGCTCAGCGGTGTCCGGGACCGCCTCCAGCGACGCGCCAGCTCCGGCTGACGGTGCGCCGTCTGCGTACGAGAAGTCCGGTTGATTCATCGAAACCCTTCAAGAGTGAACGATAATGCCGAAATATCCATTACGGAATTTATTGCATTACTAAGATCGTTATAAATCCGTTTTGCTAAATTAAATTCATGTTTAAGTAGTATTAATTAAAATTGATCACTTTAAAGTCATTAAACGACATCAAAGGGTGTCCAGGGCAGCCTACGGCCGACTCGGACGGTTCAATTCCTCGCCATGGAGAGCTCTGACGGCCACGGCTGTGGGACCGGCTCGAAGAAGCGTCGGCCGGCGAGG
>DASCOT010000087.1:0-10471 GCA_036012155.1 Acidobacteriota bacterium
CTCACTGATGACCGAGCGACCGAACCGCGTCAGGCCGGCGTCGTTGTCGTGGCAACCGCCACCTGCCAGGTTGTTGAGATTGTAGGCGACGAGCATTTGTCGAACTCCCAGCCGGTAATAGAAGTCGACCATGCCGACATCGCCGTTCAGGGCGTCCATACCTTCCAGATCGAAGCTGACCGCCAGTTTGTTTTCGCGCCTTGCCCTCTGCACATCCTGAAAGGTCTCGACCTGAATAAAACGGTCGCTGTGCTCGCGAAGCCAGTGGCGGTATTGCGAAACTGCCTCGATGGCGAGTGTCCACGGGGTGGCGTCATAGCCGACGTTCACCGAGAGGAAGTCGGCGCCGGCGGCACTCCACAGCGCCAGCCACTGGAGATCTTCTGCCGTGTTGAAGCCCCAGCCAGCGTGATCGTCCCACACCAGGGCTGAAGCGTGCAGAGCCGCCGCACGTTCCGAGACGCCCCAAGCTTGTGCGTTGTCGATCAAGGCAGCGTTTGCATTGGCGGCCACGGGTGGCGAGGGCGACCGGGCGACAAGCGTGGAGAGCGGCATTCCGCGCAGAAACGCGGGAGCCAGGAAACTGCCCAGAAACCGACGTCTTGGAATACTCAATCAGGCTGCTCCCCTCTCGGCTCGCGGCGTGGCCCCGGCTCGATCAACTGCGCGCCAGAGAGAGTGGCGCTGTCCACCACCTCGGAATGCCGATCTCCGCTGGCGTTGGTCTTTGCCGCGTGCGATTCGGAATGCCTCAGGACTGATACACAACCTGGCCGCCCAGGATTGTCGCATCGACACCCATGTCGAATAGATCGGGGTCGCTCAGGGTCTCCGGATCCTCTGAGAGTATGGCGAAGTCAGCCAGCTTGCCTGGCGTGATCGTGCCCTTTTCGTGGTCTTCAAAGATGCTGTAAGCGGCCCATTCCGTGTTCATACGCAATGCTTGCTCGAACGTCAGCTTTTCGGCAGCATTTGGCGCCGCACCGCCATGCCTTGCTTCCACCATCGACGCGGCCATGTTTCGAAGTGGCGCGGATGAGCCCGGCACCGTGCCGGTGGTGTCAGTTACCATCACTGGCATCAAGCCACGCTCTATCATCGTCTTGAATCTCGGCACCGCATTACCCTCGCGCTGCCAGAAGTGCGGTGTCACGACGGGCAGAATGCCGAGTGATGCGAGCCGCTGAAACTCCTCCGGGCGCTCCAGCAGACCGCCGGCGTGTTCGATGCGATGGCGGTGCGGCCGGCCATCGCGACGCATGGCCTCCTCCACCGCATCCGCTGCCATCAGCATTCCCTTGGTGGTGAGCGCATGCATGATGAGCTGGATACCGGCAGCATGGGCACCTGATACGAACTCATTGAGCTCACTCTGCGTCCTCTTCGAATCATCAAGAACGTTGCCCAGCGCGTCATACCCGATTCCGTCGATGAAGATCTTGATCCCGCCGAACCTGAACATGGAATCTCCCATGCCAGATACGAGCCCGGCGTCGAGCAGGGACGTCAGTGACACGGTACGCGGAACGTGGTGATAGGCACGAAGACGTACCGGTAACTCACCTCGTGCCTGGAGCGCCTGATCGGCACGAAGATCGTTGGCGGAATACGGAATGTTGCCGATCGTTGTCGTGCCCTTCGACACGAAGACGTCCTCTGCGTGATTGCGTAACGCCAGGATCACCTCATCGACCGAGTATGTCGGCAGCAGGTCCCATACCTCGGTAGCAAGACCGCTCGGTGTACCCGACGGTTCCACATCGATATAGACGCCCCGCGGTGGGTTCTCCGCTCGATCCCACAAGCCGAGTTCGTGTAGCGCTCGCGTATTCAGCATCGCCACGTGGAGCCCGGAGAAGAGCGCCAGGGGGTGATCCGTCGTTATCGCGTCCAGTTCATGCCGGGTGGCGAGCCTCCCCTCTTCGACTTTGCCGCGCAGGCTGAAAGAACTTCGCCCAACAATCCACCGATCCTTCGGCGTACCGGCCACGCTGGATCTCAAGGTCTCGAAAATCTCCCGGAGGGCGCGATGCGGGGGCGTGTGGCATGCGACCTGGTACTCACGAGCAAGACACGTCAGCTCGAAATGCACGTGGGTGTCGACAAAGCCAGGCACCACAACGCGCCCTTCCGCATCGAACCGGGCAACTCCACCTGCCTCTCGATCAATCTCGGCGTTCGACCCCACCATAACGATTCTGCCGTTCCTGACGAGCGCGGCTTCGGCGCCCGGATGGGCAGCATCCATCGTCATGATTCGACCATTGACGAGGGCCAGGTCGTGCCCGCTTTGAGCCAGCGCCTGCCCGGGAATAACGAACGCCGCAGCTGCAGCCTTCAAGAAGTCTCGTCGTCTCATCTCGGGCACCCGTTGATCAGCTGCGCGGTTTCTCGCTCAAGGTCTTTCGAAACAGAATGACTCCGGTTGCGTCTGTTTGTCGCTGTTTGAGCCCGAAATGTCAAAGGAAATGTTACGGCTCGGGCAGGATGGACAGCTGAAGCGTCGAAGGGCTCATCCGATCGTGATAGACGCTGTCGCGCGCCGGTGCCATGTGCGTGTGATGGCCGGGGCGCTCGCCGGTGAAGTCGGTATCCACCGCTGACGAGGACAGTCCTTTTTCGCACTCGATTATCCAGGTAGAGAGTTACCAAAAGCGTTGAGGGTACTGTCAAGTTGGCCGCCAGCCTGGCACAGTCCGGCGATGAGCAACGACCGGGAACGCTACCATCGACAGCGCCTTTTGCCAGAGATCATCAGCCACGCCGCGTGGCTATACCACCGGCTCAGCCTGTCTCACGACCCGCACCTTGATTCTCGAGGAGACATGAAATGAAGAGGAGCGATCGTGAGCTGGGCATGGACCGGGAAATCAACCGTCGCGACTTCGTGAGCGGAACGAGCATCGCGATCACGGGAGCGGTCCTTGTGTCGGGGGATGTGGAGGCGCAGGGGCGCGATGCCCGGCCCGCTCCGGCCGCATCTCCGATAGTCGATCAGTCTGCGAGCCAGGAGACCTACTATCCGCCGACACGCACGGGGATGCGGGGCAGCCATCCGGGGTCGTTCGAGGTGGCTCATGAGATGCGGTTCGGCGAGACCTGGGACGACCCGCAAGAAACAGGGGAAGAGTACGACCTGATCGTGGTGGGTGGTGGATTGAGCGGTCTCGGAGCGGCCTACTACTTCCGTAAGGCGCTGCCCGAGGCTCGGGTCCTCATCTTGGAGAACCACGACGACTTCGGAGGGCACGCGAAGCGGAACGAGGCCATCGTCGACGGGCGCCAGGTTATCGGCTGGGGAGGCACGACGTACATCACCGGAGCCTATACCTACGAAGGCCTGGAGTTGATGCACGACATCGGTCTGGATGCGGAGGCGTACAGGCGTGAGAACAGGGGACGAAGCTTACGGGCGCGCGAGCCGGGCTTGGGAAGCGCGGTGTTGTTCGACGAGGAGACGTTCGGTGAGGATCGGCTGGTTGTAGGAGTGCCCGGATCGAACGAGCCAGAGGCCTGGACGGAATGGCTTCGAACGACGCCGCTCTCGGATCGGGTGCAGAAGGACATCGCGAAGCTGTACCAGACGCAGGAAGATTTCTTCCCCGGATTGTCGGTGGAGGACAAGATCGCTCGGCTCCGCAAGATGAGCTACCAGGACTATCTGCTGGACGTCGTCGGCGTCCACCCGGACGTGATCCCCTTCTTCAAGCGCCGCGCCCCAGATGCCAATGGCAGCGCCGGCATCGATACGTTGAGCGTATGGGCTGCGTTCCGGTTCAGCAGTTTGCCTGGATTGCAGGGCCTCGGGCTCGGGGATCGGCCTCCGAGAAACGGGTTCCCCGGGCTGGAGAATCCGTTCGATGGCATGCACTTCCCCGACGGAAATGCCGGCATCGCCCGCCTGCTCGTGCGCTGGCTGATTCCGGGTTCGCTACCGGGCACGACGATGAACGATTCGGTGTCGACGCGGGTGCGGTACTCGACCCTCGATCGGGCGGACAACGACGTGCGCATCCGTCTCAACAGCACGGTGGTGAAGGCTCACCACGTGGGCGATCGGGCTAAAGCGAACGCGGTGGACCTCACGTACGTACGCGACGGCCAGGCGCATCGCGTGCGCGGCGGCACCTGCGTGATGGCGTGCAACAACGCGGTAATCCCGTATCTGTGTCCCGAGCTGCCGGAGGACCAGAAAGACCACCTGCATATGGCGGTGCGCAGACCCTTCGTTGCGGGCAACGCCGTGGTTCGCAACTGGCAAGCGTTCGAGCGGCTCGGTGTGAGGAGCATCCATTGCCCAGGCGCGTACTTCGAAGGCGTCAGTCTTGACGGCTACAGCAACAGTTTCGGGGATTACCAGACTGCCCAGTCGCCCGACGAGCCGGCTGTCGTAGGGCTCTGGGGGTCTCCGGTCGCTCCGGGGGTTCCCGCACGGGACCAGTGGCGGGCCGTACGGGAGGAGCTTCTGGCCATGTCGTTCGAGACCTTCGAGCGTGGCATCAGGGATCAGCTTGCTCGTGCCCTGGGGGAGGGAGGCTTCGATCCCGCCCGCGACATCGAGGCGATCTTCGTTAACCGGTGGCCCCACGGGTACGCGGGAGCGGGCAACGACCTCTTCGATCCCGACTGGGAGTACGACGAGGCTCCCTGGGTATTGGGCCGTAAGCGGTTCGGACGGATCGCCATCGCCAACTCCGACGCCGCCGCGTCGTGTCTGACACAGGCGGCGTTCGACCAGGCGCACCGTGCGGTCCAGGAGCTGATCACCGACGTCATCCGGCCGGAGTTCCAATACCCCTGGGCGGAGCGAACCTGAAGGAGTGGGATCAGATCGGCATGTTAGCGAGGGGCCTCGGAATTAGCAGAGCTCGCGGCGCGACCCTCTCGGGTAGCCTCTTGTTGGCTCTGGTGGGAACGACCGCGCTGACGGTGAGCTGCGACGCCGGGGGCGCCCGGAGCGGTGGCTCCGGCGCTGGCGCCGACTGGGTGCTCACCGGCGGCGACATCGTGACGATGGACGACGGCAACCCGTCGGCCACTGCGGTCGCGATCGAGGACGGCGAGCTCACCTACGTCGGGGACGACGCCGGCGCTGCGGCCTTCGTGTCGGAGGCGACGCGCACGGTCGATCTGGCGGGCCGTCTGGTAATCCCGGGTCTCATCGACGGCCACACGCATCCGGGGTACATCGACCTGGAGGACTACGACGGGTCCGTCGGCGGCTCGAGCCGCGAGGAATTCCTCGAATTGCTCCGCGACCACGTCGACAGCAATCCAGGGGAGGGGTGGATCCGACTTTGCTGTTGGCCCAACGAGGCGTTCATCGACGGGGCCAAGGGGCCGCACCGACGCGACCTCGACCGCATCGTTGCCGACCGGCCGCTGTGGATCGCAAGCGGTTTCTGGCACAGCTACTGGCTCAACTCGAAGGCGCTGGAGGTGCTCGGGATCGACGCCAGCACGCCCGATCCGCGACCCGGGGTCGCCATGTACGCCCGCGACGCCGACGGCGTTCCCACCGGCTGGGTCAAGGAGGGGGCTGGCTGGCAGCATCTGGCGTCGCAGTTCGATCCCGACGACGACGAGTACGAGGCCAGCGTGGTGGCGTTCCTGCAGACGCTGTCGGAGAACGGCGTGACGACGGTCTACGACGGCGGCAATTTCGGCTACGAGGACCACGTCTACGAATTCCTGGCCCGTCTCGACCGCGCCGGCGAGCTGCCGCTGCGCTACGAGGGTACCTACCAGGTATTCGTTCCCGAGCGTCGCTTCACGGCAGTTGAGGAGATGCGCCGGCTGCAGCAGGCGTATGGCAGCGAGCGGCTTCGGTTTCGGACGGTGAAGCTGTTCATGGACGGCATCAACGCCAATCGCTCTGGAGCTTTGCTCGAGCCCTACACCGACGACCCTGGCTCCTCCGGCAACATCATGCTGTCGGTGCCTGAGCTGCGCGACTTCATCCTCGAGCTGCACGAGGCGCAGCTCGACCTGCACGTGCATACCATCGGCGACCACGCCGTGCGTGCCACTCTCGACGCCGTGGAGACAGCCAGGGCTGCGGTCGCCGGCGAGTTGTACACCCGAACCACGCTGTCCCATCTGCAGCTCATCGATCCCGCCGACATACCGCGCTTCGCGCCGCTCGACGTTTCTGCCAACTTCACGGCGTGGTGGTTCGCCGGCGCCAACGCCGGCAGCTCGGGGGCATGGGGCATGGGCTCGGAGCGCACGGCGCGCACCTACACGGCCAAGTCGATGTTCGACGCTGGCGCCCGCGTGACCCTCTCCAGCGACGACTGGGGCCTTTCGGTCATCAGCCCGTTTCTGACCATACATGGCGCTCACACGCGCGAGGCGCCGCCCCGGCCCCCACGAGGCGATAGGACTCGACCGCCGCTTCCTCCCGCCGCCGAGCGCGTCGATCTGCATACGATCCTGCGCGGATTCACCATCAATGGCGCCTACCCGTTTCGGATGGAGGATCGCATCGGCTCGCTAGAGGTCGGCAAGCTGGCCGATCTGGTGGTGCTCGACGAGGACCTGTTCGCGATCGACCCCAAGGGCATCCCCGACGTGCACCCTTCGGCGGTGATGATGGAGGGCATGCTAGTGCACGGCGAGCTACCGGTTGCGTCGCCGCCGGCCATGGAGCAGTAGCCGGAAGCTGGGCATCATCGGAGGAACGCCGCTCGTCGCCGGTGTCTACCGGGTTGCTCTTCTGTGCGGAGAGGAATGATGACTATCCCGACAGGCAAGGGCCTGATCGCGCTGCTACTTCTGATCTTGGTCGCGGTGACCGTGGCCGTGTCGCAGCGTTACATGATCTGGCACTACACCTGGGACACCCCTGAGGCCCCGCCGCTTCTCGACCAGGTCGACGAGGGCCCCGGAGTGCGCTGGCACGATAACTACTTCACTGTTCAGGCGCTCGATGCGCGCACCTTTGCCATCGGCGAGCCCCGCTATTATCAGCGGAACTACAACTACCTGCTCCTGGGAACCGAGCGCGCCGTGTTGTTCGACGCCGGCCCCGGCGTTCGCGACATCCGGCCGGTCGCGCAGGCGCTCACCGATCTCCCCGTGACCTTCGTGCCTTCCCATTTCCACGTCGACCACGTGGGCAACGAGATCACCTTCGAGAATGTGGCGGTGATCGACCTGCCCTACTTACGAGCTCGCGCGCCCGACAATCGTTTGCAGCTCACGGACCGCGAGCACCTGGGATTCCACGAGGGCGTCGCCGCGCCTACGCTCGAGGTCGACGAGTGGATCTCGGCCGGAGACACCATGCAGCTGGGCGATCGCTCTCTGCGAGTGCTCTATACGCCGGGCCATACAGAAGACTCGATCTCGCTTCTCGACGTCGATTCCGGCCAGCTGTTTTCGGGCGATTTCATCTATCCCGGACCGCTGTACGCGTATCTCCCGAACAGCGGCATGGGTGACTACGTGCAGGCCGCCGACACTGTGCTGAGCTCCGCTCCGGCCGGTGTCCGCATCCTCGGGGCGCACCGGGACAGGGTGCCCGGGGCGCCGCAGCTGACCCTGGCCGATGTGCAGGACCTCAGAGCCGCGCTGGACGCCATACGAAGCGGAGAACTCTCGGGAGAGGGCTTCTACCCGGTCCGGTACCGGATCAACCCGCGGTTGCGTCTGCTAGCGGACCCCTGGTGGTTGCAGGACTGGACGCCACGCCGCCCGTCGCTAGCAAGTCGCTGATGCCTCGGGTCAGTGTCGGCATCCTGCCTGGCGGTTCTCCAGAGAGCTGCCTGCAGCGGCGTCGCGCAACCTGGTCACCAGTCTGCAACGGGAGCGCGTAGTCACATGCCGAGCCCTGGGAAGGGTCACTCTTTGAAGGCTGGCTTGATCCTCGCCTCCGCCTCCCACTGTTCACCGTAGAGAGACCTGAAGGCACGAGACCAGTCCGTGGACCCCTTTACGGTGCCGCCGCGCCAAAGGTCGTATTCGACCGCAGAATAGGTGTCGAAGAACATAGCGAGCTTGGTGTCGAGGTCCGAGACGACATCGGCATGGTCGGGAGATCCATACAGATTGTTCATTTGCTCCGGATCGTCACGTACGTCGTAGAGCGCGTGCTCACCCGTACCTTTCAGACGTTTCCAAAACGAATAACGATCTGTCCTGACTACACGAGTTGCCTCTTGATCCATGTACACCGCGTCGGCCCACTCGGTGAGCTCACTCCCTTTCAGGTGGTCGGCAAAACTCCGGCCCGGAGAGTTGGCGATCTCCACATCCCCGAAGCCGGCCAGGTCCAGCATCGTGGGCATGAGGTCGTATTGGCCCACGAGCAGATCACTTACTTGTCCTCTCTCGATGGTGCCTGGGTAGCGAGCAATGAACGGTACGTTCATCGGCGTGTCGTACGGGCTCGCCGGAAACGTGTTGTCAGTATGGCCCCAAAAGCCATGCTGTCCGAAGAAGTTGCCCTGATCACTCGTGTAAACCACCAGCGTGTCGTCTTCGAGTTGCCGCTCCTCGAGCGCTGCCAGCAGCCGGCCGACGCCTTCGTCCACCAGCGTATTCTGTGACGCGACATTGGCCATTGACGCCTGGTCGTTGTTCATGCGCGCCAGGCTCGCATACCAGCCAGAGTAGGGTGGCGCCAGCTGCTCGAGGATCCTGTCGTTGACCCTGTGTCGAGGGAACGAAGGGAACTCGCTGTCCGCATAGGTTGCATAGTGCCGGTTCCTGGCGGGGCCGAGGTTCGTCGGTGGGTTCAGATAGGGGCCGTTGAAGGTAACCAGCAGGAAGAACGGCCTCTCGTGGTCGTAGTTCTCCAGGTACGTAACTGCCTTGTCGGCAAAGAACTCGACGCTGTGCTGGTCCTCTTGTCTGTAGATGTTCGTGTTGTCATTGATCTCGTTGGACCAGAAATCGATCGTATGGCCCAGATTGAACGTCACCCAATAATCGAACCAGTCATCCGGCGGACGCGGCCGACCCAGGTGCCACTTGCCGATCAACGCCGTCTGATACCCGCGATTCTTCAGTGTGTACGGTAACGACCGGTATTCTCTGATCGCGTTCCAGTCGTCGGGCCAGTTGTCGATCCGCCCGTCGTCGAGCCAGTCGTGAACGCCGTGCTGAGAGGGCAAGAGTCCAGTCAGTAGGGTCGCACGTGTTGGAGAGCACATACCGTGGACGGCGAAGGCGCGAGTAAGGCGTATCCCTTCGTTGGCCAGGCGATTGATGTGGGGCGTCCTGACATCCGGGTTCCCATAGGCGCCCAGGATCGAGGCGGGTTGGTTGTCGACGACTATGTAGAGGACATTCGGGTGATCCTGCGCCCATGCCGGCGCCGCAGAGGAGACGAGGAGTAGGAGGACGAAGAGATACATGATCGTCGAACCAGCGCGGATGCCACGGTTCGTTGCCAGCACAGAGTCGCTCATCATCAAGTCCTCGAGAGTGCGTATCTCGGCGCGGTGGAGCCCACACGAAGCCACATTGCGCGCCACGGATCTCGGTAGACGCGGCTAAGGGTAATGGAGTCCGCGAGGAAGCGGCAAGGGGCAGCCGGGCAAGGTCTTGACGTCAGGTGCGGCTGGTTGACGTTGTCTGAACCGGAAATGTCACAGGAAATGTCACGGACCCGTCGGTACGCGCCGCTTAGCTCGTCGAACCGGTAGGGAGAGGCGCGGATCTGCATCACATGGTCCAGAACTGCACGTTACGCAGCATCTCGGCATCACCACCATGCGGGTTGCGGTCTCAGCGCTCGCCCTAGACATCGTGGCGACGCCGTGCTTGCATCCGAGCCCTATCTATAATGACTCGTTTGCCAACATCGAAGTTTCGTGATCTTGCTAACAGGGGATGTGTCATGAACAAGAAGAAGCGTGATCGCGCACTCGGCATGGATGCAGAAATCTCACGGCGGGACTTCCTGGACGGCGCGGCCATAACCGTCGGGGGGACGATGATGGTCCCCACTCTGGCAGGCGGCACCCCCGCGCACGCGGAGACGGCAGCCCCACCAGCGCCGGTGCCCGCTCCACAAGCCGCACCTGCGGATTATCCACCCAGGATCACGGGGATGCGCGGGCAAACTGACGAGGCGATGAATGCGGGGCATGCTGTCCGCGACGGGAGTGCGTTCAACGATCCGGTCGATACCGGCGAGCTCTACGACCTGGTGGTCGTGGGTGCCGGCATGGCCGGACTTGGCGCCGCCTATTTCTATCGGAAGCAGATCCCGCACTCGAAGGTCCTGGTGATCGACGCGTGCCCGGATTTCGGCGGCCACGCCGTGCGCAACGAATTCATGGTGGACGGCACTCGCCTGATTGCGGGCGGCGGCACCGCCGCCCTCTGGCGTCCGAATACGTTTCCGCCCGAGGCACAAGAACTGATGCGCGATATCGGGATCGACCGCGCGGGCCATGAGAAACAACTGGACAACAGCACGAACGCCCCGCGAGAGCTGGGTCTCCGACGAGCGACGTTC
>DASCOT010000088.1:0-9103 GCA_036012155.1 Acidobacteriota bacterium
TGACAATCGCCGACTGGATCAAGTCGGGCTCATGGAGATGATCGAAGGTATCCATGTTGGTGTGGTAGCCACGCCGCTCGAGCGGATCCTGGATGAACATCATCGACGGTAGGCCAGCACGATCGAACGATGCCTGATCGGAGTTGAAGTTGGCGCGGTTGCTTATGTGGACGGCCCCGAACGGAGCCAGGGGCTCGAGCCAGGCGGCCGCCATCGGTGCCAGAGCAGCGTTCTCCTGCAGGTACACACCGCGGATGCGGCCAGAGCCGCCATCCTTGTTGAAGTAGATCGCGAAGCGCTCGTGCGCCTCGTTGGAGGGTCGCCCACCGGCACCGCCAAAGACCCGCTCGACGTATCGTCGCGAGCCCAGAAGCCCGTACTCCTCGCCGCCCCACAGAGCCATGCGGATGGTCCGCCGCGGCTGCAGACCGATGGCGTGCAGCACTCGCATGACCTCCATGACCGTAGCGGCGCTCCCGGCATTGTCGATCGCGCCCTGGCCGGCCGAGTTGGCATCGAGGTGCGCCCCGAGCATCACCACCTGGCCGACCAGATCGGTACCAGGAATCTCGGCGATCACGTTGGTATCCTGACGCGAAAGCTCGTCGACAGCGATCCGTACGTCGAGCTCGATCTCGACCTCGACCCCCTTGTCGAGGATGCGCACCATTCGGTTGTAATGCTCTGCTGCCAGCACCAGGAACGGTGGGTGGATGTCGGCTTCGGAAAGCCAAGCCCGACCCGGCACCTCGTTCACCAGGACGTTGCCGTAGCTCTCGCGCCCATCCGGAGCGGCCAGCGCCACGGCACCCTGATCGAACACAAACTCGACAAAGGCGTCCCAGGCAACCGGCTCGTCACGATCGTCGTCGCGCTCTGGGCCGGCGAGGTCCGGAGCTGCCAGGGCGGCAAGTGCCGCGTCGCTCAGCCTCTCGGCCGGAGACTCGAACTGCAGCTCGATGGGCTGTATCGCGGCGATCAATACCACGGCGCCGTCGAGTCGACCCCGATAGGGCTCGAGGTCAGCGGCCGACGCCAGCGCCTCGTAGTCGAGCTGAACGGCCCGGGCGCGGGTGAGACCCTCGAGCCCGGACGACCAAGTATTCGGGTAGGCGATCACCTGCATATAGCGTGGGCGCAGCATGTGCACCGACGTGTACTCGTTGCGCCAGGTGACGCCGAACTCGCCGTAGGGCTCGACGGACGCCTCCACCCCGAAGTCGACGAGGCGACCCCGGGCCCACTCGGCCGCGGCGTCGTACGAAGGAGAGTTGGCGAGGCGGGGTCCGAATACGTCCGCCAGCCAACTGGCGGTCTCCATGAGCTGTGAATTGCTCGTGGCTTCGGTCTGGATCTGCTGCAGGAGATCTCGCTGCGTACGCTGATCCTGCGAGCTGCTCGCGACCGAGGATGCGGCGCCGAGCGCGACCGTCCCACCGGAGGCGACAATCGATGAGGCCACCAGCAACACACCGATTGCCGGGAAGACCGAACCGACCCGATCAGGCCCCCGGCCGACCACCGTAAACGGTACATCGGGCCGCGAGATACCTGCCACGAGTGCGCTTCTCCGTACTTTGGTGAGCTGTTCGGGCATCATCGTATACTGTATGCAACTCTTGAACAGGTCCCTCCGAGACCCGCTGAGGCGAGCGTCATGAGAACAAGTAAGCTCCTCCGCGCGACCCTGGTAGTCGTCTGTTGTGCGGTGGGAGCAACCAGCCCGCGTAGCGCTCCGGCGCAGACCGCGTCATCGGACTATTCCGAGCTGCTCGAGATCTTTGGGATGTTCCGAGCCCTCGAGCGTCCGCCGGTCGCCAACAGCGTACCTGACTTCGGCGGCGACGCCATACGGCGGCAGTACCAGGCGTTGGGGCGACTCCGCCGTCAGTTCGACGCGCTTTCCGTCGACGCCTGGCCGGTCGAGCAGAAGGTTGACTACCTGCTGGTCCGGGGCGAGATGAACGGCCTCGACTTCTATCATCGGGTGCTGCGCCCCTGGTCTCGCGACCCCGGCTTCTATCTGCAGACGATGGGCGGATCAGGCCCGTCGCGGCGCGGCCTGCGGATCCGCGATCTACCGATGCCGCCGGCCGAGCTTCCAACCGCCCTGCAGGAGCTGAAGGCGGTTCCACCGCTGCTGTCCGCCGCGCGTGACAATCTACGCAACGTTCCAGCCGATTTGGTGACGCTGGCGCTGCACTACTTGCACGAAGAAGTGGCGTTTTTCGAGCGTATTCGCGACACTGCCGGCGATCACCATCCGGAGCTGGTCGAGCCCGCCGAGGCAGCGCGCGCCGCGGTAGTCGCCTACGGCGAGTGGCTCGAAAGCAACCGTGGGCGCATGAACGGCCCGGCCGGCATCGGCAGGGCCAACTACAACTGGTGGCTGCGCAACGTCCAGCTGGTGCCCTATACCTGGGACGACTTCCGCGAAATCGTCACTCGTGAGGACGAGCGCGTGCTGACCTACCTCGAGCTCGAGCGCAATCGTAATCGCCACCTACCCGAGCTCGAGCCAGTACAGACCGCCGAAGAACACGCTCGCCGAAAGCGCGCCGCTCTCGAGTTCGCCATGCGGTTCCTCAGCGAATCAGAGATCGCCACCATCCCCGACTACCTCGACGCCAGCGGCTATCTGTCGCGCGGACCGCTGCAGCCTCCGGCAGTCTGGCCGCGCCCGGAGACCGACTTCTTCGATCAGACCGGCGACCGCGAGCCGCTGCCGGAACAAGTGCACGAGTTCATCGGACACTACTTCGACAATCAGCAACAACGGCGCGATGAACGCCCCATCCGTGGTGCCGAGCGGCTGTTCGCCATCGACATGATTCGCCTCGAAGGCTGGGCCTTCGGGCTCGAGGAGCTGCTGATGCACTCCGGCTACCTCGATGAGCGCTCGCCGCGGGGGCGCGAGATCGTATACATGCAGACGGCTTTCCGCTCCTGTCGTGCCATCGCCGATCAGAACATGCACGCCAACGAGTTCACCCTCCAGGAGGCCATCGACTACTGCTACGAATGCGCTCCCAACGGCTGGCTGCTCCCCGACGGTTACCACGTCTGGTACGAGATGGCCACGAACCTGCGCTTCCCCGGCTGGCACTCCGGAATGGTCATCGGCAAGGCTCAGTTCATCAAACTGTTCGGCGATCGCGTGCGTCAGCTTGGCCCCGATTTCGTGCTGCGAGACTTCGTCGACGAGTTTCTCGCCGCCGGCGGCATCCCGTTTTCGCTCATCCGTTGGGAAATGACCGGGCTCGACGACGAGATCCAGAAGCTCTGGTGAGCGCCCCACTGTACGTCGTAATCGGGGTTACCGGACCGATGGGCGCGGCGGTTGCACGGCAACTGCTCCAGAGTGGACGCCGCGTTCGCGGAGTCAACCGAAGCGGCCGAGGTCAGGTCTCCGAGGGAGTCGAACTGGTGGCGGCCGACGTCAAAGATCCCGACGCCGCCCGGGCAGCATGCGCAGGCGCCAGCGTCGTGTTCCAGTGTGCCAGCGCCCCGTATATGGACTGGTCCGACCCGAATAGCCCACAACCGCTGCGCTGGACCAACGAGGCCGATCACCTGCCGGCCATCACCGATGGCACCATCGCCGGTGCCGCCGCTGCCGGCGCGCGTATCGTTTATGGCGACAACCACTACATGTACGGCCCGGTTGACGGTCCGCTGACCGAGGAGCATCCGTGGAACGCCAGCGATGAGAAGGGGCGCGCGCGCGTTCGCGTGGCACGGCGGCTGCTGGACGCTCACGCCGCCGGCGACGTGGCGGTGGCGATCGGCTGCGCTTCCGATTTCTTCGGCCCCCAGGTGCTCAACTCCACCACCGGCGATCGCTTGTTCGAGCCGGCGCTGCGTGGGCAGGAGTCGGAGATCCTCGGAGCTCCGGACATGTTGCACAGCTACTCGTTCATCGACGATGTCGCCGCCGGACTGGTGACGCTGGGAGATCGGGCTGAGGCGCTCGGGCAAGTCTGGAACCTGCCCAACGACGCCCCCGTGACACCACGGCGTTTCTTTCAGATCGTCTACGAGGAGGCGGGCCACACCGCGGCCATCCGGGAGGCGGACGATGAGCTGCGTCGCCGGCGCGGCTACCAAGCCCACATGATGGACCGGCCATTCACCGTCGACCACTCGAAGTTCGAGCGTGCGTTCGGCGCCCGCCCCACACCCCTGCGCCAGGCGATACGCACTACGGTCGAGTGGTTCCGCCAACGCCAGGGGGCTGTGTGAAACCGTCTGGCGCCGACGAGGAGCGCGTCGCGGTGGTCACGGGAGGCTCTAGCGGGCTCGGAGCCTCGATCGTCAAGCACCTGGCGATCCGTGGCTTCGGTGTGTGTATGAACTACCTCACCGAGAGCAAGGCTGAGATTGTCGAGCGCGAAGTGCAAGCGGCCGGACCGGCACGGCTGCTCAAGTACCGCGCCGACGTCAGCGAGCGTCAGCAGGTGCGCTCCATGTTCGATGCGGTGATCGACCGCTTCGGCCGTGTCGATGTGCTAATCAACGGAGCCGGCTTCAATCGCGATGCACCCTTCGTGGAGCTGACCGACGCGCAGTTCGACAGCGTCGTGGCGGTGCACCTGCGCGGCCACTTCATCTGCTCGCAGGAGTTCGTGTTCCACAACCCCGATCGCGAAGGGCTGATCCTCAACTTCGCCGCCCCCTGCGGCGTCGAAGGTCGCACGAATGGCGCCAACTTCTGCAGCGCCAAGGGCGGAATTCTGGCTCTGACCAAGTGCATGGCCCTCGAGTTGGCGCCGAGAATTCGCGTCAATTGCTTGCAGCCAGGGTCGATCCCCACCCCGGATGTTACCAACCGCTACGATCTTGAGACCGAGACCGGCGTCGAGCGCATGCTGCGTCGAATTCCCATGGGTCGGCTCGGCTCACCGCACGACCTCACTTCGATGGTCGACGCAATCCTCGCGGCCCACTTCACCACCGGCGCCTGCTTCCATGTCAATGGTGGCCAGTTCATGCAGTAGTGATTGGCGCCGGCAGCGGATCATCCCCGAATGACAGAACGCGTCGGTCTGAGTGGGCCAGAGAGAGATACTGGATGAAGCGAGGGACAAGGCTGATGCGAGCGCTGCACGAGGACGAGGAGCACACGCTCAAGACACGCGATGAGATGCGGCAGTGGGACCCGATGCCCTACGAGGAGCGCTGAATCGTGACGAGGTGGTCAGCCGGCTGCCTCGGGCCGCGTGCCTTCGAACGCCGCCATGTCGATCTCCGACCAAGGCGGCAACGATTCGAGGTCGACGTTGCCGCCGCTCAGGATCAATCCGGCCCGACGTCCTCCCAACTCGATGCGGCGCTCCAACAGCGCCGCAACGGGCACCGCGGCGCTTGGCTCGATGACGATCTTCATGGTCTCCCATACCAGGCGCATGGCAGCCAGAATACCGGCCTCGGAGACCGTTACGATGTCGGCGACGTGCTCGGCGATGATCGCGAAGTTGTGCTCGCCAAGGGAGGTGCGCAACCCGTCGGCACACGTGCGCGGGTCCGTCTGCGGCACGATTGTCCCCTGGCGCAGCGACTGCTGGGCATCGTCGGCACATTCCGGCTCGCAACCGACCACCGCAACGACCGGGTCGGCTGTCGCTGCGGCAATGCACGTGCCGCTCAGCAACCCGCCGCCGCCGACCGGCGCAAGCACCAAGTCGAGATCGGCAACGTCGGCGAGCAGCTCGATGGTGCAGGTACCTTGGCCGGCGATCGTCCGCAAGTCGTCATACGGGTGCACGGAGCTGGCACCGAGACGTTCCTGGACTTCAGCGGCGGTCTCGTCGAACTCCTCGGCGGTGGGAAGTTCCCCCTTCCCATCCACCCAGACGATGTTGCCGCCGTATCGCCGTACGGCGGCAACCTTGGAGGGTACCGCTGCCTTCGGCATGGCGATGTGCGCTTGCATCCCGCGCGTTCGCGCCGCCAGCGAGACTGCCGCGGCGTGGTTTCCCGACGAGCTCGTCACGATGCCACGCGCCGCTTCGTCGGGAGTCAACGACATCACGGCGTTGAACGCGCCGCGGATCTTGAATGCACCGGTCTTCTGGAAGTTCTCGCACTTGAAGAAGCAGCTGCCCCCGAAACGCCTATCGAGCGTCGAGCTGGTGAGCACGGGCGTACGGTGGATGTGCGGCGCGATGCGCGCATGCGCCTCTTCGATCTCCCTGCGCCCTACCGATACCTGGCTCATCGACCCTTGCCCTCCGCGCCCCTTTGACCGTTCATCAAACCTGGAAGGATCCCATGCGAGCGCTAACCATACCTGTCCTGCTCATACTCCTCGCCGCCTGTGGCGGCACGCCGGATGACGATCCAGCAACGACCACCGAGGAAGCTCCAGGCAGCGACGACAACGGCGCGCTACTCGGCGGCTGCATCCTCGTCGAGCCGCTGGGAGCCGTCCCCGATGATCTGTATACGCGCACCGACCTCGTCGCCAGCGACAACTACCGACCCTTCACCAAAGAGATCACCGTTTACGGGCTCACGCTTATCGGCGACGCGGGCATCTCCGACCCGTTCATGCAGCGGGTGGCCGATACGGTGACCGAGAGCTTCCCGGCCGACAACAGCCTCGACCTGGCGGCCCAGCACCGCATTCTCCGCAACATGTACGCGCACAAAGCCGTCATCCCGTTCTTCGCCGGACAGCCCGACTTCGGCGACGACTCCGAGAACCCGTTCGATGCCGTACGGGCCGACAACAGCGTCTGCGACATCATCATGGAGGGCGTACCGGGCCAGGTCATGGAGGTCGTCGAGCACATCCTCCACTACATCAGCGACGTCGGGCTGCACTTCGCCTTTCCTGCAGAGTGGGGCATCTCGCCTGACTCGGAGCTGGCGCAGGCGATGGATCGTGCCGTGCAGGCCGGCTACTACGACGCCAGCTCCTACGACGAGATCGACGAGGATGGCGTGCGATTCCGCGTCGCCATGCAGGAGTTCGCCTATTGGGTGATCTCCACCGCCTGGAACCTGCAGGCAGACTATGGTCCGGTTGGCGAAGGCGAGTGGACGATCACCGACGCCGCCGATCTGCAGGGCAAGATGCCCGATCTCTATGCCATGGTCGAGCGTACGGTGGGACGGACAATGGTCGCCCCGAGCCTGGAAACGCTACGCTCCATCGGACCAACCAGGGCCGAGGAGGCGCAGAACTGATGTCCCGACTGACCGGCACCTTCCTGCTCGCCGTCGCCCTCTGCGGCTGCGATGGCGCACGGCAGGCCGATGACGTTGCAGATCCGGCGACCGCGGACAAGCTCGGGTTCGACTTGGCCCTGGCGCGTGACTTCCGGATCGTCGTGTCGCGTGACGTCGGCGACGGTAGCGCCTTGTTCGGTCTCGATCTCGAAGGCGGAGCCGCCAGGCAGCTCATCGAGCCGATGGAGTTCGCCGGCTACGCGAGATGGGTACCCGGTGGCTCTCGAGTGGTGTTCCTGGGAGCAGGGAGCGACGGTATCGCCCTCATGGCCCTCGATGCTGAATCTGGAGCGGTAACCGAGCTCATTGCAAACATGGGTGATCCGGTGGACTTTTCGCCCGACGGCTCGAACATGCTGCTCACCCTGGGCTTGGAGAGCGGCGGCCGGGGGTTGTTCCGACAGAGCCTAGGCTCCGACAGTCGACTGCGAATCGAGACGGGCAGCGACGCCGACGCCTACGCGCGCTGGTCACCGGCGGGCGGAACGATCACCTTCGAGTCAGGCCGCGACGGCAATCCTGAGATCTACCGACACGACCTGGAGAACGGCACCACCGTGCGCCTGACCGACACCTCCGGGCTCGACGAGTGGCCCTCCTTCTCGCCCGATGGCACCCAGATCGCCTGGGCGTCGGGCGACGAGGAGGAAAAGCACCTCTGGGTAATGCGGGCCGACGGAACGGAGAAACGACAGCTGACCGATGGACTCATGTTCGGCGATGCCTACCCGGAGTGGTCCCCTGGCGGCGAGCAGATCCTGCTGACAGCGCGGGTCGACGAAGGCTCGGCACTCTATCTGGTCGACGTGGCCATCGGTACGTCGACGCCGGTCGGCCCCGGCGCCGCACCGACGTGGCGTTGAGGTTGCCGTTGGGAGCGAGTGCTCGAGCATGCATGTTCGTGCTCCTGGGGGTGGCCCTACTCTCCGCAGCGCGTCCGGCCGCGCCTACTGGCACCGCAGCCCAGGAGCCCGTGCATTGGGAAGTCGTCGACGCGATCATGCAGGAGGCGTTCGAGCACTCCGATTTGATGGAGAACGCCAGCTGGCTCACCGACGTGTTCGGGCCGCGCAACGCCAAGTCGCCGTCTTATACCGCTGCCGCCGAGTGGGCCCGCGACCGCTTGATTGAGTACGGCCTGCCAAGCGCCCGCTTGGAGCCATACGAGTTCGGCAGCGGCTACGTGAACGAGTACATCTCGGTTCACATGATGACGCCGCAATACATGCCGATCATCGCCTATCCGGCAACCTGGTCGGCTGGCACCGAAGGCAGAGTGCTCGGCAATGCCGTCTACCTGGACTTCGGCTCAATCGAGACAGAGACGGACCTGGAGCCCTACCGCGGGCAACTGCGCGACGCCGTCGTGCTCACCCATCCGGCACAGGAGTTACCGACGCAGTTCGCCCCGCGCTCGACCATTCTCACCGACGCTCAGCTCGACGAGATGGCGCGCCTGCCGATCCTTCCAGCATCGGAGCGGCGCAACCGAAGACGCGGCCCAGACCGGCTCAGCCGGCGGCAGATCATCGACTTCGTGGTCGACGAGGGCGCCCTTGCCATCGTCCGCACCGACGGTAACAGCGACTACGGCACGGTGAACGTCTCCAACACCGGCTACACGCTGGAAACACGTCCCTGGGAGCCCGATGCGCCGGCGCCACACACAGAGCTGTTCATGGCCGCCGAGCACTACAACCGCATCCTTCGGATCCTCGAAAAGGGCCTTCCCGTAGGGCTCGAGCTGGACATTCGGGTACGGTTCACCGACGAGGACACCCTCGACCATAACGTCATTGCCGAGATCCCGGCACCGATCTGGCCCATGAGCTGGTGCTACTCGGCGGCCACCTCCAAGCCAATCCAGCGG
>DASCOT010000089.1:0-3602 GCA_036012155.1 Acidobacteriota bacterium
TGGCTGCGACGGCCTTCGTGACCGCCGTCTGCTTGGCCGCGCCATCCAGCGCCTCGACGATCTCGTCGACGGTTACGGCCTCATCCGCAGACCTCGGGAGTACGTCGAGGACGCCGCGCTGGGCACCCTGCTCGCGCGCGTCGGATGCGGAGCCGAGCACCTCGTAGCCCTTCCTGGTCAGCTCGACCGCTCGCTCGCGTGGCGTCTCCTCGATCCGCCCGAGGGCCTCGATCACGCGCACGTTGTCGCCGAGGCGCGCGTCTGGCCGCAGCTGCATCAGGATGTCGACAACGCCAGCTAGCGCGCTGCTACCACGCGCCAACTCAGCGAGCCGCCCCCCGCCCTTGCGCGAATGCACGTTGATGACGATGGCTACGCCCTCGGCGGCGATCCGCTGTAGCGGCACGAGAGCCTCAAGCACCTCACCCGCGCTGTTCTCCGCGTCACCGATCAGGCCAGCCCACTGCGGGAGCGTGTCGACCACAAGCAGACGCGCGCCAACCCGGCGGCACTCGGCGGCGACCAACTTCATCGTCTCTGGCCACGGAAGCGCGGCCGCGTCCTGCCAGAGCAACACGCGCAGCTGCTCGTCGATCTGGAGGCCGGCGCGCAGGAGCGCTCGACGGAACGTCGACGGCCGCTCCTCCGTGAGATAGACCACGGCGCCCTGCTGGACGTCCTGACCGAGGAAGGTTCCACCCGTCAGCACGGAGTGGACCGCGCGCATCACGAAGGTCGTCTTGCCGGCCTCCTTGGCGAGGCCGATCAGCAGCGTGATCGCGCCCAGCACCGCGTACCACGGGATCACCCACTCGACCTGCTCGGTGTCGCGATCCAGGAGCTCGGCCGGGGTGTAGAACCTGAGCCCGTCGCCGGAGGCGCTGGCGACCGGCTGAGCCGGCTCCGCCTCTGCGATCAGCCGCTCAACGTCGACCACAGTCGCGTCCCCGATGTAGTCGGCGGCGTCGCCACCATCCGGCGCGTCAGACCATGTGATGATGTCAGCCTCGATGCCGAGGCGTTCTAGCGCCGTCGTGATGCGATCCATGTGCTTAGTCCGACATCGTCGTTGTCGGGCCAGGCGTGCACGTTGAAGCCACCGAGAGCACCCAGCACCTCATCTGAGGGTGTGCCGTGTGCCCCCGTGCCGCTACTATCGTCGCTGACACACCAGCCCTCGACGACACGATTCCGGCGGAGTAGCTGCGATGGACGCGCCACCAGTCCAATACACGCGCACGGAAGACGGTGTGAGCATCGCCTATTCGGTGCATGGTTCGGGGCCGCCTCTGCTCTGCTGCCGCAGCTACAGCCATCTCGATGCCGCGTGGGAAGTGCCGGAGACACGTGAGTGGTTCGAGCGGCTCAGCGAGACGTTCACCGTGATCAGATTCGACTTCCGAGGCACCGGGATGTCCGAGCGGGACGTCGATCCGTGGACGGACCCCGCTGCGGATGCGAGAGCCGTCCTGGAGAGTGTCGGAGTCGAGCAAGTGTTCCTATCTAGTGAGGGGTCACCTTCTGCGCCGTTTGCGCTTGTTACGCTGCATGGACTTGAAGACCGGATCGAGCGCGCCGTTCTGTGGAACCCCGCTGGGGGCGAGACGCCTCCCGCACTTCGTGGGCTTCAAGCAGTTCGCGACGTGGATGAGGATCTGTATGCCGAAACGCTCTTGCTGTGGTGTGGATGGCAGAACGAAGAATCGCGCTCTGCGGTACAGCGGTTACGGCAGGCGTCAGGTCTGATTAGCCAGTGGAAGGAAGGGGGGATAGTGATCGGGGATTTCAGCGAGCGGGCGGTGTTGGCGCGGTCCAGTCTCAGTGATCTCTCTGTCCCCCTACTCGTTGTCCGGAGCTCCGACTACGTGCTTAGCCCACCAGAAGAGATCGACGAGCTAGCCAGAACGGCGAAGCATGCCGAGCGGCGGACGCTTCCAGTGAAGTGGGAATCACCGGAGCTCGGACTATCTGACGGGACTGCGGAGCTGATGGAGGAATTCCTCCTCCGTGGCGTTGAGACCACGTCCAGCGACACTCTCAGTCTGGGCGCGTTCCAGACCATCCTCTTCACCGACCTTGAATCCTCGACCGCGCTCACCCAGCGCGTCGGTGACGAGGCGGCGCAGGAGGTACTGCGGGCCACAACACAGCCGTCCGAGGCGCTCTCGAAGCCAATGGCGGACGCGAGGTGAAGCACACCGGCGACGGCATCATGGCGAGCTTCCCGTCGGCGGTCTCAGCCGTCGAAGCCTCGCTCGCGATTCAGCGTGAGCTCGAGGGCGGCGAGGTGCGCGTCCGCATCGGCATCAACGCCGGTGAGCCGATCGCCGAGGACGACGACCTCTTTGGCACGGCGGTACAGCTCGCAGCGCGCATCACCGACCGCGCCGAGCCGGGACAGGTGTTCGTCTCGCGCGTGGTGATGGACCTCTGCGCGGGTAAGACATTCGCGTTCACGTCGGCAGGTGACGCGACGATGAAGGGCTTCGATGAGCCGGTGGCGCTGTATCAGGTTGGCGGTCAAGCGTGAGCCAGTCGGCTCTCATTGATATCGATTTCGAGTGGCACCCTCGATGACACCTAGCGGCACATCATCACCGGCTGCGCCGGAGCCTTCCTCACCAGCAGGGCGACGAACGAACGGGCACGACTTGTGACCAGCACTCGACCCCTGAAGGTAGCCGAGAACCCGACCGACCCAGCGGCTGACCGCGGCCTGCTCTACGGCCTGTCCGCGGGTCATGGCGTGAAGCACTTCGGTCAGGCCGCCATCCTAATGCTCATTCCAGAAGTGAGGGCGACGCTGTCGTTGTCCGACGTCGCAGTTGGTTGGTTGTTCGGTGCCCGCGACGCCGCGTCGGGCATCGCCAATGTGCCCGCGGGTCTCTGGAGCGACAGGTACCGGCACCAAGTCCCACTGCTGCTGATGACCTCGATGGGATTCGTCGGTGCTGCGTACCTGATCATCGCGCTGTCATCCTGGTACTGGCTGACTTTCGTCGCGCTAATTCTGATTGGCATTGGTACGTCGCTCTGGCACGCTCCGGCCTTTTCGGAGTTGGCGCTCCGGTACCCCCAGCGCGTCGGATTCGCAATGGCAGCGCACTCAACCGGTGCTCAGATTGGCAACACCGCCAGCCCGGTGATTGTTGGAGTCTTGTTGGGCGGCGTCAGCGTTTTCGGCGTCGAGTGGGCAGGACTTGGATGGCGCACCGTCGCCCTACTCCTCGTCATTCCGCCTCCGTTGACGATTGCGGCGATCGCACTTCGGTTCCACAGTGACGCCCCGTCGGAAACCGCTGTGTCCCTTGCTGGCTACGGGGTAGCGACGAGGAGGTTGGCCCGAAATCCCGCGGTGCTCGCGCAAGCCCTCCTCCACGCGATTCGTGGGGCCGCGCACAACTCCATCGGGCTATTCCTCGTCATCTATATGGCGGAGGAGTTGGGCTACCAGGGATTCACGATCGGACTCCATGTTGCGTTACTCACCGCCGCGGGCATCGTCTCGACGCCGCTGTTGGGAATCGCGTCAGACCACCTCGGCCGGCGGATTGTGTCAACGCTCAGCTTCGCTGCGATCGGGTTGTGTGTCATCGCGTTCC
>DASCOT010000090.1:0-36453 GCA_036012155.1 Acidobacteriota bacterium
CCAGCTTCTCTTGCACGAACCAACGCGGGCGCCGGGGGATCTCCTGTCCGGGAGCAGGGCGCCAGCCGAGCACCGTGTCCTGGTCGCCGACGCGCCGAACTTTCTCGCTGTCGGGCGGCGGTGCCAGCGGCGCAAAGCCCTCAACCCCGACCTCGTACACCTCGACGGGCTCCTCAACCCCCTTGAGTAGATAACCGCCGTGAGCCAGCCAGCGCAGCTCACCGAGACCAGACTCGGTACCGACGGCAGCGCGACGAGCCATGTCGAAAGCCGTATTGCTGAGCAGGGTTTGACGCCCCACGGCCAGCGACATCAGCCGCGCCGTGAACGGCTTTGCCAGCCCCTCGACCTCAACGACGTTGGCGCCGCGTGCGATGTCCGCGTCGGAGTTGCGCCGTACGACCACCTCACCCAGGTGGATCCCGACCCGACTCTCGAGCGTCACGCCGAGCTCTCGGGACAACTCGTCCAGAGCTACGTGATAGGCAAGCCCGAATCGCACCGCTTCGATCGGCCGTTGGAAGAAGAGCAGAAAACCGTCGGTCTTGTCGACCTCGACGCCCTCATGCTCCTCCAACAGGTCGCGTGCCAGCCGATCCTGTCGGCCAATGATCTCCGACGTCCTCTCGTCGCCCCACTCCTCGGTCAGCTTGGTACTCGACACGAGGTCGGTGATGACCAGTGTCTTAAGGACCGTGCCCTCTGCGTGATCCGTCACGTTGTAGCCCGGGGAGCGATGAGGAGGGGCCCTTCCCGCGGTGGTTCGCAAAGGGGGCCTGTTACTCGTACTCTGCAATTATGTAGGAGACTCCCGCTTGCTGTACAAGCAGGTAGCAGGGCGAGGATATGTCATCTGCACGCCATCGGGGCGGCTCGCAAGGACACGGGCCCAAGAATGAGAGGGCGGCCAGCACACCAACCCCGGGGTCATCGCTCCGGGTGTTCGGCGTGCCGCTGTCGCTGACGCTCGGTCTCGTCGTGCTGTCGTTCGTACCGCGCCTCTATGATCACCCCGTGCTCACGCGGTCGCTCTGGGGCGCAGCAGCGGCGCTGTTGATCTGGCAGGTCGCGCTCATCGGGACCGTCAGGCGCTCCGGCATCGGGCGATCGTTGCACACGGTGTTGCGGCCGCAGCACTACGCGCAGGCGCTGGTGCAAGTGCCCCTGTTCGCCTACTGGGGCTACTACTGGCGACCCGTCTACGACTACGCCTGGCTCCTGGTGGCACAGCTGGTGTTCGCCTACGCCTTCGACATGCTGCTGGCATGGTCGCGTCGCGACAAGTACACGCTCGGCTTCGGCCCCTTTCCGATCATCCTCAGCACCAACCTCTTTCTCTGGTTCCGGGACGATTGGTTCTACCTGCAGTTCTTGATGATTGCCGTCGGCTTCCTCGGCAAGGAGCTCGTGTGCTGGCGCCGCGACAACAGGCGAGCGCATATCTTCAACCCATCTGCCTTCTCGCTCGGGCTGTTCTCGCTGGTGTTGATCGTCACGAACTCCACCGATCTCACCTGGGGACAGGACATCGCGACGACGCTGACGCTGGCGCCGAGGATCTATCTGTTTCTGTTCCTCATCGGCCTGGTGGTCATGTACTTGTTCTCGATCACCCTCATCGCCGGGTCGGCCGCCGTGGCGCTCTTCGGGTTGAGCGCGCTGTATTGGGGGTGGACCGGAGTCCCCTATTTCGTCGACTCAGAGATCCCTACCGCGGTCTTTCTCGGGCTTCATCTAATGGTGACCGATCCGTCCACGTCGCCGAGAACGCCACTTGGCAAGACCCTCTTCGGCACGTTGTACGGGTTGGCGGTGTTCGGCCTCTATGCGCTGCTCGGGGCATTCGGCGCGCCGACGTTTTACGACAAGCTGCTGTGCGTACCGCTCTTGAACCTCGCCGTGCAACGCATCGACCGCCTGGGTCGCTCTCTGGAGGAGATCACCGCCACCAGCAGCTGGGGACGGTGGGCTCTGGCGCGTGGCAACGCGGCACACATGGCTGTCTGGATTGTCTTCTTCGGCTCCATGACGGCTGCCGGGTCGACTGACGGGACGCACCCGGGCGACACCTTGCCCTTCTGGCAGCAGGCGTGCGCCGAGGGTCGACGAGACGCCTGCGATCAGCTGCTGCAGATCGAGACTTCATACTGCGGCGACAACTCGGCGTGGGCGTGCAACGAGCTCGGCCACCACTACAGGACAGGAGAGCTGGTAGCCTCTGACGCCGAGCGCGCCTCGGGATTCTTCTCCCGAGCGTGCGAGCTCCGATACCGGCCGGCGTGCTTCAACCTGCTCGATCCCGGTGGTTCGTATCGGACCGAGCCGCGTGGCATCGACCTGCGGTTGCTGCTGCGCGAGGGTGGAGCGAACCTGCTCGAGATGTCGGAGGAAGCCCTGCTCGCTCGGGCCTGCGAGCATCGCTGGACCTTCGCTTGTGACGAGGGCACACGGTGATGCTGTCGACCGCGGGGAAGCACCGGGTAACGTTGCTAGCAACCGCACTCGCCGTGATCGGGGCGGCCGCGTGTGAGCGTCCGCCATCCGAGGTCGAGGACGGGCGCGTGCCATCCGCGGCCAATCCCTCGGAGCTCCCCGGGTTTCGCACCGACGCCTGGTTCTTACCTGACGACGAGCTCCTCGGATTCGTGGAGATTCCGGCCGGGCAGTTCGTGATGGGCAGCGACGCATCGGTCGATGCGCTGGCCTTTGCCAACGAGCGCTGGAGTGAGGGCAGCTCGCAGGGCACCGTGGACCTTCCGGCGTTCTATATCGGCCGCTACGAGATCACCGTGGCGCAGTTCGGCGCGTTCGTCGAGGCGACGGAATTCCGGGTCGACCCGCGCGCCTTGCAGGCTCCTGCGGACCATCCCGTGACCTGGGTCTCGTGGCCGGATACGCTCGCCTACGGTCGCTGGCTCGCCAGCGCCCTCGATCAGTGGCCGCGAACACCTCAACCGATCGGCCGTGCGCTCAACGCCGGCTGGCGCATCGTGCTACCCAGCGAAGCGGAGTGGGAGAAGGCGGCGCGAGGCACCGACGGCCGAGTCTATCCCTGGGGCAACCGACCAGTAGCGGCACACGTCAACTACAGAGGCATCGGAACGACGGCGGTCGGTAGCTACAGCTGCCCGGAGTGCGCCTTCGGTCTCTTCGACATGAGCGGCAACGTCTGGGAGCTGACGCGCAGCCCGTATCAGCCCTACCCGTACGACCCCGCCGATGACCGACAAGATCTCGAGGCGGATGCCCTCTGGGTCATGCGTGGTGGGCACTTCGGCGATCCCGAACAGAACATTCGTGCCGCTGTCCGCGGTGGCGTCGACCCTGGTGCCCGCCGTCCCTTTATCGGCTTCCGCCTGGCGCTCGTTCCCAGGGCGTCCAGTCAAGCCCCATGACGTGCTTTTGCATCCACTTGATCTCTTCGATGTCACGCGTGCGCTGATGCCTCGGCTCGCGGAAGCCGTGCGGCTCGCGCGGGAAGCTCACGTAGCGAACCGGCGCCTTACCGATGTCCTTGAGCGCTGTGAAGAACATCATGCTCTGCTGCGGCGTGCTGACCAGGTCGCGCTCTCCGTGCAGCAACAACGTCGCCGTGGTCACGTTCTTCACATACCAGAGAGGCGACGCGCGACGCCAATCCTCCGGGTTGATCCAATGGGCTCCGCCGATGTAATGGAGGCGAAGATCGTAGCTCAGCCCGGGGCCGGTCTCCGCCGTCCAACTCCCCACCATGGCACCCAGGGACGCTGCCTTGAAGCGCTCGGTGTGGGTGATCACCCAGGCGCCGAGAATTCCGCCCCAACTCCATCCGCGTAGCCCCAGCCGGTCAGGATCGACCTGGCGCTGGTCGATCAGGTAGTCGACGCCAGACATCACGTCGTCGTACTCGCCCCCTCCAACATCGCCCATGAGCGCAGTCAAGAGATCGTCGCCATAGCTGTCGCTGCCGCGAATATTCGGTCCGAACGAGGCATACCCAAGACCGGCAAAGACGTGGAAGTCCGGCCAGAACTCGTTGGCGAAATGACCGGGTGGACCACCATGGATATCCAATATCAGTGGGATCTTGGTCCCCGGCTGCGGCGGCGTGGGTTGGTAGAACACCCCCTCGATCTCCATCCCGTCCTCGCTCACCCAGTTCACGATCTCGGCGTTCGCCAGTTGGATCTCGTCTTCGATCCACGGATTGGCGTCAGTCAATCGAACCGGATCGAGCTCTTCGACCGCAGAGGCATACAGATCGGTCGGTGTATCGAAATCGTTGAACGAATAGACCATCTTCGTTCGATCGCTGGAAAAGTCGAGGGCGCGGAGAGTACCGGTCACGCTGGTGACGTCGGTTACCCGTCCGGTCAGCGCATCGATGCGGTAGAGGTTGCTGTTCGTGCGACGCGTCTCGGTAAGCAACAGGCTACTGCTGTCTGCCTCCCACGTGAGGCCGGAGATCTGCCCGCGCTGTTGGCCTTCCAGCTTCCTCTTCTCACCGGTATCGACGTCCATGACCCAGATGAAGCCGTGGGTCAGGTCGTAGTCGGCGTCAGTAGGAGCGTGGTAGGCGATCGACCTTCCGTCTGGCGCCCATACGGCGCTCTGTTCGGGCGCGTTGTTGTGAGTCAGCTGCAGGACCTGTCGGTCTTGCTCACCGACGAGATAGAGCTCGGACAAATGGTGGTAGTTCTCGAGATCCTGCGCCATCGCCGTGAACACGATGCGACCGCCATCCGGCGACACATCGAAGTCGCTGACAATGAGCTCCTCGTCTGTCAGGCGGGCCTCCACCCTCGACGAGAGGGTAAATTCCCACAGGTTGCGCCAGGCGGCCGGCTGTCGTCCGTTGGCGCCCTCGCGGACATAGAACGCATCCGATCCCTTGCTGTATTCCTCCTGATCTTTCTCGCTCCGCGCTTCGTCGGCGCTGAACACGATTCGGGAAGCGTCGGATGTCCATCGATACTCGACGATGCCGTTGTCGTGGCTCGTGAGTCGCTGAGCTTCACCGCCCGAAAGGGTCATCACGAATACCTGGTCATTGCCGTCGACGGGCCGGAGGAACGACAGGTAGTTGCCGTCGGGGGAGAAGCGGAAGGCGCTCCCACCCTCCTGCCCGATGAACTCGCGCGCCGCGCCGCCGTCCGCAGACGTCAGGTAGTGTCGCTGCCTTCTCACGTTCTGGTCCCAATCAAGCTCGGACTTCGAGAAGAAGACCCACTCGCCACCTGGAGACATCCGTACGTTTTGAAGGCGGACCATCTTCAGGGCGTCGTCGACGGTCATCGGACGCGCGACATCCTGCGCAGAGAGGCCTGTGGCAGTGAGAGGGAGGACGATCGCCGCCAAGATCAGGTTCCTCATTGTCTACTCCTGTCGAGAGTTCGCCAGCATTGGGCGGTGGGCTCGGCCTCGGGCGCGCCAGTGCCATGCGCAGGGGTACGGAGAGGGTAACTGCAACGCACAGATAAGGCGCCGACGCGCTAGTCGGCGCTCGCCAGGTCCACGACGACGTCCCACATGAATCGCACGAAGCGATGTAGCTCATCGAGCAAGATGCGTTCCTGATCGCTGTGCGCTCCGAAGCCCTTGGGGGCATCTTCCCGGTCGATGGCCGGGCCGATGCCATAGCACTCGATGCCCCTGGCGCGCAGGTACGCCATATCGGTGGCGCCCGTTGCCATCATCGGCAGGGTGACGGTGTCGTAGTGCTTGCTGATGTTGGCCTCGATGGTGTGGAAGGCGTCGGTGTCGAGGCGCGCCTCGCCTGGCGGGCGGGTGTTGCGTTGACCGAGCGAGACCTCGACGGCTGGGTCGTCGATTACCTTGCGAATCTCGTCGAGGAACGTCGGAATGTCTTCGTCGGGGAGCGCCCTCAGGTCAACTGAGCCGCCGGCATCGGAGGGAATGACGTTGATCCGATAGCCGGCGTCGATGATCGTCGGTGATAGCGACGAGCGCAGCATCGAGGCATGTCGAGGCTCGTGCTCGAGGAAGTACTCGTCGGCGTCGCTCGCGGTCTCCGGGTCGAGCACCTGTAGGTAACGGGCCGCCGCCTCTGGCTCGGAGATCGTCGCCAGCCGGCGAAAGTACTCGCTGGTGGTCTCGTTCAAGCGGATCGGGCTCCGCCAGTCGGCGATCGCAGCGATCGCTTTTGACAGGTGGGCCACCGGGTTGGTCTTCAGCGGCACGGACCCGTGACCGGCAACCCCACGCGATACCAGCTCGACGCGATAGGGGATCTTCTCGACCGTCTCTACGGAGGCATAGCGAACCACCCCTGACACGCGCGTAACACTGCCTCCCTCGGCCAGGCAATACTCGGCCTCGATCTCCTCGAGGTGGTTGTCGACCATGAACTCGATGCCGTACTGCGTGCTCCCCTCCTCGCCCGACTCGGCCAGGAAGATGACGTCGCGTTCCAGCGGCACCTCCCGGCGGGCCAGCTCGAGCATCACCATCAGCCCGGCAACGACGTTGTCCTTGTCGTCCACTGTGCCGCGGCTGTAGACGTAGCCATCGACCACCGTGCCGCTGAACGGCGGGTAGGTCCACTTGTCGGGATCGACATTCACCGTATCGGTATGCCCCATGATCAGCAGCGGCGGCTTCGTTCCCGAGCCGCGGAGGCGCGCCACCACATTGGGACGGTTCTCGTCGGTCGCGAACATCCGCACGGCAATGCCCTCGGCCTCGAGGACATCTCTGATGTACTCTGCCGCTGGCCGCTCGACGCCGGGCGGATCGCTCGTATCGAAGCGCAGCAGGGCCTGGAAGTGACGAAGGGTCTCGGCATCGAGCGCTCCCGCCTCCAGCTCAGGTCCCTGTGCCAGGACGGGTCTCTGAGCAAGGAACGACACGGACAGCAGCGCGACAAGAAACGCAGCAAATCGGTTCATGCCACAGCATCTCCTGAGAAGCCGTCGTCGGGCTCGTCATGCACCACGTCGACGAGCGCCTGAACACTTTCGAGCGGTGCGCCGGGCTGAATACCGTGTCCGAGGTTGAACACGTGCCCGAGGGGCGGGATGCGCTGCAGCAGTTCACGCGCGGCGGATCGTGTCGTATCCGGCCCTGCCAACAGGACGGCGGGATCGAGGTTTCCCTGCAGCGCCTTGTCCGGACCCACCTGCTCACGTACGGCTTCGAGGTCGACCTTCCAGTCGAGCGAGAAGCACTCGGCGGGCAGCTCCAGGACCGAATCGAGCAAATGGTCGCTTTCCTGAAAGTAGAGGATTCGGGGTACGCCGGCTCGGCCAATCTCATGCAAGAGATCTCGCAGGTGCGGGCGGACGAGCCGCTCCCAGTCACGGCGCGAGAGTATCCCGCCCCATGAATCGAAGACCTGCACCGCCTGTGCACCGGCCTTCGCCTGCTCGATCAGGAACGCAGCGGCAACCCTCGCGAGCTTGGCGAGCAGCGTCTCGAACGTCTGCGGGTCTGCCGCGGCCATCGCACGCAGCAGCGGAAACCCTCGCGCGCCGCGCCCTTCGACCAGATAGGCGGCCAGAGACAGCGGCGCACCGGCGAAGCCGAGGAGCGCGACATCGTCGCTCAGCTCCCTTCGGACACGCCGCAACGTCTCGATCACCGTAGGGCCAATTTCCTCGGCATCCACGTCCGGCAGCGCCGCAACATCGCTCGGCGTACTAATCGGCTGGTCCACCACAGGACCGGGATCGAACCGCACGGGTATACCGAGCGCCGGGATCGGGCTCATCAAGTCCGCGAAGATGATCGCCGCATCCAGCGGATAGCGCTTGAACGGCAGCAGCGTCACCTCGGCGGCGAGTGCCGGCGAGCCAGCGAGCTGCTCGAAGCTGTGCTCCTTGCGCAGTGCGCGGTACTCGGGCAGGTAGCGTCCTGCCTGACGCATGATCCAGAGCGGTCGCCGCGCCGTGGGCTCGCAGCGCAGTGCCGATAGCAACAGACTCCTCAACTCTCCACTCCCTGAGGCGTGAATCGGTATCCCACGCCACGCACCGTGTGGAAGTAGCGAGGCTCCTGGGGGTTGGGCTCGAAGCGCTTGCGAAGTCGCACGATGAAGTTGTCGATGGTACGCGATGACGGGTAGAGATCGTAGCCCCAGACCATGTCGAGGATCTCTTCACGCGACACGACCTCTCCGGCGCGCTCGGCGAGAGCCTTGAGGATCATGGCTTCCTTCTGCGTGAGAGTCTGCTCACCACCATGCCAAGAGCGTCCTTCGAAGGTCCTCAGATCAAACTCGTTGTCTCCGAACCGAATCACCGAGCCGCCAAACGGCATCACCTCGTACCAGCGCCGGCGACGCAGGATGGCACGCACACGTAGCAGAAGCTCTTGCAGGTGAAACGGCTTGGCTAGGTAGTCATCGCCGCCGAGCGCGAGACCCTGAATCCGGTCGTCCACCGAGTCCTTGGCACTGAGGAAGAGCACGGGCACATCTCGACCCTTGTCGCGTGCCTGCTCACAGACAGCGAAGCCGTCGAGCTCCGGGAGCATCACGTCCAGCACCACGAGATCGTAGTCGACCTCCAGGATGCGCCCCAGCGCCTCACGACCGTTGGCAATCGTCTCGACGAGGTAGCCCTCGGTCTCGAGGTTCTCGGCAATACCCTCGGCCAAATGCGGCTCGTCCTCGACGATGAGGATCAGCGGGGCGGTTGTCACGCAGCGATCTCCGGATACAGGCGCGATGTGGATGGCCGACGCACGGGATCTCAGTCCCTACTTCCCAGTCCCCTACTTGTCTTGCCCAGAGTCGAGGGCAACTGCCAGGGCGTCGGCCAGTCGCCCGATATCTTCCTCGGTATGCGCCAGCGACAGGAAGCCCACCTCGTATGCCGAGGGGGCCAGGGCGATACCCTGATCGAGGAGCCGACCGAAGACAGAACTGTACGTGTCCGCCGCTTGGGCGTCGATCTCCGAGGCCGCCCGGGGCAATCGACTGGCGTGGAACGCCAACCAGAAGATCGAGCCGAGGCGCGCCAGCCGGGGCGCGGCTGGTGAGCGCTCGAGCACCGGTGTAATCGCCTCTTCTAGCGCCTGGCCGAGCTCCTCGAGGCGCTGCCAGCCATTGTCACGCTCCAAGATGCGCAATGTCGTCAGGCCGGCCGCCATCGCGACGGGATTGCCCGAGAGCGTGCCCGCCTGATAGACAGCACCCTCCGGAGCAAGATGTCTCATCACCCGGCGCCGGCCGCCAAACGCCCCGACGGGCATGCCGCCGCCAATGACCTTACCGAAGGCGGCCAGATCGGGTGTGATCCCGTAGTGCTCGGCGGCGCCACCTTCGGCCAGGCGAAAGCCGGTGATCACCTCATCGAAGATGAGCAGCGCGCCGCAGCGCTCGGTCTCTTGACGCAACGCAGCGAGAAACTCGGGACGCTGCAATAGCAAGCCGTTGTTCGCCGGGACTGGCTCGAGGACAACCGCGGCGATCGCGTCCCCTTCATCCCGCAACAGGTCCACGGCCCGCTCGGCATCGTCGAGCGGCAGAACCCTCGTATGCGCGACGAAGTCATCGGGTACGCCGGCGGACGAAGGCGCTCCGAAGGTTGCCAGGCCCGACCCTGCCTCGACGAGCAGATGATCGGCGTGTCCGTGATAGCAGCCCGCGAACTTGACGATCAAATCTCGACCGGTCGCCCCTCGCGCCAGCCGTATCGCGCTCATCGCCGCCTCGGTTCCCGACGAGACGCAGCGGACTTGTTCCAGGCCCGGGTAAGCGGCGACCACATGCTCGGCAAGCTCGATCTCCGCACGGCACGGCGCGCCATACGAGGTTCCTCGACTGGCGGCCTCCCGAATCGCCTCCACCACTTCGGGGTGGGCATGCCCGAGGATCAGTGGACCCCACGAGCATACGAAGTCCAGAAACGTACGCCCGTCCTCGTCAACAACTTCCGCGCCGGCCGCGCTTCGAATCACCAGCGGCTGGCCACCGACCGCCCGAAACGCCCGCACCGGTGAGTTGACGCCGCTGGGCAGCACCTGAAGAGCGCGTTCGAAGAGAGCTTCGTTCTGACTCAGATCCATCCTCCAGCCAGGGCGTCACGGGCGTGATAGGTGATCAGGATATCGGCACCGGCTCGACGCATCGCATGCAGGTTCTCGGTAACAATGCGTCGTTCGTCGAGCCAGCCGGCCGCAGCCGCAGCCTTCAGCGCAGAATACTCTCCCGACACGTTGTAAGCCGCCAGCGGCAGCCGACTTGCGGCGCGCACACGAGCAATCACGTCCAGGTAGGCAAGCGCCGGTTTGACCATTAACATGTCGGCCCCTTCCTCCTCGTCGAGGAGCGCCTCACGAACCGCCTCGTCGACGTTGCGAGGATCCATCTGGTAGGAGCACCGGTCGCCCTGGCCGGGCGCCGAGGCTGCGGCGTCGCGAAAGGGTCCGTAGTAGGCAGAAGCGAATTTCGCCGAGTACGACAGGATCCCGGTGCCGCTGAAGCCACGCTCATCGAGCGCATCGCGAATCGCCGCCACCCGACCGTCCATCATGTCCGATGGCGCCACCAGATCCGCCCCCGCTTCGGCATGGGAGGTAGCCATCGCGGCCAGCGGGGCAAGCGAGCTGTCGTTGTCGACCTGGCCGTCGGCGGTCAGCAGGCCACAGTGGCCATGATCGGTGTAGGCGCACAGGCATACATCCGTAACCACCACCAGGTCGTCGCCGAAGCTTGCCTTGATCTCCCGTAGAGCGCGCGCCACCGGGGCTTGTGGGTCGGCAGCCGCAGCCCCGTCGGGCCCCTTGCTGTCCGGGCCGGGCACTCCGAACAGCAGCACCGTGCGAATCCCCAGGGCCAGATCGGTCTCGATCTGCGCCAGCAACTCGGCCCGACCGAGACGCGCGATGCCCGGCATCGACGCAATCGGCTCCTCCCCGTGCTCACCGGCCAGGACGAAGTGCGGCATGACCAGATCGTCGGCGCTTACCCGGGTCTCGGCGACGAGATTCCGTAGCGCGGGGGTCCTACGTGTTCGACGAGGGCGCTTTCGGCCCGGCAATGTTGTGCTCATGGACGGCTCTCCACATGTGCGACGGTGTCCCGCAGGGCGCTCAGCAAGCCCTCCAGGCTGCGGTTCGTGGCCTCAGCGCTCACTGTCAGGCCGGCTTCCGCGGCCGCCTGAGTGGTCGATGGGCCAATCGAGATCAGCGGGACGCCCGGCGGCACCAACGCCTGGTTGAGCAGACCCTGAACGGCGGACGGGCTGGCGACAAAGATAGCGTCCAGGTTCCACGCGGCGAGATCTTGACGCGTCTCCCCGAGAGACACGGGAACGGTACGGTAGACAGGAAAGTGGTGCGTCTGTGCGCCCGTCCCCGCCAAACGCTGCTCCAGCCCAGGTCGAGCTTCGGCGGGCCCGGCGATCACGACGCTAGCAGGCCCATCCTTCTGACCGTCGGACAACAGAGGGATCAGGGCCTCTGCCAGCGAAGCGGCCGTCCCCGCCGGTGCCACCAGGTCGACCCGGTCCCAGCACTCCATCGCCGCCCCTTCGGTCACCGGCCCGACCACCGCCACATGGGTGCGACCCGGCAACGACGCCTGCGGTGGAAGGAGCTCGGCCACGTTGGCAACGCCGCGAGCCGAGGTGAACACGAGCCAATCAGCGCTCTCGATCGCCGCCTCGAGCTGCGCGCCAAGCTCCGCGGAACGGATCGGCTCGCAGACAATGCACGGCAACGCCACTGCGTGCGCGCCGGCATCCTCGATCTGCTCCGCCCAACCCGCAATACCTTCACGGGCGCGCGTCAGCAGGATCCTGCAGCCGCCAGGCAGCGTCGCCGGAGTCCCCATCAGGCCTGATCCGACACCAGCGACGCCGGCGCTCCTCGCAAGAGCTGCTGCGCAGCCGACTCGGCAATCTGGTCGATGTCACTACCCACTGATTCGGCTCGATGCAGGCTCTGACCAATCCCGAGAACGGCGGTCAACTTGAGCTCGCCGCGTTCGACCGAGCGACACCAGGCCCCTACGGGAACCTGGCAGCCACCTTCGACGAGCGCCAGCAAGCGTCGCTCGACCTCGACTTGACGGCGCGCAGCCGGCGCGTCGATCGCCTCGACCGCGGCGCGCACCTGGGCGTCGGCAGCGCGCACCTGCACGGCCAGTGCACCCTGGGATGGTGCCGGCACGAAGACCTCGGGATCGAGACGGTGCGTGACAATCCCGGCAAGGTCATCGGCCGCCGACCCAGCCGCGACGTCCGAATCGGCGCTCTGCCGCAAGCGATTCAGCCCCGCCATCGCCAGGACGATGGCATCGAAGTCCTGCGAGCGAAGCTTGTTGATTCGAGTCGGAACGTTACCGCGGATGGGGACTGCAACCAGGTCGGAACGCAAGTCGCAGAGCAGCGCCTGGCGCCGTGCCGATCCTGTCCCCACGCGCGCCGTCTGTCGCACGGGAATCGCGCCCTCGCCGGCGGCTGCGGCATCGGGTCGAATCAACAAACAATCCGCCGCATCGACCCGCTCGGGCATCGCCGCGACAACCAGCCCGTCGGGGCTCTCGGTAGGAAGATCCTTGTATGAATGGATCGCCGCGTCGATCTCCTCCCGGAGCAGAGCGGCCTCGATCTCACGTACGAAGACTCCGGCAGGTCCGATCGCGTGGAACGGCAGGTGCTGCTCCTGGTCACCGGCGGTCGAGATACAGAGGATCTCCACGTCGTGGCCGTGCCGGCGCAGCAGATCCGCTACCCGATCGGCCTGAATCCTGGCCAGCCGCGAGCCGCGTGTGCCGATTCGAAGTTTCACGAGGTTTCCTCGCTACCGAGGTCACCGCGTGGGTCGGCAGTCGTCGACGCAAGGTCGGCGAGCTGCGAGATAGCGGGATCATCGGAGGCCTCCAAGAAGGTGCGGATCGCCTCCAGGTCGGACTGCGCCGCAAGGGCCTGAAGGCCCACCATGGGCACGTGCGCCAAGTGGCGAGCGAGCGTTTCCGCCCAGCGCCGAATCCCCTCCCGCTCGTCGTCGTGCACTCCCGCAAGATCGTTGCGCAACAGGCGCTCGACGCTCGACAGCGCCGTCTCCCGATACCGTTGGTTGAGGCCGGCGATCACCGGGGAGAGCGCCTGCTGCGCCATACGCCGCCGCAGAGTGACCAACGCCTCGTCGACGAGCTGACGCGCCTCGACGGAGTCGGCGTGCCGACGCTCGCTGTTGGCACGGGCCTGTGCAGTAATCTCGTCCATGCCGACGTAGTCGAGCCCGAGCGCTGCGGCGGCGCGCGCGTCAATGTCCGGAGGTACGGCCAGATCCACCAGCAAAGGCGCCCGACGGGCGGGCGCGGCCGCAACCAGTCGATCCAACGACTCGCGGTCGAACAGCGGCTCCGGCGAGCCGGTCGCCGAGATCACCGCTACCACGCGATCGGGGCTTTCCAGGAAACGCTGCAGGTTGCGGGTGGCGGCACCGAGTGCCGTGCCCAACTGTTCGGCCCTCCCGAGGTTGCGATTGACGACGATGATCTCGTGTCCGTCGCCCGCCAGCCGTTCGCCACAGCGCTCCGTCATGGGCGAGACACCGATCAGCGCAACGGTTCCGCCGGCACCGTCCAGGTGGCGCCGCACCCTGTCGAGCGCAATCTCGGCGAGCGATAACCGTCCGGAACCGAACTGGCTGCGGGCTCGCACCGAGCGGCCGACGCGCAGGGTCTCGTTGAACAACCAGTCGAGCTGCGAGCCCAGGCTCCCGGCCTGTCGTGCGAGCTCCACAGCCTGCCGCATCTGCCCTGGAATCTCGTACTCGCCGACCAGGGCGGAGTCGAGGCCGGCGGCCACCAGAAAGAGATGCTCGATAGCAGCCTCGCCCGCCCATATCCGAAGCCGCCGCGTCGCTTCTCCGGCAGAGCTACTGCCGGTCAGCGCCTGGTGTACCCGGCCACGGTACTCGGCAGGGGTGGTGGCACCGTCACCGACCAGGACTACCTCCACCCGGTTGCAGGTCGCCAGATACACGACCTCTCGAGCCCCGAGCTCGCGTGCCAACGCGCCCAAGCGATCGGGGCGCTCCGCCTCGGGGAGGGTGTAGGACTCCAGGCCCTGGACGTCGCCGTGACGCCACGAAGCTCCAACTATGCAGATTTCATCCACGGCCGCATGTTCTAGCAGGCGGAGCCGGCTACTGTGTCATGGGACTGTCATGAGCCATAACCAGCGTCGGCCCGCACCTGGCTGGCGATCATCCGGTCGGCGCGCTGTTTCGACGCCCGCGCCTCCAGCTGCAGGTGTCCTGCATCGGCGGCTCGATCCTTGTTCCAACCCGTCAGGTGGCTGGCTACCAGGCCCGCGAGCGCGCCAATGTGGTCGGGCCTGTCGTTGAGGCACGGAATGAAGCGAAACCTCTCCCCCCCATTGTTCTCGAAGAACTCGCGATTCTCGACATCGATCTCCTCGAGCGTCTCCAGGCAGTCGGCCGAGAAGCCCGGGCAAACGATATCGAGACTCTTGATCCCGGCTCGGGCCATGGCACGCACCGTGACATCGGTGGTCGGCTTGATCCACTCCTCACGACCGAACTGCGACTGAAACGCGACGACGTAGCTGTCTTCGCCAATCCCGAGCGCTTCGGCCACGAGCCGGCCCGTCTTGTGACACTGGCAATGGTACGGATCGCCATCGGTCACATAGCGCAGCGGGATTCCGTGGAACGAGAACAGCAGCCGCTCCGGCTTGCCGTCTCGATCCCACACCTCTCGCACTGAGTTGGCGATCGCAGCGATGTAACCGGGGTCATCATGGTAGGCGTTGATCGTTCGGACCTCCGGGACCCATCGCCAGTCCCGCAGCTCGGCAAAGACGGCATCGAAGGTGGCTCCCGTGGTCGTGCCCGAGTACTGCGGATAGAGCGGCAACACGAGGATCTTGCGACACCCCTTGCCACGCAGCTCGGCGAGCGCCGTGGCGATCGAGGGGGCACCGTACGCCATACCCAGCGCTATATGCGGACCGCGACCATCCTCACCACCAAGCATCTCGTGCAGCGCGGCCGCCTGCCGCCGTCCGATCACCAGCAGCGGCGATCCCTCGTCGGTCCATACCTTCGAGTACAGCGCCGCGGAGCGCCTGGGGCGCAGCGTCAAGACAAGCAGATACAGGATCGGCAGCCAGCGCCATCGGGGTAGCTCGATGACCCGTGGGTCGCGAAGAAACTGGTGCAGGTAGGACCGTAGTGCCTTCGCCGTGGGGGCGTCCGGTGTACCCATGTTGGCGAGCAAGACCCCCACTTCGGGAGTCTCCCCGTGTTCGAACTCAGGACGCACGTATTGATCGTTCACAATGCACTCGTGCCGCGTTGGAGGCGATCGAGATTGAGCGCCACCGACGATGAGCGCGTCGCGGGTGGCGTTAACGCTCGGTGACCCCCCCCATTTCAAGCTCAGCGGCGGCAAGCGCCTTGACCGCGAACGCCGTGCCGGCGTGCGTGAGGAAGTTGGAGGTCGTGAAGCTATTGCGGATGGACTGGGTCCACCAGTACCCCCCGACCCGTTGGTTGGCCTTCAACCAGCCGACACCGCGCTGGATCGCCGCGTGCGACGCCGGCACGCCGGCTTGTCGCAGGACGTATATGACGAAGCCGGTACCATAGCCGTCGCTCTCGACCGTAACCGGGGGATCCGAATCGAGCCCCTTGCGCATGCGCCATACGCCGAGCCCTCCCGAGGCCCAACCACCGTCATCGTGCTGCAGACCGAGAAGGTCGTCGATCCAAAGTTGGCGATCGGCGTCGCTGACCAGCCCCTCGTTGACACTGCCGGCCCACAGCAGCATGCCGCGGTTGTGGGCGAACTCGGGCGGGTTCGCGTCGATATGGTCGCGAATCCTGTGCATCCCCTCCACGGCGGCGTCAGTGCTGGCGTAGTCGCCCGGAGCCATGCCGGTAGCGATCGCCATCAGCGTGACGGGCCAGTGGCGATCGTAGAACGGTGGCCAGTTGGATACGAACCCAGTCCAGTGGCCCCCTTCGTCCTGTAGCGACCAGGCGCGGTCGAGCGCCTCCACGGTGATGTCGCTGAGCTCTTTTGCACCGGACTGGGCCTCGTTGATGGCCAGAAACGCAGACGTGCCAATGACGTCCGTCACGTCTGGGGGTTCTGGCGCATCGTTGCCAGGCACGTCGTTGGCGCGCCAGGAGCGCACATAGCGAGCAGCCTGATCGTGTGCTATCTCGAAGGCACGGCGCTCTGCGAAGATCTCGGGCGGTGCCGCGAGATACAAACCGTTCGTATGGCAGGTGACGCAGCCGTACTTCTCACCCCATGCCACGGCAACTCGATCGAGGAAGGCGGCGGCGCGCTCTAGCGAGAACGCATCGGCGAGAGCGTCCTCACGCGCGTAGGGTCCGAGCTCCGCTGACGCCAGCAGCGTAGCGAACTCATCGTTGCTCATCGACGCGGTGTCGAGGGTAGCGGGGTCAGCAGCCTGTCGCGCCTGGATGGTTGGGCGCGGCGCCGCGTTGGCGGTCGCGCTCGTGCTCAACACAGACACTGCCACCAGCAGGAACGCCGCCAGCACCGCCGCCAGCGCCAGGCCTGCTCGGACGATCGTCGGCGCGGCCCTGGGTGTTCGTGATTCTGTTTGATGCCGGCTGTGCCGATCGTCGCCCATCGTCATTCTCCTGTTTGCGGGAGCTCGTCTTGTCGGCGTGCAGTGCCTACGCTTGCGGCCCAGGCCACCGTACCATGCCGCCTACTCTGGCGATCGGATGCAAGACGGTTATGTCACGGCGTCTCAGAAGGTGTCCTGCTTGAGCGTAAACGTCTCGGCGAGCTCCGGACTGTGGTCGTCGCCGACGACACGATGGGCCACATAGTCGCCCATCATGATGCCGTGCTTGTAGCCGTGGCCGGAGCCGCCACCGACGATCCAGACGTTGTCCATCTCTGGATGCTGGTCGACGATGAAGTGCTGATCGACGCTGTTCTCGTACTGGCATACACGCGACTCGAGCACCGGCTGGTCTCCAAGGGCAGGGAACGAGCGCCTCACGAACTGGCGCGCGTGCTCGATCTCCTCGACGGTGACGATGCGCTCGCCGGTGTCCGGATCGAACGGGATGCTGTCGAAATAGGGTGCCACTTTCCAGCCACGGCCCTCGATGCTCGGGAAGCCATAGGCACCTTGCACATCCCAGGTTGGACAGTTGGGGTAGATGAACCGGTTGTCGTCGGTTGGCACGCCGTACCAGAAGGTGATCCGCCGCGGCGTCTGCAGCTTGTTTTCCATCACCGAGGGAAACACCTTCGGTAGCCACGGCCCGCACGCGAAGACATACGTGCTTGCCGACACCGACTGGCCGGTCGAGAGCGTGAGCTCCTGCAGCCGCCCGCCGGCTTGCCGACCGGGCTGAGCCTTGGCGGCGACCAGCGTGCCGCCGGCGCGCTCGACGGCGCCGGCGACGGCGAAACAGGCACGCCGCGCCATGAGGACACCGGTGCTGGGGACATAGAAACCGAACTCGATGTCCTGGTGGTTGAACTGAGGATAACGCCGAGGTAGCTCGTCGTGCGGCACCACTTCGTTGTCGACGCCGTGCCGATCGAGCACTTCCTTGCTGGTTCGGAGATATGTGGACCATTGGCGCGCCATCGTCAGCTGGCCCGTGCGGTAGAACAATGGCCGTCCACCCCACTCCCTCTGGCGCGCTTCCCAACGGTCGAACGCCTCCACGACCCAACGAGTGTAGATCTCGCGTTCGCCGTACTGGGTACGGATCTGCCGACTCTCCCCGCCGGAGGCCGCCCGTGCGTTGCCGGCGCCGTAGGCGTCGATGAGCGCGACCCGATGCCCCATCTCCTGCAGATAAAGGGCTGTCCAGCCGCCGAAAGCTCCGGCGCCAATGACGGCTACGTCCACCGTCGATGCGGACGCCTGCCTGGTCGCCCGCTCTGGAACGGCCATTGCCTGCCGCGGTCTTGCGCCGCCCAGCGCCAGAGCACCGGCCCCGGTCAGCTTGAGGAATGTGCGTCGATCATGCTGCGACATGGCCTTGCTCCGAGGTTGGTGATGATGCCCGGCTACTTGTGTTGCGCGCTGGTTTCCTCATAGGGTGCGCCGCTCAACGTGTTGGCGAGGGAGTAGTTCTAGGCCTGGCCAGCATCGGGAAGTCTGAATTCAACCACTGATCGTTGGGCTCCTCAAGAGATCTGTTGCTCGGACGATGGCTACCCCATCATGAGCTTCGATCCCTGGCTCTCGAGCGGCTACCAGGTACCTGACTATCTGTGCGCAGACTGATGCCGGGCGGGGATCAAAGGCCCATCTGGGCTAATATCTGGGAGGATCCACATAGGCTGCGCCGCGTGCCGCCCACGGATGGCGGCCCGTATCGTGCGGTCGATCCCCGCGATCCCCGGCGATGGAGGCAAATAGGATGCCGAGCTTCGAGCGCGGTCGGCGTATGCCACAACCTGGTGCGCTCGCAGCGCTCGCCCTTGTCGCATCGGTGTCTGCGATCGTGCTGCTCGCCACCGGCTGTGGCCCGGGAGCTTCCCCGGGGGCGCGCCTCGACCAGCTGCGCGGCGACCGCAAGCTCAACGTCCTGCTGGTGACGCTCGACACGACGCGCGCCGATCGTCTCGGCGTGTACGGCTTCGACGAGGTCGACACGCCGGCTGTCGATGCCCTTGCCGACGGTGGCGTCACTTTCATGCGCGCCTACGCCTCGACGCCGCTGACGCTGCCCTCGCACGCGTCGCTGTTGACTGGAACCCATCCCCCCTACCACGGGGTGCGCGACAACGGCGTGCATGTGGCGCCGGAAGAGTTGCAGACCCTGGCCGAGAGCTTCCAGGAGGCCGGCTACCGTACCGGTGCCTTCGTCGGAGCCTTCGTCCTCGACTCGCGCTGGGGCCTGGCCCAGGGGTTCGACCGCTACTTCGACGATTTCGAGCTGCCCAGGCAGCGAATGATCTCTCTGAGCACCGTGCAGCGCCCCGGATCCGAGGTCGTCGACACCGCCCTGGCGTGGGCCCGCGAGGACGACACGACCCCGTTCTTCATGTGGGTCCACCTGTACGATCCGCATACCCCATACGAGCCCCCCGAGCCCTTCAGGTCGCAATACGCTGACCGGCCCTACGTCGGCGAGATCGCCTGGACCGACTCCCTGGTCGGCAGGCTGACCTCGTGGCTGGACGAGTCCGGCCGGTCCGACGACACCTACGTGGTGGTGGCAGCCGATCACGGCGAGAGCCTCGGAGAGCACGGGGAGAACGAGCACGGGCTGCTGCTGTACGAATCGGCCATCCGGGTGCCGCTGATCATCGCTACTCCATTCGACGAGCCGCGGGGCGTCCAGCGCCACGAGCTGGTCTCGTTGATCGACGTCATGCCGACCGTGCTGGAGTTGACCGGGCTGGAGACCCCCGAGGAGGTGCACGGCCAGAGCCTGGTACCGCTCTTTACCAGCAACGCCGATGTCGAGGGCCGTCCCGACGAGCGCGTCTATGCCGAGACCTTCTACCCACGCCTGCATTTCGGCTGGAGCGAGCTGCAGGCGATCATCGAGCCCACCCACAAGCTCATCATCTCGCCCGAGCCGGAACTCTACGATCTTCTGCAGGACCCCGAGGAGGAGCAGAACCTCGCACCACAGCGCGCCGCCACGGCAGAGGCGCTGCGCCGGGAGGCCGAGGAGCTGGTGGCGCAAGTCGAGGAGAACGCCAACCCGGCGGGCACCGTCACCCTCGACCAGGAGACGCGCCAGCGGCTCGCCGCGCTCGGGTACATCGGCAATGCCAGCGTCGATGCGGACGCCCCCGGCGTCGAGCGCGCCAACCCGAGGGACAAGATCGAGATCTACAACGACCTGCTCCGGGCTCGCCGTCTGACCGTCCAGAACGAGCCGGACAAGGCCGAGGTGGCCCTGCGGCGGATCATCGCCGCGGATGGCGGAGTGGTCGATGCGCATCAGTCGCTCGGCAACCTGCTCGTTGCGCAGCTCCGCTACGACGAGGCAATCGAGACTTTCGAGACCGCACTCTCTATGAGGCCCGAGGATGCAGCCTTGGTGCTCCTTGTCGCCAGCACGCAAAGGCAGGCCGGTCGGTTGGACGAGGCCGAGAAGGTGTTGCTGGACTTCATCGACATCCTGGAGCCGGACGCCCGGCTATACGTCAGCCTCGGACGTATCAAGCAAGCCACGCGCTCCTACACCGAGGCAACCGCCCATTTCAACGAGGCGTTGCGCCTCAGCGAGGATGCTCCAGCGAACAACGTCATGGCCGGCGCGCACGTCGGGCTCGGGGCTGTTCAGCTCGCCAGCGGTCGGCTGAGGCTAGCGGAGGAACACCTGAACCTGGCGCGCGGTTTCAACGATAACCTCGCCGATCTGCACTTCCAGCGCGGCTTGCTGTTCCAGGCCCGGCAACAGCCGAACGAGGCGATTGCCGCCTACCGCCGTGAGATCGAGATCTCGCCGCGCAACGGCAGAGCCGCCTTCAACCTCAGCGTCATCTACCGTAACCGCGGCAACCTTGTCGAGGAAGAGCGCTACCTGCGTCTGGCCCTCGAGATCAATCCGCAGTTCGCCAGTGGACGCCTTTTCCTCGCTCGCATCTACCTGGTGAAGAACGAGCGCCTCGACGAGGCCGTATCGCTCGTCGAGGGGGCGCTGGAGCGACTCGAGTCGTCGACTGCGCAGGGGGTGCCGCAAGAGATCACTCGGCAGGACCAGGTGCTGGCTCATCTCCTGCTCGCCGACATCTACAATCGACTCGGGAGAAACGAGCTCTCCACCCAGCACGCGCGTCTCGGAAACCAGCTGCGTACCGGCACACGGCGATGATCATGCGCGCAACGGTGGTGCGGGTCGGCTTGCTGGTCGTCGTCTGCTGTTTGCTGGCCGTTCCGAACCTCCGCGGCTCGACTCCGGAAACTCCGGCCTCGCCAGGTGGATCACGTGCAGGCCCGGCAACAGCGCTGGGAACGGAACTCGCGCAGGCGCAGGAGTTCGACCAGGCGATGCAGACCGGTGCGACAGCGCTCCAGAACGGCGGCATCGACTCGGTTCTCAGGGCGGCGACGGAGTAAGAGCGCGCCCACGAGCTGCGCCCAGAGAGCATCGAAGCCTGTCTGGCGCTCGGTCGCACCTACCGCCGTCTCACGCTCCATGAAGAGACGATCGCTCTGGTCGAGGAGTGCCAGGCCGCGGCTGGCCAGGCCCCGAACCTCGAGCTGATGAGGGGTCGTACGTTGCTCCAGATGGGCATGGGGTTGGAGGCACGAGCCGCTTTCGAGGCGGCGACGATGGCGGGCTCGGTGGAGGCGCGCTTCGATCTCGCGTCGCTGGCGCGGGACCAGGGCGATCTCGACGTTGCAGCGGAACAGCTCGAAGCGATCATCCGGGTACGCCCGCGCCACGCGCGGGCGTACGTGCGCCTCGCCGAGGTACGCATCGATCGCCAAGAGACCTCGGCAGCCGAGGAGTTGCTCCAACGTGTTCTCACCTTGCAGGTTTGCTGCGCCGCGCAGGCGCACGACCTGCTCGGTTCCATTCGCTACGAGGCCGGCGACCTGGACGGTGCGATTACGCACTGGCGCGAGACCATCAGGCTCAATGCCGATCGGAGACTGGCTTACTACAACCTGGCGCTGGCCCTTCGCGACAGCGGTGAGGGGGAGCAGAGTCGGCAAATGATGCAGCGCTTCCAGGAGATGGACAGCGCCGCCAACCAGCGTGAGCTCGACGAGAATCGCGCCACTCAGATCGCCATGTTGAACGCGCAGGGACTCTATTACCTCCGCCGAGACGATCCGGCCGAGGCGCTGAGGCTCTTCGAGGCGGCGCTCGAGTTTGCGCCCGGCGGCGCCCTGATTCACTTCAACGTCGGTCTGTCCAGGGCAACACTCGGCCAGTACGAAGGCGCGATCACGGCGCTGGAGAGGGCGCGTGAGCTGCAGCCGGAGCGCGCCGAGACCTACGAGGTTCTCGCCTCCGCCTACCGAGCGCTGGGCAGAGCGGCGGATGCCCAGCGCATCGACGAGCTGCGGCAGCAACTCGAGAGCCAGAACTGACGAGCGGCGCCAGCAGCGTCGAGGAGCACGACGGACGACCCGCTCCACCTTCAGGTCCAGGCGACTCGCTCGGCTTCCATGCTGCTACTGCGACTGATCGAGGATCCGTTGGGCCCTGGCCGCATAGGTGGCGGAGAGCTCTTCGTTACCCAGACGATTATGTAGATCGGCGAGCAGAAAAAGCCCCAGCGCTCGATCGTTCGACGAGAGCTCGCCCGACAGCGCCCTCTCCGCAATGGCGACCGCTTCCTCGTAGCGTTCTCCCCTCTGCAGATGGATCCTCGCCAGATGAAGACTCGCCTCGGCGAGGTCGGGGTCGAGCTCGAGAGCGCGGCGAAGAGACTGCTCCTCGCGCCGGGTGTCGCCCAAATTACGATACGCCTCGGCAAGCCTCAGGTTGGCCGAGGCGTGTGTCGGGGCCATCTCCAGTTCCAGGAGATACTCTCGTGCCGCCTCCTCATGCTCTCCACGGCGGGCAAGGAGCTGACCAAGCATGAAGTGTGCATCGAGCAGCCGGTCGTAGATCTGCAACGCTTCCTCAAGGTGCTGTATAGCCCGGTCCTCGTCGCCGGTCTCTGCATACACGCCCGCCAGAGTCTTGTGCACGATGGCCCCCTCACCGCCGGCCAGCAGTTCCAACAACAGCTCTTCAGCCTTGTCGTATTCTGCTTCCTGGAACAACGAGAACGCCTCGAGGAGCCGATTGTGAACCCCGATCTTGGCCCGAGGAGAAGGCGAGTCGGCGTTGTCGTTGTCGACGGCTGCGGCGGTGCCGCCCAGGTAACCCAGGGCGGCAAGCTGCCTCCGGGTTTCCTCGTCGACAACGGTCTGCTCGGCGCTCGCGCTTCCTTCCAACTCGGCGAACATCGCTGCCGCGGTATTGCTCATCTGCAGGAACACGCTGTTGAGCCGACCTACCAAATTGTTTTGTTCGTCCGGATCGTCGACCAGATCGAACAGCTCGGGATCCACCGAGTCGATCAGCTTGTAGCGGTCGTTCTGGATCGACCGTAGCTCGCTCCAGCCGTACCGCAGCCGTGGGTAGTAACTCTCCGCGTAGACGCTGCGTGGCGGTGCCGCCGCGGCGGGGTCGAATAGCGGCGCAAGGCTCCTTCCTTGCACCTCCGCGGGAATCGGCAAGCCGCTGATATCGAGCATGGTCGGCAGGATGTCGACCAGCGATGCGACCTCCGAGCGCCGCGTTCCGGCGGCCCCGCTCAATCGTCCCGAGAAGATCAGCGGAACGTGAACGGTCTCCTCATAGATAAAGAAACCGTGCTCTTGCTCCCCGTGCTCGTTCAGGCTCTCGCCATGGTCACCTGCGACCACGATGACAGCTTCCGCCAGCCCGGTGTCGCCGAGGTAGCTGATGAGCCGGCCGATCTGCGAATCCACGAAGGCGATCTCTCCCAGGTAGGGACGTCCTCGGTACTCGCTACGAAACGGCTCCGGCGGTGCATAGGGAGTATGCGGATCGTACAGATGAACCCACAGGAGAACCGGCTGACCAGGTCGTCGATCGTCGAGCCACCGAAGCGATCGGTCGACGACCTCGTCGGCCGGGCGTTGAACGCTCTCCAGGGAGGCGTTCCGACTCGGTGGTTGGAACGAGTCGAAGTAGGTCTCGAACCCCTGAGCAAGACCCCATCTGGCATCCAGCACGAAGGCTGAAACAAAGGCAGCCGTTTGATAGCCGTTGGCCCGGTAGACCTCCGCCATCGTCTCGATCTGCTGCGGAACGACAAAGCCACCGTTGTCGCGAACCCCGTGGTACGCAGGATAGGTTCCGGTAAAGATCGATGCGTGCGACGGCATGGTGAGCGGGGTCGGTGAGATCGCCCGCGTGAAGGTGACCCCCCGTCTCGCGAGGCCATCGAGGTTCGGCGTCTGAACCCCGTCGAAGCCGTAGACCCCGAGGCGATCTGCCCGCAGCGTGTCGATGGTGATAACGATGACGTCGGGCTTGTCCTGCGCGGCCGCGGCAGGTCGGCGAGCCGCTTCCACGCCGCTCGGCGTCTGTATCAAGGACCACGCGAGGCCGACGAGCAGCGTGCGCACCAGAACATCGGGGCGCATGACGAACCGTACCTGCATCCAGCCTACCTCGGGCACCTAGCAGACCGTCTACTCGAGCTGCGACCGGCAGATCGAAGAAAACGACGACGGGGTGCGGCCCCGGAGGACCGCACCCCGCGTTATCGCTTGTCGTTGTAGGTCAGCGAATCAGAAGGCGATTCGTGCCCCGACCCTGAACTGACGCCCGGCCAGGATGCTTCGCGAATCACGGGGCCCGCCGACGCTGGAGACTGTGCCCCCGGACGCGTCGCGATGGATCACGTAGGTCCGGTCTCGTCGCTCCGAGACGCCTGTCGGGGAGGCGTTGTTGAGCAAGTTGAACCCGTCGACCATCAGCTCGAGCGATGCTCCCGACCCCACATTCAAGGTCTTGGAGAGCCGCAGATCGAGCTGCTTGTGCGGGGCCCACCGCCTGCTGCCGACCTTCTCGATGTTTGTGTTGCCGTAGTCGGCGTTCATGTTTCGGTTAATCCGACTGTTCCTTTGCTGCAGGTTCCACGGCCGACCCGACGCCAGGTTCCAGTACATACCCGCAAGGATGCCTCCGGGCAGCCTGTAGTTGGCGAGTATCTTCCAGCTCCACTTCCTGCTGAAGCGCAAGGGGCCAGACTCGGAGAACGGGTGGCCGTTGAAGTTCGGGTTGTCCTCCTGGTCGAAGCCTCTTCCCCAGACGCTCTGGCCGTCCCCGTTCTCCTTCCTTCCCCGGTTGTTCTGGTAGGTCAGGGAGGAGGTGAAGTTGAGGCCAGAACCCGTGCGCCGTCGGTCCAGTGTCAGCGACACGATGTCGTGCGTTCGGGTGTAGTAGGGGCTGTTGGTGAAGTGGTTGTCAGTGTCCCCGGTGTCCTTCTCGTAGAGCGTTTGTGTTTGCCCGGTCACCACGGTGCCGTCGAACAGCGTCGTGTCGGGGGCGGTGTATTCGAAGGGGGTGAACTGATGGTCAATCTGGTCGTCGTAATTGTAGAAGTTGCTGTCGTCCTTGTGGATGTAGTCGACGCCCACGACCCAGTCGTTGATGAACTCATACTCGAAACCGACGTTGATGACATCGGTTTGGAGCGACTTCAAGTCCTCGGGGATCGGGAATTGTGGGGCGGACTGATAAGAATTGTTCTCGGGCTGGAACGTAGCGTTCTGCAGTGCTATTGCCTGTGCGTCGGTCAGGTTGGCCAGGTCGGTGCCGTCGGGGAAGAACCCTGTTGCATCGAAGAAGTACCCGGCATAGGGCTTGTAACCGAGCGACTCGCGGAACGCGCCGCCGCTGGCTCTCGACATGTGTCCGATGGCGACCTTCTCGAAGTAGCGCCCCCAGCTGCCATGCCCGACGAAACTGCCATCACTCGAGAAATCCCAGGTGAACCCAACCCGTGGTGCCAAGTTGTAGTACTTGGTGATCAGCCCCGATCCCGCTGGGGCCCAGGGAGAACCTATCTCGGTTCTGTGCCCGTCCCTTCCCCCTGTGCGGTCGTAACCGTTCGTCCGGTCGTAGCGCAGCCCGAGGTTGAGGGTGATGTCGTCGGTAGGAGAGGCGTTGTCCTGGATAAAGGCCGAGCTGCGTACGATCGCGGCCTCGAGGCCAACGTCGTAGTAGTACCCGTATACGTACGTATAGCCGTAGCCAAAGTCATAGGTATACAGACCGCCTTCGCCGGTATAGCTGCTGATCCAGGAGGACCAGCTGTCGTTGTAGTCGATACCCACCTTGACGTCATGCGAGGCGCCCAGGAAGTTGTCGACGTACTGGGTCACCGTTGCCGTGACCTCTCTCCGCCAGTTGTCCTCGTCCTCCAGGAACCCGCGGGTGAGCCTCCTGGACCCGTTGAACCAGTAGTCGGGTACTTCACAGCCGGTGCCAGCCCCCTGGAAAGCTTCAGGCGGCTTGGTAGACGCAGGCCCCTCAAAACACTTGATCGGGTTGCGTTGGAAGGCCCCCGAATAGCCCGCGAAGCGCAGATCGGTGAAGGTGTTGTCGCCGAGTTGGGCTTGCCAGCTGAACAAGAAGGCCGTGGTGGAGATATCGGTATCCATGCCAACGATGAGCGGCGAACCTGGTCTCTGGCTCTCGTTCGTCCCGCCGCCCGGATCATGATTGATCATCGCGCCGAGCGTGTGCTTGTCGTTGAGCAAGTAATCGACCCTGCCGTGCAGGCGCCACATGTCGTTACCCTGCTGGGCGGACTCGGGGGTGGTGCTCGGATCCCCGTCGTCGTTCCAGATCTCGTCGGCGACGATCGAATCGAGCCTTTGTTGACGGGCGGCGCTCATGAAGAAGAGCGCCTTGTTGCGCACGATCGGGCCACCGAAAGTGGCGGAGTACTCGCGGTCGTAGGAGAACTTTCCGCGCTCGAGATCGATGATGCCTCCCGAGTTGTCGCTTCTCAGGCTCTCGCCCTCCCAGTAGGTTGAGGCCGTGCCATGAAACTCGTTGGTGCCTCCCTTGGTGATCATATTGATCATCGCGCCGGTGAAGTTGCTGTACTCGGCGCTGGCGCCGACCCCGACGATCTGGATCTCGGCGATGGAATCGACGTTCGGGTTGACCCAGGTGTTACCCCAGTCGCCCTCGGTGACATCAACGCCGTTGAGCCGGTAGCCGTTGGTTGCCGAACCGATGCGATGCGTGCTGGAACCCTCGGAGTGGTTGCCGCCGGCACCATAGGCTCCCTTGTCGGCGAAGCCAGGAGCGAAGTTCGTTATCTCGGAGAACTCACGCGGCGCCGGAACATTCTCCATCAGGTCGGAGCCGTATGACGTCGTAAGCGATGCCGACTCTAGGTCGATCAACGGCGTCTCGGAGATCACGGTGACCGTCTCTGAGACCCCTGCCAACTCCAGCACCGCAACCACGCCTGCGTTTACACCGACGTTGACCGGGACGTTGTAGGCGACCGACTGGAACCCGGTGAGCGAAACCGTCACGATGTACGATCCCGGCCTGAGATTACGGATCCGGAATTCACCCGCGACGTCGCTGGTCACCGAGAGAGATGCCTGGATCAGGTTCGCTCCCTCGACAGTGACGGTGGCGCCGGGCAGCCCCGCGCCATCCGCGTCCTGAACCTGGCCGCCGACACTTCCGGTCGAACCTTCACCCTGCGCCATCGCCTGCGCGGGGAGTATAAGGAGCATAGCGACTGCTAAGACCGCTAGCTTGGTACGCATTCCACATCCTCCTGGGGAGTGCCCGTCATCCGGACGGGCGATACCTACTAATGTGCACCTGCGCAATCCTGCAAGAAGTGTGCCGTGTTGCCCTTTTTCGGGGTGTCTCGCTCGACAGCACGCTTACGCAATCTCAACGCTCCGGCGCCAGACCTACGTTTGCTGGCCGGTTCCGTCCGATGATCTCGATCAGTCGCCGCAGGATCGGAGGCGAATACAGCACGGAACGGGCTCGCTCCGCAGGTTAGCGGCGCCTCCCGACACCCGTCGATCCAACTAATTGGGTTCGTCGCTCCAATGATTTGGTTCCGTTTCCTGTTACCCGGGCGACCCTCCTTGCGGAGCTTGGGCCCCTGGCACGGGTCAACTGGACCGCAGGGCCTTCTAGCACCGCGCAGCGACCGATGTCAACTGGCGGTGGCACCACGCAACGCCTAATCGAGGCTTTCCCTGGAATCCCTTACGCGCCCTTTACGTTTCCTTACGTATCCCGTGGCCGCCGTGGGGACGGATCACAGTTGTGGAGCAACCTGTGGATCCATGGTTGAATGATTCGTGGGATGGCTCGCCGGTAACAGGCAACCGAGGAGACAGCGTGAGAAGGCGTGACTTCATCAGGCTCGGAGCAGCTGTTGGCGCCATCGCAGGCGGTGCGACGTCGCCCGCAGCCGGCAAACAACACCCAGCGGTCGGATCCGCGGCCGAGCGCTCGAGCGGCGGTCGCGACCTGGCGGTGGTCAACGCCAAGATCGTCACGATGGAGCCAGGGCAGCCGGAAGCCGAGGCCGCCCTCGTTCGAGGTGGCCGGGTGATGCTGGTCGGAGACAGCAGCGAGGTGCGCTCGCAGGCCGGCTCCGCGCCGATCTTCGACGCTGCCGGGCGAACGGTCGTGCCGGGATTCATCGATGCTCACACCCACCTGGAAGTAGCCTGCGTCGCCGAGACCTACCAAGCAAAGGTCCACACGCCCCCTCTCGGCAGCCTTCGAGAGGTCATCGACGTGTTGCGCGCCAAGACGGCCGAGACACCAGCGGGGGAATGGGTGATCGCGCGCGGCTCGTTCGGTCTCGAGAGGCGCGTCAGCGAGGGCCGTTTGCTGAATCGGCACGATCTCGACGCGGTCACCGAAGACCACCCCTTGGTCGTGTTTTCCGGACGCCACGTGACCATGCTCAACACCAAAGCGATCCACACGATGGGGCTCTGGCACCCAGACTCGACACCGCCACCTGGAGCGATCGTTCATCGCGACGCCTCCGGCGTGCCGACCGGTACCGCGACCGAGCTGTACTACCTGCTGCCCGAGTATTCGATCGAACAGGTCAAGGCCGCGATCCGCGAGCACGTGGGGCCGATGTTCGTCGCCAACGGCACGACATCCGTCTATACCGTCCCCTACTCGACGAGCGACATCACTGCCGATCTCGAGCTACAAGCCGCCGGCGAGCTGCCCTTGCGTGTGCGCATGTACTACCACGTACCCCACATGATCTCGCTGCAGGGTCTTCTCGATACCGGGCTGGTCTCCGGCTTCGGCGACGATATGTTCCGTATGGGGGGTGTGAAGCTCTTCGTTGACGGGCTCGGGGGCAATGGCCTGGGGGACCCGCTCGAAGACTACAAGTGGACCCAGGAGGAGCTTGACGACCTGGTGTTCCAGGCTCACACGAGAGGCTTCCAGGTGCTGATGCACGTGATCACACCGGGGGCCGTTCATCGGGCCGCGACTGCCGTCGAGAAGGCCACGCGCCGTGATCCCCGACCCCATCGTCATCGGCTCGAGCACGGCGGCGACGTCGAGACCCTCGAGGAGATGCGCTGGCTGCGCGATCTGGGATTGCGCCTGGTCGTAACCCCCAGCCGTGGCCGGCCGGGACGCCGCACGCCGCGCTACCGAACGATGATCGAGGAGGGGCTCGAGATCATCGGCATCACCGACACCACCGGGACCGTGCCGGGCTCCTCCGCTCCGCTTGGCAAGATCGCGGCGGCGATGGTGTCGGTCGATGAGGGAGGCGGGGCGCCCGCCGGAGAGGCGCTGACCTTCGAGGAGGCCCTGCGCCTGTACACGCTGTGGGCGGCACGCGGTGGTCTGGAGGAAGCCGACAAGGGCTCAATCACCGTTGGCAAGCTGGGTGACTTTGCGGTGCTCTCCGATGACCCGCGCAACCTTGCCGGTGAGGATCTATTCGGGATCCAGGTGGACGCAACGATCCTTGGCGGCGAGGTCGTCTTCGAGCGCTAGCGGGTTCCGCTAGCGTCGGCTAACGCTCACCCAAGATGCTCTTGGGTAGCATCACGTGCACCCCGAGACTGTCGTCAACGATCTGCGTCATGCGTAGATCGGCCGCCATGCTGGCGAATCGGTTCGCTTCTCCCGGGGTCCACGACCGCGTCTCCACCAGAAAGTCGATCGCCTCCTGGACGGCGATCTCCGTAGCCTTCGTGAGATCAGGGTCTGACCCCATGGCGATGAAGTGGGTCGGAGTTTCGGCGCGCGGCCAGCGGAGTTGCAGGTCCTTGCGAACGATCAACTGCAACCGCCCGCGCAGCGAGCTCTCCAGCGCCGTACCCCCTAACTCGCCATCGCCCTGCGCGGCGTGCGAGTCTCCGACGAAGAGATTTGCGCCCTCGACGAAGATCGGAAGAAAGAGCGTCGTCCCGGCCACCAGTTCCTGGTTGTCGATGTTGCCGCCCCAACGGTCCGGGGGATTGCTGCTCACCCGCCCGGCCTCGGGCGGCGGCGCCACGCCCAGGATGCCGAAGAACGGCCGCAGCGGGATCTCGACCCCGGTCTCCAGCGGCGCAACCATGCGCTCCATATCGAAGCGGATCAGCTGACTACGCGGCTCCTCACAGTTCGCTGGCACGAAGGTCCAAGCCGGGCTGCAGGCCTGATAGCCATACGGGATCGGCAGGTCGACGTCGAGGATCCGTATTTCGAGGGCATCTCCCGGTTGCGCTCCCTCCACCCAGATCGGTCCCGTGACGATGTGGCCACCGGGGCCGCGGTCGGTGACCTCGGCATAAACCGCTCGCAACGACGCTTGGATCTCCGAGGGCGCAGCACCCAGACGTTCGAGAGAATCCGGACCTGAGGTGATCAGGCTGTCGACATCGACGACATCACCCGACTCGACCCGCAGCACCGGTGCCAGACGCGCATCGAAGTACCCCCACGCAACGGTCTGCGGCGAGGCCTCGAGGCGATGAACGGTTGCGGAGGCCTGCATCGGCCGTCTGGCGGGAGCGGTACCGGCCACGCTCACCCATACGAACATCGCCACCACCAACATCACCTTGGTTCTCATGCGTCACCCTCGCTGCTGGTCGATCCTCCTGGCACGCTACAGCGATCGAGGCTCCGGTTCCAGCGACGATGTCTCGTCGTCTGGCTCAGCCCGACCATCGATTGGGTAGCGGATTCCTGGAGAAAGCCGCGCCGCCATGCTTAGATTCCGATGCCGTGAGAGTCGCCGTAGTGACGGATGTCTCCGTGGAGTCGAGGTGCCTATGAGAGATCGGGACGTTGACCTGGGAATGCACCGGGAAATCACCCGTCGTGATTTCGTCTCCGGTGTCAGCGTAGCGCTGAGCGGCAGCCTGGCGTTGCCGTGGGCGCAGACCGATGCCCTGGCGAGCCACGAGGCTCTGGGACACACCCCGCAGGCGGCGGCCGCGTATCCGCCGATCCGGACTGGCATGCGCGGCAGTCACCAAGGCTCCTTCGAGGTTGCTCACCAGCTCGTCGAGGGTAAGGGCTGGGACAGTCCGCAGGACACCGGTGAACGGTATGACCTGATCGTGGTCGGCGGCGGCATCAGCGGTCTCGCGACGGCCTGGTTTTACCGCGAGGCGGTTCCCGGGGCTCGCATCCTGATCCTCGACAACCACGACGACTTCGGCGGTCACGCCAAGCGCAACGAGTTCTGGCTCGGCGACACGATGCGGCTGTCGCATGGTGGCACGATCAACATCTCGAACCTGAACCGGTACGGTGACGCGGCCAAGAGCCTGATCCGCAGCCTCGGCATCGACGTGCACCGTTACTCCGACTTCGTCGATGAAGATCTGTACGGCTCGCTCGGCATGCGTCGGTCGGTCTTCTTCGATCGCGAGACCTTCGGCACCGATCGCTTGGCGGTGGGGGAAGGCCAGCCCTCCTGGCGAGACTTCCTGGCACGCACGCCGTTGTCCGAAGGGGCCCGTGAGGACATCGTGCGGTTGCATGAATCGGACGTCGACTATCTCGCGCACCTGAGCTCCGAGCAAAAGGTCGAGTTCCTGCAGCGCACGAGCTACGAGAGCTTCCTTCTGGAGGTGGTCAAGATCAGCCCCGAGGCGGTCTCGTTCCTGCAGACGGCCAACGGCTGGGCGATCGGCTATGACTGCATATCCACCTGGGCTGGCATCGGCAGTTGGCCCGGCACCCAGGGGCTCGACATCGGCCGGGATGAGCGCTTCGAGGCACGCGAGGAGCGCGCGTTCTTCCAGTTCCCCGATGGAAACTCGTCCATCGCGCGTCTGCTCGTACGGTCACTGATTCCAGAAGTCGCCCCGGGCAGTACGATGGAGGACATCGTTGCCGCTCGCTTCGACTACGGCAAGCTCGATCGGGAGGGCTCGCAGGTCCGCGTGCGGCTGGAGAGCACGGCGGTACGGGTGGGCCACCGAGGCGATCCACAGTCCACCGACGAAGTCGATGTCACATACGTCCGCCACGGCCAGGCCCAGCGCGCTCGCGCCGGTCGCTGCGTGCTTGCCTGCTACCACGCGGTCATTCCCTGGATCTGCGAGGAGCTGCCCGACAGGCAAAAGCGTGCGCTATCGGACGCCCTGAAGGCGCCCCTGATCTACACGAACGTCCTGGTGCGCAACTGGAAGGCCTTCGCCGAGCTCGGCACGCATGCCGTGCGTTGTCCGGGCAGTTACTTCGACGACGTCAACCTGACGCCACCCCTCAATATCGGGGATTACGGCAACGCCCGAACCCCCGACGAGCCCATCGTCGTCCGGTTGTGGCGCGCTCCGCTGGATCCAAAGACCCATGGACGGCCGGCGGCGGAGCAGTTCGTAGCCGCTCGCAGGGGCCTGCTGGCGACGACGTTCGAGACCTTCGAACGCAAGATCAGGGACCAGCTCGGCCGGATGCTGTCTGCCGGCGGCTTCGACCCGGCCCGTGACATCGAGGCCATCACCGTGAACCGCTGGCCGCACGGCTACGCTTACGGCCATGATCCGGAGACCGGTCAGGTCGCCTGGAGGCTCGATGAGATACCCCCCAAGCGTCGTCCGTGGCTCGTCGCTCGGCAGCGTTTCGGCCGTATCGCCATCGCCAACTCCGATTCGATGGCCGACGCCATGACCGAGGGTGCTATCGGCGCGGCACATCTGGCGGTCGAGGCGCTCGTCACCGCCGAGACAGCGCCGTTGTGATCGGCGACCGCACGGCCCGGATTCAGGCAGCCCCTCTAGACTGACGCATCGTTGGCGCTTCCCCTATTGAGACAGCGCAGGCGTCGTACCAGGCGGCCGCCGATGGCGCGTAGCCTGCTCGTACGAATAGGCCAACCCGATCAAAGCAGCCTCGTCAAAGGCGCGCCCTAGCAGCTCCACCCCCGCGGGCAGACCGCCTGTCGTGAACCCCGCCGGGACGGTGATCGCCGGCAATCCTGAGCGGGCGCTGAGATCGCAGTTGGGCATCGCTCCACCTTGCGTCTCACCGATGGGTGCAGGCGGCTCGTTGACGGTCGGATACAAGAGCGCGTCCACGTTGTGTGTCGCCATCAGCGACAAGATCTCGACACGGAGCTCGCCGCGACGAAGCAGCATGTCTTTGTGCTCCTCACCGCCGAACGTGTCGGAGTCGAGGGCCTGTTGGAAGTAGTCGCGCACGCCCGGGTGAGCCGAGCCCGATTCGACGATCTCGCGCAGTGTCTTGACCGGCGCGCCCGGCGTAGAGGCCAGGTAGCCCTCGAGATGGGCGCGGAATTCGTCGATCTCCAGGTCGGGCATCGTCAAGATCCCGGCGATCGTGGGACTATCCATCGCGACCAGCTGCGCGCCGTGCGCCGCCATAGCTTCCGCCGCCCGGCGAACGATGGCGTTCACCTCTTGATCCGCGTCCGACTCACCGAACAACTCACTGAAGACTCCGATCCGTGATCCTTGCAACGCATCGGATTTCAGGAAGCGCGTGTAGGTGTCGGGAACGTTTCCCACGCCGAGCGCGGTGACCGGATCCTTGGGATCGAATCCGACGGTGGCGTCGAGCACGATCGCCACGTCCTCGACGCTGCGGGCCAGCGGCCCGCCGGCATCTTGCGTTAGCGCCAGCGGGACGATTCCGTCGACGCTCGTCAGGCCGCGCGTCGGGCGAATGCCGACCAGGCTGTTGTGTGAGGCAGGTACGCGGATCGAGCCGCAGGTATCGGTGCCCATTCCGACCGCGGCGAAATTCGCCGCGATCGCGGCGCCGGTGCCACCGCTGGAGCCTCCCGGATTACGGGTCAGGTCATACGGGTTCAGCGTCTGTCCACCCAGCGAGCTGAACGTCTCCCAACCCCACGCCAGCTCGTGCAGATTCGCTTTCGCCAGGATCACGGCTCCGGCCTCTCGTAGCCTACGAGCCTGAAACGAGTCGTCGGGCGCCATGGAGCCTTCCAACGCCTTCGCTGCCCCGGTAGTCGGCATATCGAACGTGTCGAAGTTGTCCTTGAGAATCACCGGGATCCCATGCAGCGGCCCCCGCGGCCCGCTTCGCTGCCGCTCTGCATCGAGAGCCTCGGCAACAGCGGCCGCGTTCCGATTGATCGTCAGGATCGCGTTGAGCCGAGGCCCCGCCTGGTCGTAGGCGTCAATGCGCGCAAGGTATGCCTCGACGAGGTCCCGGGACGTGGTCGTGCCCGCCGTCATCGCCGCTTGCAGTTCGGAGACCGTCGCCTCCAAGAGCTGGAAGGGTGCAGGCTCAGGAGATCCAGGATCCGGAGAGCAGGCCGTCTGGCACACTGACGCAACGATCGCAACAGTAACCGACGCCGCTATGGGCACCCTCGGAGAGGGTCCCTTGAATCCGCGGCGAGTGGCTACGTGGTTCGGCAACGACCGTTTCATTCGCCTCCGGAGCTCCAGCAATGCGCCACCAAGCCTACCTCGAACATCTCCTGGCACGGCTCCTTCTCACCTGCCTCTCGGTACGGATGGCTTCATCATAGTGGAGGTCGACGTCAAGCTAACCTCCCCGCCACGAGATCAGGCGTCCTTCCCGCCACGGGGTCAGCACGTCGTGTTCGGCACACCGAGGAATCGGCTGTTCTAGGTTGTACTTTCCGACTTTGACGGAGAGTGTAGTTTCATGCCATGGTCGCCCCCGATGAGCAATGACGAACGCACCGAGGCCGCGCTGAAGCGGACGAAGAGGCCGCATCATCCGCTCAAGACGCCGTCGTCGCGCCTCTTGGGTGTCATTTTGATCAGCCTCGGCGCGGTGGCCTGTCAGCCTTCATCTCAGCCGGGGGCTAGCGGTATCAGCGGTCCTGCCGACCGCGTCTTGCACGGCGGCAAGGTCTTTACGGTGAACGACGACCAACCCTGGGCCGAGGCCGTTGCGATCAAAGGCGGAAAGCTCGTCTATGTAGGGGATGATGCCGGCGTAGAGGGGTTCGTTGGCCGCGAAACCATCCGCCACGATCTGCAAGGGAAACTGGTACTTCCTGGGCTGGTGGACGCCCATACCCATCCCGGGGGCACGGGCCGCTTCAGCGGGCCTTCGGGGAGGCTGCCGAGCACCAACAAGGCAGACATACTGGCTGCCGTGAAGGCGTATTCAGAGGCGAACCCGGATCTTCCCTGGATCGTGATGTGTTGCTGGCCGGTGCGCCTGTACGGCAACGGCAAGGCAGGGCCCCACAAGAGAGATCTGGATGCGATCGTGTCGGATAGGCCCGTTTGGTTGGGCAGCAATATCGGCCACAGTATCTGGGTCAATTCGAAGGCGCTTGAATTGATGGGTGTCGATCGCGACACGGCGGATCCGATCCCCGGTATGGCGCTCTTTGCTCGCGACGCCGATGGCGAGCTCACCGGCTGGATCAAGGAGAGCGCCTATCGTCCCTATCGCGCGAGGTTCTTCGAGGTCGACCAGGAGGCCAACCGGGAGGGCATCGTCGAGTTCCTCGACTACCTGGCAAGCCACGGTGTCACGTCGCTCTTCGACGGAGGCAACGGCTACTACAATGAGGCCGTCTATTCATTCCTCGCCGAGCTCGACAGGGCGGGAGAATTGCCCCTCCGCTACGAAGGCACCTACCACATCGTGCTTCCCCACCAAGTAGAGGGGGCGGTCGACGAGCTACTGCGCTTGCGCAACAGCTACGGTGGTGACCGGCTGCGCTTCAACACCATCAAGTTTCACTTCGACGGTACCAACGAGATCCGTACGGGCGCCGTGCTCGAACCGTACAGCGACGATCCAGGAAACCGCGGCAATACGATCTTGAGTACCGACGAGCTGCGCGATTTCCTTCTTCGGTTGCACGAAGCCGAGCTCGACCTGCACCTACACACGGTCGGTGATCGAGCCGTCCGAATCGCCCTCGACGCAGTGGAGGCGGCCCGGGAAGTGCTCGGCGGCGATCTCTACACGCGGGTCACAGTCTGCCACCTGGACATCATCGATACAGCCGACTATCCGCGCTTCAGGCAACTCGGCGTCATCGCGAACTACACGCCGGCATGGCACGGTGTCAACGTCGACGACCCAACCTCCTATGCCCTGGGTGATGAGCGCTACAGCAGGACCTTGCTGACCCAACCGCTGCTGGATGACGGTGCCATCGTTACCTTTTCCAGCGATTCGGGAATGAGTCGGGCCAGCCCCTACTTGGGGATGCAGATTGCCCACAACCGCCAATACGAGGCAGAAGGTGAGACGGCCCCGGTCCGACCGCCCCTGACCGAGCGGCTGGCGCTCGAGGACCTGATCAAGGGATACACCTGGAACGGTGCCTATCAGTTGCGCATGGAGGACCAGCTCGGCTCGATCGAGGTAGGCAAGCTCGCCGACCTGGTCGTGTTGGATCGCAACCTGTTCGAAATCGATCGCTACGAGATCCACGAGGCTCGACCCGAAGCGGTCATCATGGAAGGCGAGATCATCAGGGGGAACTTCGACAGTGGCACGGAGATAAGACCGTAGCGGCAGCCACCCGTCCCCTGTTGTTAA
>DASCOT010000091.1:0-45329 GCA_036012155.1 Acidobacteriota bacterium
GGGAGCCTGGCTTCCCGGTTTGGCCCTCGGTGTGGCGGTCTTCTGGCTGATGATCGCTCTTCGCGTCATGCGCTACCGGGCACTCCTGCACGAGCGAGTGTCACTCGGTGCGCTGACCTTGATCACCATAGTCCGCGGCATGGTCGCCGATCTGCTTCCCGCACGTATCGGCACGCTGGTCTATGTCTGGCTGGTAACGACTCGCGCGGCGGTGCCGCTGCCCGACGCCCTTAGCTCGTTCTTCCTGGCACTGGTGCTCGACATGGTGGTCATCGCGCCGATGTTGCTGTTGGCCCTGGTGGTGGTCGGGTTCGGCATCGAGGTTGGGGGCACGCTGGCGGTGCTTGCTGCGGCTCTTCTCGCCGTCTCGGTCCTGGCGCTGATGCTTCTGGCACCGGCTCTGCGCCTCGCCGGCCGAGTCCTCGGGGCGCCGACACTCACCGAGACCGCTGGCCAGGTCGTCGAGGTGCACCACCGCGGCGACCTGATACCGGCTGTATTGCTGTCGTGCGGCGTCCGCATTACCAAGTTCGGAGCCCACTACTTGATCCTGCAGTCGGTCCTCGTCCCGCAAGGTGTCCCATGGGGCTCGTTGGGCTTCTTTGAATCGTTCCTGGGTGTTGCCGGTGCCGAGTTGTCGGCGATGCTCCCGGTAAGTGGGTTGGGTGCATTCGGGACCTGGGAAGCTGCCTTCGCCCTCGGCTTCACCCATCTGGGCCTGACGCAGGATCAGGCCGTGCTGTCCGGCTTTGCCACCCACGTGCTCACGCAGCTCCACGACTATGGGCTGGGTGCCTTGGCCCTGCTCGTGTTGATGCGCCCGCGGCGTACCCGGGCGACGGCACGACCTCCCGACGCAATGGGCTAGTGCCGCGACGGGCGGCTCGGACCGAGCCAGTCGAGCTCAGCCGTTGTCGAGCCGGGCGAGGAATGCGTCCGCTTCGGGCAGCTGGTCGATGGCCCACCACGGTTCGTGGTGGGCTAGCTCGGCGGCGCTGAATGGTCCCGTTGCTACCGCGATCGTTCGCGCTTCGATCGCCTTGCCGCAATCAATGTCGTGGTGCGTATCGCCGATCACGTACAGGGCCTCGATTGTGTCGCCGTGTCGCGCCTCGGCCTGGCGGCGCGCGTGGCGGGCGATGTCGCGGCGTTTGATGCCGTGGTCGGCGAACGCGCCCCACTGGAAGTACTCCAGGATCCTGTGGTGCCCCAGCTTCAGCCTGGCACCGGCCTCGATGTTGCCGGTGAGGAGGGCATTCTCGACGTCGTCACGTGCGGCTGCAGCTTCCAGGATCTCGGGTACGTTGGGATGGATGAACCCTTTCGTGCGGCGTTCGAGCCAGCCCGGTAGGAGCTCGACGTAGCGGCCGAGCAGCGACGCGGCGAGCTCGGCGGAGTACTCGCGGCAAAGCACGTCGACGATAGCGTCCATTGCAATCCCGCCGTCGGTCATCCCGGCCGGACTCATGTTCCCCGCGTCTACCGGGCTGCCATGCTCCTCGCCGAGCGACTCCAGCCACGCGTACATGCCAGCACGGTCGGTGTTCAGCAGCGTCCCGTCGATGTCCCAGAGAAGTATCTTCATTGGTTGACTCAGAAGAGAGCGGTCGCTCGTGTGGCCCGAGGATTCAGACTCAGCCGACGCGGCCGTGTCGCCAAGTGCCTTCCAGACGGCGGCACCCTACGGGCGCGACCCCTCCTCGTCCTCGCCTCCGTCTGCGGCGTCGGTGGCCGCCGGAGCGTCCTCCGTCGGGCGCTCGGCCGGACTCCACTCTTGCCCGAGTACGTGCTCTTGCATCCAGCGGATCTCCTCTGCATCGCGGCGCCGCTGGTGGCGGGGCTCACGGAAGCCGTGCGGCTCGCGTGGGAAGCGTAGGTAGCGAACCGGCGCCCGGCCGATGTCCTTGAGCGCAGTGAAGAACATCATGCTCTGCTGCTCGGTATCCGTGAGGTCGTTCATTCCGTGAATGAGCAGCGTCGGAGTGGTCACATTGGTCGCGTGGGTAAGCGCCGACTGGTTGCGCCAGGCCTCGGGATTGTCCCAGGGTGTTCCACCGATGTGCCACAACCGCACGTCGTTGTTGAAGCCAGGCCCGTACTCGGAGGTCCAGTCGTAGACGCCGGCGCCGATGCTGGCTGCCTTGAAGCGATCGGTGTGGGTGATTGTCCACCCACCGAGGATGCCTCCGTAGCTCCAGCCACGTACTCCCATGCGCTCCGGGTCGGCGATCCCCTGCTCGATCAGCGCGTCGACGCCGGTCATCAGGTCCTGGAAATCGCCGAAGCCGATGCCGTCTCCTCGCGCGAACGTGTTGCCTTCGCGCAGGTAGTCGTCGTAGCAGCACGACCCGCGCACGTTGGGCGACAACGACGCCCAGCCGAGTCCGCCGTAAATGTGGTACATGGCGCGGAAGCTGTTCGAAAAGACCCCGGCCGGCCCGCCGTGGATGTTGAGCATCAGCGGTACCGCTGTTCCGTCCACATGGCCGGGGGGCAGATGCAGAATCCCCTCGATCTCCACGCCGTCGTGGCTCTCCCACTGAACGAGCCGCATGTCGGTGAGCGACATGTCGGCGAGCTGTGGGTTGGCGTCGGTTATCTGTAGCGGCTCGAAGTTCTCGACCGTTCCCACGAACAGGTCGGTGGGCGAATCGAAGTCGGTGTAGCCGTACACGAACCGCGTACGGTCGGCCGAGAACGACAGCCCGCCCACTACGCCGTCGAGGTTCGTGATGGCCTCCACGTCGCCCGACTCGACGTCGAGCCGGAAGACGTTCCAGCGTGTGCCCTCGGTGCCCGCGAAGAGGACGTAGCGCCCGTCGGGCGTCCAGGACGGGCTGCGGATCTCGCCGTCGAAGGAGCCCGAGATCTTGCGGTGCTCGGCGAGCTCTGCGTCCATCAGCCAGAGCTTGGTGTTGCGGTTCATCCAGGCGCTGTCGTCGGCTGCACCGTAGAGAAACTGCGAGCTGTTTGGCGCCCACAGAACGCCGCCCTCGGGTGCTTGATTCTCCGTCAGGCGTGTCTTGTCGCCGCTCGTGAGGTCGAGCAGGAACAGCTCCGTCTTGTCGGCGTCATTGCGTCGATTGAAATAACGCGCCGATAGCGCCGCCCACTTCCCGTCGGGAGACGGATCGAAGCTGCTGATCAGGAAGCGCTCCTCGGTGAGCTGCTCCTCTTCCCGGGACTCCAGATCGAACGCCCAGAGATTCGACCACTGACCGCGATTCTGACCGTTGGGACCCTCGTCCACGAAGATCGCGTCGTCGCCCTTTTCCATCTCCTTGCGATCGTCCTCGGCACGCTCATCGTCGGCGACGAAGAAGATGCGCTTCGAATCGTGCGACCAAAGGTAGGTACCTATCGAAGTGGGGTGCTCCGTAAGGGCGACAGCTTCACCACCGCGCGTACGCATGAAGAAGATCTGCTGCGTGGCAGATGGCCCCCCGGGGCCCCCGGCAGACGGACCGCCACCACCCGACGCGCTGGCTGCCGAGCCCTTGCCGCCGACGCTGCGCTTGAAGGTCAGGTACTCGCCGTCGGGTGAGAATTTGAAGTCGCTGCCGCCGCCCTCGCCGACATACTGGAACACTTCCCCGCCCGATGATGGCACCATGTACGCCTTGGTCTCGTACTTGTTGTCGTCCCAGGTGAGCGTTCGCTCGGTGTAGAGCACCCACTCGCCGTCGGGCGACATCACACCGTTGCCCACGTTGACCAGGTCGAGAGCATCGTCCACTGTCATCGGGCGCGGTTCCTGGGTAGTGCCGGTGTCCTGTGCGGCGGCGCCGGTGGCTGCGAGTAGGCCCACGAGTAAGGTGAAGAGAGTCTTGCGCATGGTCTTGCCATCGGGTTGAAGTAGAGGAGCTCGACAACGAGCGGTAAGCAGTAAGGGACCAAAGTTATCATCGCGGGAGCCTCGGCTTCCGGGTCAATCGGTCAAGAAGGGCGTGAAACGGTGGCCGGCGAGCCGATCGCTACCGATGCCGCCGCGCGCTCGAAAGGGAAGTGAGAACAGTCATGCATCGACGAACGTCCACGGCATTGTGGCTCTCGATCTTGGCGGCATCCGGCGCTACCGGACCGATGCTGTCTGCGCAGTCGACTGCCGACCTCGTGCTGCGCGGCGGTAGGGTCGCCACCGTCGACGCTGAGTTCAGCTTCGCGGAGGCGGTCGCCGTAGGCGGGTACCAGATTCTGGCCACCGGGAGCAACGAGGCGATCGCCGCGTACATCGACGCCAACACCGAGGTGATCGAGCTCGACGGGCGATTGGCGATCCCAGGGTTCATCGAAGGCCACGGCCACTATCTCAGCCTCGGTCGCTCGAAGATGATCCTCGACCTGACGACGGTGACCTCCTGGCAGCAGATCATTACCAAGGTCGCCGCGGCGGCGCGCCTGACCGAACCGGGCGAATGGATCTTCGGCCGCGGCTGGCACCAGGAGAAGTGGGACTCGACGCCGACGCCGAACGTCGATGGCGTGCCACTACACGACGGGCTCTCGGAGGTTACGCCGGACAACCCGGTGGTGCTCGGGCACGCCAGTGGCCACGCCGCCTTCGCCAACGAGCTGGCGATGAGGTTGGCGGGCATTGACAGCGCTACCGACGACCCCGACGGCGGCACGATTGTGCGCGACGCCCGGGGCCGCGCCACCGGCCTGCTGCGCGAGCGAGCTCAAGGGCTGGTGAGAGAAGTCTCGAGCGCGGCCGATGCGGAGCGCTCCGATGCCGATCGTGAGGCGGAGTTCCGTCGCCGCGTCGAGGCAGCCGGCGCCGAAGCGCTCAGCAACGGGATCACGAGCTTTCAGGATGCCGGCACGGGGTTCGCCTCCATCGATCGTTTCAGGGCCATGGCAGCCGCGGGCGAACTACCGGTCCGTCTGTACGTGATGGTGCGCGGCCCCTCCAACGAGGAGATGGATCGGCTGCTCCCGCAATACCGAATCATTCCGGAGGGCAATGATTTCCTTGCCGTCCGCTCCATCAAGCGGGTGATCGACGGGGCGCTCGGCTCGCATGGTGCGTGGCTGCTAGAGAACTACGCAGACATGGATAGCCCTGGCCTCGTACTGGTGCCGGTGGAGGAACTCGAAGGCACGGCGACGATTGCGGCCAAGCATGGCTTCCAGTTGAACTCGCACGCCATCGGCGACCGCGCCAACCGCGAGGTGTTGGATCTGTACGAGCGCACTTTCGATGGTGCCGGCCTGAACGGGCGCGACCTGCGCTGGCGCATCGAGCACGCGCAGCACATCCATCCGGACGACGTCCCGCGCTTCAGTAAACTCGGCGTGGTTGCCTCCATGCAGGGAGTACATGCCACCTCCGACGGTCCATGGGTTGCGCTGCGCCTGGGCGACGAGCGGGCCAAGTACCACACCTACATGTGGCGTGATCTGATCGACTCGGGCGCTCTGGTGACCAACGGCACGGATGTACCGGTCGAGCGCATCGATCCGATCGTTAGCTTCCATGCGTCGGTTACCCGCATCATGGCCGACGGCACCGCGTTCTATCCGGAGCAGAGCATGACGCGCCAGGAGGCCTTGCGTTCCTACACGATCAACAACGCCTACGCGGCCTTCGAGGAACACCTCAAGGGGTCGCTCGAGCCCGGCAAGCTGGCGGATATCGTGGTTCTCTCGCAGGATATTCTCGAGGTCCCGGTGGATCGAATCCGTGCCACCCGGGTCGACCTGACAATCATCGGGGGCGAGAGTCGCTACGCACGCTGAGGTCGGAGGAGAACCGTGTTCAGAACCGCCATTGTCGCGCTGCTGGCGCTGGCGGCGTGCGCCGGAGCAACGGCCGATGATCCATCGGTCGTTGTTGATCGCGTCGACCGCGCGCTCGATGTGCCGCACATGATGCCGAGCCCACCGTCGGCGCCCGGCAGCGGTGAGCCCAACCTGTTCGCCGTGGGCGACAGAGTGCACTTGAGCTGGCTCGAGCCCGCCGGCGGCGACGAGTGGGCTTTCAGGTTCGCCACGCTGGAAGGTGACAAATGGTCAGAGCCCCGCGACATTGCGCGCGTAGGTCTCGACAGCATCGTTCGAACGACCGACCTTTCGTTGCGTGCGTGCCAGTGCGTTGAGCGCGCGGACTCGATCGGTGCCGGTCACGGCAGCCCCAACGGCGCGGCGGTACATGCGTTCTGCTAGCGTCAGGTCTTGCGTCCACAGCTCGGCCTCTTGACCTCGATCGAACAGCCATACCGAGGAATCGTCGGTTGGCAATAGAGTTCGAGCGAGGTCGGTCGAGAAGCTCGGCACGACATTCGTGTCGCTTGCCCGCACCGGGTACACGATGCGTCCGTCGGGAGCGAGCATCAGCATGGGGCGCAGTGCGGGGAACGTGCGCTCGGCCTCATGCAGCCGCTGGATGACGTTCTTCTCGGTCCACGGGCCTTCTTCGAGCTCATCGAGTAGCTCGCGCTCCCACTCCGCCATGGCCTCGTCGAGCTCCGTCGAAACGAGGTCGGCAATGCGGACGTAGCGTTCCTCGACAAGCAGCTGTCGGGTGGCGGCGCGCTGACCAATCGAGACAATGCTGACCACCGCCAGGATGAGGATAGGCAGCATGAACGCGGCGATCAGCCCAAGGCCCGCTCGCGATGTCCAGCGAATACCGGACCAGCCGGGCGGCCGCGATTTCCACATGCGCATAGAGACTCCCATATTGGGAATCTTCCCATGAAGACCCCAAGCTCCGGTCAAAGCTCTGTCAACGCCCAGGGAGCCGGTGCGGAGCAGCGAGCGCTTGTCGCGGCGCCTGCAACCGCTAGCGCTGGCTACCGCGGTCGGATCGCGGCGGACCGCTGGAGTCACGCATTGACCGAAAGAATGGCGGAGGGGGTGGGATTCGAACCCACGTGCCGAGTTTTTACCCCGACAACTCGATTTCGAGTCGAGCGCGTTACGGCCGGACTTCGCTACCCCTCCGGACCAGCATTCAAGCTCGCCTAGGATAGCATCGGGGCGGGTTTTCGTGCCCCGCCTCCATCCCTCGGCTCAGTAGCCGAACATCACCATCGGCTCGCCGCGCTGCTCGATCAGCGACTCGAAATGCGCCACCAATCGATCGCGACGCTCGAGGAGCGCGGATAGCTCTCCGTCGCTCAGATAGGCGCTCACGGCATCGCTGATCGCCCCCGACTCAAGCCCACCCAGGCTGACCCAGAAGGAACGCTCGATTGCCTGAAGCGGCGCCTCATCGAGGCGCGTGGACACACGAAAGGCGCGCGAGTGGTCCGTGATCCACAATCGCCAGGTTTCGTCGTACAGCAGGTTTCTGCGGTTGCGGTCAGGGTTGGCGATGAGCGCATCGAAGACGTTCATCGTCGCCAGCTGCTTGTTCCAGCGCTGAGAGGAAGGATCGGCAAGTCCGCCGGTTACTCGATCTGACTCGCTGAACCATGTCGGGGCGACAATCTGCAGGCTTCCCTCGACCGGGCCGATCCGACGGCGCACCGCAGGCGGCACCTGAAACAGACCCAGCATGGCACTGAGCTCGTAGGCAGCGCACTCGAAGAGACCACTGTCGCGGAAGTGAACTTCAGTGCTGCCGTCCACGAAGCGCGCCACGCCGAGGCGATCCTCGATGCTGCGGAAGATCGCATCGAGCTCGAGATCGCCCTGTCGTAGGCGGAGCAGATAGGTTCCGCGTCCGAATTCGTCGGCATCATCGAAGGCGATCGGCCGGCCGCCCTCGTCGTAGCGGCTCTGCGAGACGATCTCAGCGGAGCGGAGGAACTCCAACACGCCGGCGTCGGACTCGAACGGCAGCGCTGCGCCGCTCGTGTCGGTGAGCAAGCGCGGTGGTAGCTGCGACATCGACGCCCCGCCGGATGCCGAGGCGGTTCGGCTGGTCGTCGTCGGCCGAGGGCTCAACGGGCGTGGATGAGCAAGAAGTTGCGGCGCCTGGCTCATCGTCGACACGACGAGCGAGAGTGCCACGCAAGTCGCGAGACGGAGGTTTGATCTCGGCGATCGCCGCGTCCGACAGGCTAGTCCTGCAGGTGCTCGTTCCACCAGCTGAGCTCCTCGAACGACCGATGCACCCTGTCCCAGGGGCGCCAGCCCCCGTGGTAGGAATCGGGATAGCGAACCATCCTCGCGGCCACCCTTTGCTTGCGCAGCGCCGTGTACATCTGTTCGCCTTGCTCGATCGGTACGCGATGGTCGCTCTCGCCGTGAATGATCAGGGTCGGAGTAGACACTCCATCGGCGTGCTTGATGGGCGATTGCTCCCACAGCAGGTCGCCGCTTTGTTGCTTCCAGGGCGGTCCAAAGAACTCCGATTCCTTGGTACGTGGAATGTCGGCAGTTCCGTAATCGCTGAGCCAGTTGGAGATCCCGGCGCCCGAGACTGCCGCCGCGAAGCGATCTGTATGCGTGATGATCCAGTTGGTCAGGAAGCCACCATACGAGTAGCCGGACACGCCTAGGCGGTCTCGGTCGATGGCGAAGTTGCGCAGCGTGTAGTCCACACCCGACATCACGTCCTCAGTGTCCAGGTTGCCCCAGCCGCCCCAGGTCGCCCAGAGAAAGTCTTCGCCATATCCGCTGGACCCGCGCGGGTTGGAATAAAGCACCACGTAGCCCTCCTTGGCCCACAGCTGGTAGTCCAACGAGTAGCGCTCGCCGAAGGCGCCGTGCGGTCCGCCGTGGATATTCAGGATCAGCGGGTACGGGCCCCCATCCGGCTTGTATCCCGGCGGCAGAATGACCCAGCCTTCGATCGGCGTCCCGTCGTTGCTCGGGTACTCGATCGGGCGCGCCACCCGTGGCGACGTGTTTGCTATCAGGAGCTCGTTGAACCGAGTGAGCTGCGTCTCACCGGTGTCTGGCCGGGTGACATACAGCTCGGCGGGCGAGGTGCTCGTGGCCGAGGTGTATGCGTAGGTCCGCGGATCCGCAGCGAAGCTCATGCCGGAAAGCCATCGGCGGCCCTCGGTGAGCTGCTGAACGCCGCCGCCGCTCACCGGCACCGAGAAGAGATGGCTCTGACCGCCGATCCCGGCGCTGAAGCGGATCGTGCCGTCGACACCGACCACATGGGCGCCGGGACGCAGATCCCACGACGCGGTGAGGTTGCGAGTCGAGCCACCCGCTGCGTCGAGCGCGTACAGATCGGTGGGTGCTCCGTGTCCGCGTCCTGCTTCAATGACCGCGTCGAGCCCCTCGGCACCGCGGTAAACGACCGTCGATCCGTCGGGGCTCCACTGCGGGCGAGAGTTGACGAATCCGTCGTCGGTGAGCCGCTCGATACTGCCCACAAAATCAACCGTCCAGAGATCGTGCCTCGCATAGGTGAACTCGTCGCGCTGATGCTCGTCAGCGGAGAAGACGAGCCGCTCGTTGTCGGGGTGCCAAGCCACGTCGTTGACATCGAATCCCAGCTGCGTCAGCTGGCGCGGCGACCCACCGGTCCTTGGCACCAGGTACACCTCGCGCGGCGGCGACGCCAGTGGGTCGGCTGGATCGGGAAGATAGCCGCGGCGGTCGAACCGGTACTGCATCCAGTCGTAGATCAGGCCCGTGAAGCGATCTCGCAGCAACTGTTCGAGCTCGGACGCGCGCTCGTAGCTGCCGCGCCCGGAGCGCGTCCGCGCCGCCGCCTCGCCGGTTGGCGGCGTCGCTCGCGTGTAGGCGATCCAGCTTCCGTCCGGGCTGAAGACCGGGCTGCCTTCGACGCCCTCGATCTGAAACGCTTCACCACCCTGTTGCATATCGAGGAACCAGATACCGCCCGGCACCTCCTGTGTCGCCCCGCGATTGGACGTGAAAGCGAGCAGCCTCCCGTCGGGGCTCCAAGTCGGACTGCCGGCATCGAAGGCAGCGCTGGTGAGCCGTCGAGGGGGGATTACGTCGCGCGGATCCGAGAGCCAGAGCTCGCGATGCAGCGCGTTGTCCGCCTCTATCGGCACGGTTCGAACGAACGCCACCGCGCTCCCGTCGGGGGATACAGCGGGGCTGCTCACGCCGACGATCGCGTAGTAGTCGGCCAGGCTTACGGCACGGGTGGCAAACTGGGCACTGCCATCGGTGCTGGTGGACACAATGGAGGTCATCGCGCAGGCGATCACCAGAGCGATGCGGCGTTGCCGGATCATGCTGAGCTCCGTTGGTTTGTTGGCTCGCAGCCGCTCGGATTATAGGGGAGCCGCTTCAATGAATCCCGGAGCCGACCGGAAGTCGGCTCGTCTCGAACAAACTCGGCGAGGGACAGACCACGATGGCAAAGATCACGGCACTCGTTACCGGCGCGTCGAGTGGCATCGGGCTCGAGCTGGCCAGACTATTCGCCGCCGATGGCCACGACCTGGTGCTTACTGCGCGCCGCGAGAGCCGGCTGCGGCAGCTTGCCGCGGAGCTGTCCGAGACCCATGGTGTGGAGGTCGCCGTCGTGGCCGCGGACCTGGCCGCGCCCGACGCGCCGCGGGCGTTGCATGACACCGTTGAGCAACGCGGCCTGCAGGTCGACGCGCTGGTCAACAACGCTGGCTTCGGATCTTCAGGTAGCTTCGCCGACGCCGATCTCGATCGGCAGCTGGAGATGATCCAGGTCAACGTCGGCGCGCTGGTGGAGCTCACCGGTCTGTGCTTGCCGGCAATGCGTCGGCGCGGCCGCGGGTGGATCATGAACGTGGCTTCGACAGCGGCTTTCCAGCCGGGGCCACTGATGAGCGTGTATTTCGCCACCAAAGCGTTCGTCCTCCACTTCAGCGAGGCGATCGCCGAGGAGGTACGGGAGGAAGGTGTCGTAGTGAGCGCTTTCTGCCCCGGCCCTACGTTGACCGAGTTTCGTGCCGTGTCGCGCGGGCGCGACGATCTTCCAGTGCCGGCAGGGGTGCCCGACGCGGCAACCGTTGCCGCTGCCGGTTACGCGGCCCTGTGGCGGGCGCGCCAGGTGTTCATACCGGGCGTCAAGAATCGCCTGATGGCGCTATCGGTTCGCTGGGCGCCGCGTGCGTTCGTCGCTCGAACCGTGCATCGGATGCAGCAACGTCGATAGCGTCGGTGTAAGCAGACCCACTCCCGCCAACCGCGTGCTCAGATAGCGTGACCCCTCAGGGGCTCACTCTAGAGAGCAACCCTCGCAGTAGCGGAATGTAGAAGCCCCAGTAAAACGGCTCTTGGTCGGCGCCGCTCGGGAACCAAAGCCCGACGATCCGCTGGTTCAGCCACGGCACACCTTCCGCCCAGTGAGGCCCGAGTGTGCCGATCGAATCGGAAAAATCCCCGGCGAAATAGGCACGCAGGGGCGCTTCCGAAGCGACCACCACTGCGGGAAAGGTGTCGGGGACGCCGAAACGCTGCAGGGTCTCCCGGCCGGCTTCGTTGACGGCAAGGTGAAAGTCTGCCGGCACGCTGGCTTGGGGACGGGCCGACACGATGTCGAACCAGTAGTTGAAGCGCAGGCCATGGGTCACGTCTTCGGTGATCCGACCGCCGTCGCGGCGCTCGATCGTCAGCCCCGGCGCATCGATTTCGCGCCCGAGGCGCAGCACGAACAGACGAGTGTCTTCGTGCACCAGGAGGTAACCGGGTCCCTCGAGCTCCCAGTCGAGCCCGTAGTGCTCCTTCCAGTTCCGATAAGCCCAGAGCGGCACTTCGCTTTCCTCGGAAAGGTCGCGGAAGTACCGACCCGTCCAACCGCTCCAGTCGAGGCCGAAGAGGTTCTGCAAGCGGGCGCGAGCTTCGCCGGAGGTCGGCGAAGCGAAGGTATTGAACTCGGCAACGATATGGCCTCCCCGCGCGCCGAACTCCTCGACTGCGTCCACCTCATGATCCTTGAGTCCGCCGTAAATCAGCGCCGAGTAGTCGAGCCCGGCCATGTTGGGGCGCTCGCTCTCATAGTCGCCGCGATAAACGCCATAGCTGTCGGCGAGGTAGAGCATGTTGGCGTTGGCCAGGTGGCCTGGCGAGAGATCCTCCCAGGTGCCGTGGCTCTGGGTGTCGTCGGGATCCGGGCTGAAGCCGATGTAGTCGCGGTTCAGAGGCCACCCCCGCTCACCTGTCGGGTTGCCTACTTTGTCGTGGCGCAGTACCCAGAACAGCGCCTTGTGCTCGCGGTAGTCGGGGTGCGGCACGGTCTTGTCGACGACCAGCACGCGCCAGGGCGAAGCCTCTTTGAGGTACCAGCGCACCGGGGCTGCCCCGCAACTGAATACGGCCGTCAGCATCAAGCCGATTCCCACCCACAGGACGATCCGGCGCAGCAGCTTCATGAGGCCCCCCCTTCGACCAGCCGTAGTCGGACCGTAACCTCCGATCCGTCGACGGGCAATACGCCCGGGCGCACCCTAAAGTGCGGCCCACCGGCGACGAAATCGCGCACTGTGTATGCGGCGTTGCCTACTTTGCTGCCCGGGCACGAATAGAGGCACACCACACAGCCAGAGTGCCACGCAGCGATGTTGGCCCGATGGCCACCGAAGCGCATGTCGAAGCCGCGATCTCCCACGTCGTCGAGGACTTCGTCGAGGCTCAGCGGTCTCTGGGTACCCGGCACCGAGAACTCCAGCTCGACGCGCGGACCCTCGATCGTTCGATCTGGAGCCGTGTCTTCGGAATCGTGGCGCCGTTCCCAGGTATCGATGGTAAGCGCGTCGCCGGGTGCCGCGCCGAGCGATTCGAGAGCGTCGACAACCTGAACGTCGTCTACGCCGGCAAGGAAGAGGGCATGGTCGGTGGCTCGTCCACCGCGCCACACCACCAGATGGTAGCCAGGGGTGTCTCCTTGCGTGAAGGCGCTCGACTGCACCGTAGCCGGAAACTCGACGGTATCGCCATCGACGAGCCGCACCGTTCCGATTGGCACCGGCGCGCAGGCCCCGAGGGTCAGGGTCGCTGCGATGCCAGGGGCGTGTAGCCAGCGGTTTGCCGTAGACGATCTCAAAGCAGCCCTCCCTGCGTTGGGACGTTCTGTCCACATCAATACTAGGCTGAGAGGAGCGATGATCGAATCACTCTTTTTCGTCCTGGCACTGATCGGCTTGCTGATCTCCACGTACTTCACCGCGGTGGTGTTTCGTTGGATGCAGCCAGATTCGCGGTGGATCCCGGCCATCTGTCGACTCGACGAGGGCACCTGTGCGCTCGTCGTGTTCACTCCGCAGGCACGCTTGTTCGGCGTACCCAACTCGGTCCTCGGGCAGGCCTACTACCTGGGGCTGATCATTGGCCTGTTGCAGGGAGTAGTTTTCCAACGTCCCTGGATATACGGCTACCTGGCGGCGGCGGCCGTGGGGGTCGGACTGGCTGCGTACCTGTCGCATTCGCTGGTCTACGTGCTTCGGGCTCGCTGCACGCTGTGTTTCGCCAGCCACGCGATCAACACCACCATCTTCCTGCTGCTGATGGCGGCGCTCTAGCTACAGCACCAGCAGATCGGCCAGGACGAGCGACACCAGACCCACGGCAACCCCGACCAGCACATCAACCACATAGTGGTACCGGCCGTATACGGTGCTCACGAACATCAAGCCCCCGACCACGCCGCCGGCGACGGCCCCGCTCGCGCCCCAGATCCGCCAGCACCAGACAATGAATACAAGGCAGGTAGAGCTGTGGGCGCTGGGCATCGCCCCCCCTTTGTGGGCGGTTGAGCTCCACATGATCCGATGGGTCCAACCACTGATCAGGTATCCCGGCAGCCGTCGCTCGTCCTCGGGAAGCAGGCCCTCCGAGACCAAGGCCCAGCGCGGCCCCCACAGAGGCATCCAGGGATAGGCGGAATAGCTGATGGCGTAGCCCAGACACACGGCCAGCGCCATTGCCTCGAAGCGCCGGAAATCGCCTGCCGAATACAGCGCAATACCTAGAAACGGCGTATAGAGGAGATAGAGCCAATAGGAGATTTGCATCAACTCGTTGAGCCACGCCGGTCGGTTGCGACCCAACCACAGACTCGGGTTACCGAAGAGTCGCTGCTCCACATTGATGAGCGGTCGATCGTACGAGAACTCCGGTGGGTGAAAGAGGTGCAAGGTGTGCCCGGCCCATGCGTAGGCCCACCAGAAATAGACGATTGGCAGCCACAGGCGGGCGAAGACGAGTGCGCTGGCGGTGTCTCCCGGGCTGCTCTGGGTGCCGGCGGCTAGTGCGGAGAATCCGATGGCGACGATCAGGTTCACCGCGTGAATGCGCTTTCGGCCGGGCACCGGGCGCTGGGCCAGCGCATGGTGCAGCGAGTTCACTGCGGCGAACGGGATGGTCAGCAGGCAGAGGAGAGTGCCGATCTGCAGCGACAAGACGCAAGCTCCGCGGAACGCGCCCGACGCGGCGCGAGCGCGAGGGTGATTCTATTCGCTGGAGGTCCGGCAGGTGCCCCGAGAGCTGACTAGAGGCGCGCACCAAGGCCGGCAGCAGCGCTTCGGCGCCCGCCGCTTCACCATCGCGGACAGCATGTGTGCCTGGACAGGGCTGGGTCACCTTACTAACCTGACTATGAGAACCGGGGCGGTCGAATGCACATGCGACGCCGGCAGCGGGTGCAGGCTGACGTGGCGCGACAGATCGGGGTGGAAATGTTCGACTCGCGTTGGAAACGTGCGGCTGCTCTCTGTCTCTTCAGCGCCCTCGTCTTCTCCGTACCGGCGCTCGCCCAGGACGTGGCCGGGTCGCCGCCGAGCAAGGCCTGGACGAATGAGGCGCAGATAGCCTTGGTTAACGCCTCTGGCAACAGCACCGGTACGACCCTGGCGGTGACCGACCGGTTCACGATCAACGGCGACTACTCCGAGATCATCATCTTCGGTGAGATCTACCGTGCGACCTCTACGCAGCGCTCACTGACGAATCGACCCAACGGTACCGTGCGCGAGAGCCTGATCAGCGAGGCGACGGCGCAACGCTACGAGTTCGGCGTCAAGTACCGTCAGAACTTCATGGGCAACACTTTCTGGTACCTAGGTGGTGATTGGTTTCGCGATCGCCCCGCTGGAATCGCCAACCGGCTGACGGGTCACGCCGGTCTGGGAATTCGATTTCTCGAGAACGCCCGTGCCTCGGTGGTGGGTGAGGCTGGTGTCGGCCTGACGCGCGAGACTCAGGTTTCCGCACCGTTGGATAACTATGTGGCCGGTCGTCTGGGGCTGGATGTGAGCATGAAGCTTTCCTCCAACTCCGAGCTGACGTTCGGCGGTGAGTTCCTCGCCGACCTGCAGCACACCACCGACTATCGTTTCAACGGCCGCGCCGCGATCACCGCCCACATGAGCGAACTCTTCGCGTTGCGCATCAGCGGCATCTTGCGCACCGACAACGTACCGCCGGTTCTGGTCATCGATAGCGTTCCGGAGAACCCGCCGGCACCCTATATCGTCGGACGCAGTGACCGGTTGATTATCGGCTCGGTGGTAATGACGTTCTAGAGCTGCCTCCTATCGGACGGCTACGGCAGCTCCCGGTGCAGTCCATGGTCGACTTGTTCACCGGCATACAATATCGACGAGCCGGGCGAGAGACGTCCGGCACCAACCCAGGTTCTGGCTAGGAAGACTGTATGCTCGACCGTTCTCGAGGCGCCCGACAGTTCCTTCTCTTGCTTCTGACGATCGTCGCATTCGGTTGCGGGCCATCCGAGTTGGCAACACCGACCGCCGATGAGATCGAGGCACTGCTCAACACTACGTTCCCGCGCGCCGCTGGGCAGGTGGAGGTGCGTGGTGTCGAGAGAGTCGAGAACACCGCGCGGGTCCGCGCCGAGTATGCCGGCTCCGATGTGACCGTGCTGTTGCTGGCGGGCGAGTCGGCCTGGGCGGTCGATGGGGCCGAGATGGGCGGCAACACGTACACGACCGATCAGCTGCACTCGATCGGCGACTCGCTGGCGCTAATGCAGGAGGTGTCCGATGCGCTGGCCGTCTTTCGCACCGCAACCGGGGCGTATCCGCGGTTCGAGGATCTGGTTGGCCTGCGTGAGCTCGTTCCCGATTACTATTCCCCACCGGAGACCGGCTTTATCGACGGGTGGGGCAACGGCCTGCGGTACCGCATGCGGGAAGACGAGTACACCCTGACGTCGGATGGCCCTGACGGTCACGGTGGCACCACCGACGATCTCTTCTTGATTACCGGGCCGGGCGAAGACGGCACAGGCGCCCAGGAATAGCCCGCTAGCAACCGGCGTCGGCGCCCGCGCGACGCTCCCTGAAGAAGGCGCGCAGAAGCTCACCGCACTCGTCAGGATGCGTGGCGTGACGGACCTCACGTAGATGCGGCGCCAGCGCCGGGTCGGGAAGCTCGATGGCCGAGCCGCAGGCCCCAAGACGGGGGTCCCGCGCACCGTAGACAAGACGTTCGACGCGCGCCAGGATGATCGCCCCCAGGCACATCGGACAGGGCTCGAGCGTAACCACGAGCGTCGTGCCGTCGAGGCGCCAATCCCCGGTTGCGCAACCGCCCTGCCTCAACGCCAGGATCTCGGCATGCGCCGAGGGGTCGTCGAGCTGCTCGGTGCGGTTGTGGGCGACGGCGATCGGCTCGTCGCCACGTAGAAGCACCGCACCGACAGGCACCTCGCTCTCCTCCGACGCCTGATTGGCCTCGCCGATGGCCAGGCGCATCCACGCGTCGACGTCGAGGCGACTCGTCATGTCAAGCAGACCATCACTCTTCCCCGTTGGTCTGCCAAAGAACGAAGCGCGCCCCGGAGGACTCGAACCTCCAACCTCCTGGTCCGTAGCCAGACGCTCTGTCCAATTGAGCTAGGGGCGCACTTAGAAGAAAGCTCGGACTGAGTCGGCAAGCATAGCATCGCGGTTTTGAGGCGGCAAAACGCACCGCGGTGGGTGCCGTCCGGCTGCCGGTCGCCTGCCAAGCCCTGCTAAGCTAGGGCGTAGTGGGGGTGGGATTCGATGCGGTCGAGATTGTTGATTGCCTTGCTCGCGGTCGTGACGGTGGCGCCGGCTCTGGCGCAATCGGAGCTCGACACGCGACTACGGATGGCCGTATCCAAGCTCGAGCAGGGCGACGCGATCAACGCCCTGATTGACATCGAAGCGATCCTGGCGCGCGACGATCGTTATTGGGCTGCCTACTATCATCTGGGCCGCACGCAGGTGCAGCTCGGTGACGACCTGGGGGCCAAGGCCTCGTTTCTTCGTGCCGCGGAGCTCAACCCGGGCGACGCCGAGTTGTACTATCTGATCGCCACAGTGGGGTGGCAGCTGGCCGACTTCGAGGCGGCCTGGACGCACGGCATCGCCGCCATCCAGGCTGGCTATGACCAGCGCCAGGTCGACCAGCTATTCAAGGAGCTACGGCACTACTCCGATGAGCCCGCGGACCTGACCAGGCGGCTTGCCGCCCCGTCGGTGATGGTGGTCGGGCTCGGCGCCGACGATGACGGACTGCAAGAGGATGGCGAGCTCACCTCCATAGTGCGCGAGCTACGATCGGCGATCTTCCGTTCCCCCGAGCTGGCCGCGGTGCAGCGGGCGAGCCTGGCTCGTTACCGAGTCGAGCTCGAGCGGCACCTCGCCGACGATGGTGACGACGGTTCGCCAGCCGGCGCTGCGAGATCTTCGTTCGGGGTGGTCCTCTATGCCGTGGCCGACGACTCTCGTGTTGCCGAGTATGTCGTGCGACTCGAGGCCTCGGCGGATGACCCCGAATCGATGTTCGAGATCAACCACGTGGTTGCCAAGCTCGAGGCGACCATCGCTCGGTAACCCGCCAGCCGAGCGGCGAATCACGCAGGAGCCAAGCGGTGAGCACCGGACCCTACGCCACGCTGATTCGCGGTGGCACGCTGATCCTGCCGGACGGCGAGTCCGGCATCCGGGCCGAGCCTGGCGACCTGTTGATGGAGGGCGACCGGATCGCCCGAGTGGGGGTTGTCGACGACCCGCCGGAGGGCGCCCGTGTCATCTACGCCAGCGGCTGTGCCGTGCTACCGGGATTCGTGCAGACGCATGTGCATCTGTGCCAGACGCTGTTTCGCGGTATCGCCGATGAGCTGCCGCTGCTGACCTGGTTGCGTGAGCGTGTCTGGCCGCTCGAGGCGGCCCATACGCCGCAATCGATTCGCGCCAGCGCTCGCCTGGCGGTCGCTGAGCTGTTGCTGAGCGGCACCACGGCGGTGCAGACGATGGAATCGGTGCACCACACGGGTGCCGTGATCGAAGTCTTGGCCGAGTCGGGGATGTTTGCGATTACTGGCAAGTGCCTCATGGACGATCCCGCAACCACTCCGCCGGAGCTGCTGCAACCCACCGAGACGGCGCTGGGCGAAGCCGTCGACCTGGTGGAATTGTGGGACGGATCAGGCCGTGGACGGATCCGCATATGCCTCGCCCCGCGTTTCGCCGTGAGTTGCACCGACGCGTGCATGAGTGAAGTGGCCGTGCTGGCGAAGACCGGCGGTTGGCGAGTTCACACCCATGCGTCGGAGAACCGCGATGAGGTGACGCTGGTCGAGCAACGGACAGGCCGACGCAACATCCATTATCTGGCCGATATCGGGCTGGCGGGCGACCACGTCGGGCTAGCCCACTGTATCTGGGTAGACGAGGACGAGGTCGATACGCTGGCAACTACCGGCAGCCACGTGCTGCACTGTCCCGGCAGCAACTGCATGCTGGGCTCCGGCATCGCTCCGGTTCCTTTGTTCCTGGATCGGGGCGTTTCCGTGAGCCTAGGTGCCGATGGCGCTGCCTGCAACAACACGCTCGACATGTTCCGCGAGATGCGCCTCGCGACGATGCTGCAGAAGTCGGTTCACGGCCCACTGGCCATGCCGGCATCGACGCTGCTGGACATGGCCACGCGTCGCGGCGCCCAGGCACTCGGCTGGGGAGCCGAGATGGGCTCCTTGGTACCGGGCTCGATAGCGAACGTGCTGCTCGTCAGCCTGGACGGGACGCATGCCACGCCGGCGCCCGATCCGCTGTCGACGTTGGCGTACTGCTGCCGCAGCGCCGACATCCGGGCAGTGTGGCTTGCCGGTGAGCAGGTGGTGTCGGAAGGACGGCTGGCGCTCTGGGACGAGGACGAGATCCGTCGCGAGGCGCGTCGCGAGGCACGTGGACTTGTCGAGCGGGCAGGGATCTGAGCCTCCCTCGGCGTGTCGAGATCAGTTCGCCGCCGCCAGCGCCAGCCCGAAGCACGGCGCTCCTACTACCTCGGCGTCGACCAGCCTCGCGCTTGCTCTGACTTCATCGTGACCCCCCGCCCTGGACGTCGCGGTCCAGCTCGAGAGACCAGTTGGTGACGACGTTCACGAGCGTCGGTGCGCTTGCGGTCTCGCTTCGGATCATCAGGAAGCGGCCATCGCGGTGCACCGCGTAGTTCGCCGAGCCCGCGCCGACCGAGTAGGGCCCGGAGAATAGCTCGGTGGGGGTTCCAATTTGGAGCTCGCCGCTACCGGATACCGCGCAGCCATTATCCGGTTGCCGCTGCGGTAGAAGAGCTCGTCGCCGTCGCCCGACCAAACAGGCTCGGTTCCTCCTCCGGTCGATACCTGCCAGCGACCGCCATCGGGATAGCCCCGAACAAAGACCTCGTCGCGACCGGACTCATCGGAAACGTACGCTAGCCAGCCGTCAGCCGGCGAGAAAGCACCGCTGCTCTCGGTGAACGGTAACTGCACTACCGGCGTGGAGTCTCCGCGCACTTGGAGCGCCCACAGGTCCGACGCAGTCTCCGGACTATCCTCGGTGTAGGCAAGCGTCAGGCCGTCGCTCGAGAACGAGTCGGGGAAGAGCGGGTTGCCGCTACGATGTAGCAGCTCAGCCTCGACGCTGCCATCGGCAAGCTTCCAGTAAAGATCGAATCCACCGGCCCGGTTCGAGGTGAAAGCGATGCGCCGCCCGTCCGGTGCCCAGACCGGAAATCCGTTCATGGCGTCGTACGTAAGACGAGTCGTCGTGCCGCGGTCGATGTCAAAGACCCAGACGTCGGGGTTTCCGCCCTCTGGCTGGATGGTGACCGCGACACGGTCGCCATCGGGCGACAGACGCGGTGTCTCGAAGGCACGGCGCTCGGTCGACATTCCGGTCTCTCGTCCTTCGCGGTCGACCCAGACGAGAGCCCGTGACGCCACACCCAACCCCGACACGTACGCCAGCGTTCCCGACTCGGAGACCGCGTAGTAGGCAACGCCGGAGATGGGGCGCATCGCCACCCCCTCGACGACGAGCGCTGCCGGGCCGGTCAGTTGCAATGACCGCAGATCGAACGGCGCTGCCAGCAGGGAGCCAGCACGTACGAAGAGAATGTGACCGGTCGCCAGATAGCTCGGCGCGGTCCCCTCCAGCAACGGCGTCACGGACCCGTCGCTCAGCCGCATCACCGCGATGGTCGCCGACTCGGACGAGGTGTCGTCCGCTCCACCGATGGCGAAGAGCATCGCCTCCGCGCCGGGGAGTACGTGAGGCCAGCGATGTCCGGTCTCTCCGGCCGCTGCGTCGAGCGTCGTGATCGACTCGACCGGCCCGCCGTCGGCGGGGACCCGCTCCAGCGCTGTGCCGCCGCTGCCTGCAAACACGACGTTACCGTCGCTACCCCAGCTGGCGCCGCGCGGCTGAAAGCTGGTATCGGCCAAGGTGATCGGCGCTCCGCCCCCGAGCGCCACCTTGCGAAGCTTGCCACCCGAGAAGAACCCGAGCCAGCGCCCGTCAGGCGAGAAGAACGGATTGCTGCCGGTTTCGGTGCCGACGACGGGCGCCGCCTCGAAACGATCTCGTTCGCGTACGTAGATCTGCGTGGTGCCCCCGTGCAGCGCGACATAGGCGAGCATAGAACCGTCGGGCGATAGCGCCACCGGGCGCATGTCCGAAAGCGCCAGCTGGAGTCCCGGAGGGACGTTGACGAAGTACCGCGACACCGGTTCGGTGGTCGGCGTCTCACCGCTCAGCAGCAGTCCTGCCCAAGTAGCAACGGCGGCAGTTGCGAGAAGCGCCAGGGCCCCCCACACGGGTGACGGGCGCCAGTCACGGCCGCTCACCGCGCCCCGCCCGCGCAGCCCGGCTTTCACGTCGCGCGCCGCGGCGCGTAGGTCGACCGCCAGGTCATTGGCACCCTGGTAGCGCTCGTCCGGGTCCTTGGCGAGGCACTTGGCGACGATCCACTGTAGCCGGATGGGCGCCTCGGGCGCTCGATCCGCCAGCGGTGCGGGATCGTCGTGCAGCACCTGGTCGATGGTCTGATGCACGCTGCGCCCCTTGAACGGGTGTCCGCCCGACAGCATCTCGTAGAGCACGCAGCCCAAGGAAAAGACGTCGGTCCGTGTGTCGACCGGCGCGCCCTCGACCTGTTCCGGCGACATATAGCCCACGCTGCCGACCATGCGCTCTCCGGTGGGGCTTGGCGAGGTGGGGGTCCGCGAGAAGCTCGACGAGCTAGAGCTGGAGTTGCTTCGGCTCGGCGGCGCTGCCTTGGCGAGGCCGAAGTCGAGAATCTTCACGTGTCCGTCGCGGGTCACGAACAGATTGTCGGGCTTGATATCTCGGTGCACGATGCCGGCGGCGTGCGCCACCGCGAGCCCTCTGGCTACCTCCTCGGCGATCGCTATGACGCGCGCCGTCGGCAGCAATCCGTCGGCCAGGCTGTCGCCGAGCGATCGACCGTCGAGGAACTCTTGCACCATGAAATGCGTGCCACGCTCGCGCCCGACGTCATACACGGCGGCGATGTGCGGATGGTTCAGCGCCGCCGCGGCGCGTGCCTCCAGCTCGAATCGCTCGAGTCGATCCGCGTCGCGAGCAAACTCGTCGGGCAGCACCTTGACCGCCACTCGGCGGCGTAGGCGAGTGTCCTCGGCAAGCCAGACCTCGCCCATTCCGCCCGCGCCGAGGGGCTTGATGATGCGATAGGGACCGAGCGACTCGCCGCTTTGCATGCTCCTCCAAAGGGACGTCAGAGTAACGCGTGCAGTCAGCATGGCTCTAGCGCGAGCGCTGGACGAACGGCCGGCGAGTGGTATGTCTACAGTCGCCGGCTACGTTCGCGCCGTCTGCATCTGGTTAGATGCGCACCGCTCCGTCGCGGTTTGAGCGGATCCGATTCGAGGGGCGGGGTGAGTCTGCGAAAGAGCAAGTATTCGCCCGCAACATCGTTCCGGAGCCTGGGCCACGCTAGTATCGCCAACGGTCGAAGGGAGCCCGGGTGAGGATGTGTCGGCACTCCAGGAGTGCGCCTCAACCCGACCCGACTGCACGCATGGCGCGGAGAACATGCCTGACATGCCTGAGAACCTCAGCAAGGATTCAGGCTCGCTGCCGCCCGTAGGCGAGCGCTCGCCATCCGCGAGCCTGCTGCGGGAGCCGCTGCTGCACTTTCTGCTCGCCGGCACCGCGCTGTTCTTGGCAGTAGGGCTGTTCAGTGCAGAGAGCGCCGATAGGGGCGATGCTGTCGTGGTTACGGCGGAAGATACCCGTCGCCTGGCCGAGACCTGGGAGCAGCAGTGGCAGCGACCACCGACGGAGGCCGAGTTGCTAGGCCAGGTCAAGGCGTACGTGCGCATCGAGGTTCTGTATCGTGAGGCGCTGGCGCTAGGACTGGACGAGGGAGACTCGGTGATCCGTCGTCGGCTCGCCCAGCGAATGCAGTTCATCCTCGAGGATCTCGGCGATGAATCTCAGTCCGTGGACGCCGCGTACCTCGCTCTTCAAGATCGCTACGAGGTGGTGATCGATGACGAGCGACTGGAGCAGTTGTTCGCCGAACCGGTGTCGACGCCCGAGGCGCAGCAATGATGCGGCTAGCCGCTGCCGCCGTCTGCCTGTTGTCACTCGGCTTGATGACCTTGCTGCCGGGGATCGCCGAAACGGCGGCGGCGCACGAGTTGTGGCCGGAGTTCCTCCAGATTCGGGAGATCGCGACGGGCTCCTACGACGTGCTGTGGAAGGTGCCGAACCCGGACATTGCCCTGGGACTCACCCCCGTCTTCCCGGCGAATTGTCGCGCCACCAACGAGCCACGGGTCAGCCGCACGCCGATTGCCCGAGTCGAGCGCTGGACCATCGAGTGCGACGGCGGCCTAGAGGGCGGGGTCGTAGAGATCGACGGTCTGGCGAACGCGAGGGCGGAAGTATTGGTGCGGATCGAGGCCGCCGCCGGTGGGGTGGGGACGTCGATGCTACGACCTGGAGCCCCTTCGATGGTTGTTACCGCGGAGCCTTCGACCCTGGAGGTGGCGTGGACGTACGCACGACTCGGGACGGCCCACATTCTCGCCGGCATCGATCACCTGCTGTTCGTGTTCGCCTTGTTGCTGCTGGTCGAGAGTAGATGGTTGCTGGTGAAGACCATCACCGCGTTCACGGTCGCCCACAGCATCACGCTCGGGATGGCCACCCTTGGCTTCGTGCGAGTCCCGCCGAGCGCCGTGGAGGCCGTAATCGCCCTCAGCATCGTGTTCATCGCCGCCGAGTTGGTGCACGCAACGCGCGGCGCGGCCACCCTCACGACGCGTTACCCCTGGATCGCCGCCTTCGGCTTCGGATTACTACACGGGCTGGGTTTTGCGGGCGCGCTGACCGAGCTGGGACTGCCGGCGGGGGACGTTCCCGTCGCGCTGCTGTTCTTCAACATCGGCGTCGAGATCGGCCAGTTGCTGTTCGTCGGCCTGGTGTTGGCGCTTGCGGGGCTTGCCGCGCGACTCAACGTGCGATGGCCGCGGTGGGCAGTAGCCGTGCCGCCCTACGCAATCGGCATCGTAGCGGCGTATTGGTTCGTAGGTCGCTTCGCGACGACCTTCTGACGCGCCGCGACGATACCGTCCACCACAGCCGCTAGAGGTCGAACGATACTCGCCACTGGTAGATCGACGTCGGGTCGGTCCCCAGATCCGCGATGTCTGCACGCGTGTAGTTGAACATCAGCCGTAGGTGGGGGTTCCAGTACCAGTTGAGCCCGGCGGTGAACGCCGTCAGTACCCCCAGTCCGGACTCCGTCCCCTCGCTGAGATCGGCGCGCGCGTAGCGCGCCGCGATCTCCCAGGCACCCGAGCCGCCGTCCAGGAAGTTGCGGATCGGCCTCAAACGGTCGAAGAGGGTTCCCGTATAGGGTCGGGACTCGCCGGTGAGGAAGTAGCTTCCTTGCACGTACCAGCCGTTGAGCGAAGGATCGTCGCGCTCCGCTGACTTGGCCCACGCCTGCACGTACTCACCTTGCAGCCCCAACGAGCCGATGTTGGCCGACACCTCGCCCTGCAGGTAGTCGGCCGAGGTCGCCGGCACCGCGAGCCGCACGAGCTTCGGGGCCGTGTGCACATCGGGCCGCAGGTCGAGGTTGAGCACTCCGTCGATGAACTTGTGGGTGTAGGCAACTCCCAGGTGCAGGAGCTTGCGCCCCCCGTCCCTCAGGATAGGCGCATGAGTGAGGCGGCCGGTGAGGTTGTAGTTGTCTCCCACCGCCCCGGCGAAGCCATCGGTCTCGCGGAACACGCCCGCCGCCCAACTGGTGCGCCCGTCAGCAACCTTCTCCAGTCGTACGCCGAAATTGCGCTCCGGGGAGAACACGACCGCCAGCGATCGCTCCATGAACGTGATGAAACGGCTGCTGGTTTGCTCCTCGATGCTCCAGGGCTCCTTCTGGTGGCCGAAGCGCAGCGTCATCGGGAGATTCCTTACTCCGAAGTACAGATCCTTGATGTCGGCCTGGCCACCGGCGAAGTCGAGCTCGAACTTGTAGTCGACGCTGCCGTACATGTGGCCCTGAAGGTGCAGCCTTCCGCGACGTACTTCGGAGGCATTCTCGAGCTTGCCGAAGACGCCACCGAAGGCGTCTTCGTCGGCGAAGTACGCGGTGTCGAGGTGGACACGGCCACCGATTTGCAGCTCGAAGCGCTGGTCGGCGGTCTCCATGTGCAGGCCGTCGCGCCAGAAGACCCGAATCTCATTGGGGTCTTGCTCGCGCTCCTCCTGGTGGCGCTCGTCCTGCTCGCTTGCCGGGCGCGAGCCTCGCTCCAGGAGGTCAATGCGAGCGCTACTGATGCTTGCCGCCTTGTCGGATTCCTGCGCCGACGCCGCCGACGGAACGACGAATAGGACCGCTGTGAGTATCAGTATTCCCGAGAGCTTCTTCACGCGTGTCTTGCTCGTAGTGCGGAGAAAGAGTGAGATTCGATGGCCGCGACCCGCAGCCTCGGCCGGGTTGTATCAGCGCAGCAGGTAGCGTCGATGCGCCCCGAATAGAGAAACCATCATCAGCGACCACATTACCGGTGCGCGACGTTCATTGCCTGCCAAACCGCCGATGCCAGCCTGGTTGCGCCCATGCCCCCGCGGGCGACTGCTAGGCTATGCCGGCGCTTCCCGTTGATCGCGAGTCCGCATGCCTTTCTTGTATCTCGTCCTCGGCCTGGCCGCTCTGTATTGGGGCGCGGAGTGGCTCGTTCGGGGAGCGTCGCGGATTGCCTTCTCACTGCACGTCTCTTCGCTCGCGATTGGTCTCACCGTCGTGGCGTTCGGCACGTCCATGCCGGAGATGGTTGCCGGCGGCGTGGCAGCCTGGCGCGGCAACACCGACATCGTCTTGGGCAATGTGTTCGGAAGCAACATCGCCAACGTTGGATTGATCCTGGCGGTCGCGGCTTTGCTGCGTCGCATTCCGGTGAGCTTGCGAACGTTGCAACGCGAGATGCCCTTGATGATGGTCGCCACCGTGCTTGTCTACGTACTGGCCAGCAACGGGGAGATCGGTCGGGTGGCCGGCATCGCTCTAGTGGCCGCCTTGATCGGCTTCACTTGGCTGACGTTGCGCTGGGCAGGTGGAGAGTTCGAGCGAGTGCCGGACGCGGCGGAGCACGGACCCCAGGAAGCCGACCCGTACTCAGCCCCTCCGTCTCGCCTGGGTGTGGAGTGCGGGCGCGTCATCGTAGGCCTGGCTGCTCTTGGCATCGGTGCCCAGCTGTTGGTCGGAGCGGCGCTGCAGCTGGCGCGTGAGCTCGGCGTCAGCGAGTTCGTTATCTCGGTAAGCGTGGTGGCGCTGGGAACGTCGCTGCCGGAGCTCGCCACCTCGGTGGTGGCGGCGCTGCGCGGCGAGACCGACGTGTTGGTGGGCAATATTGTCGGCAGCAATATCTTCAATCTCCTCGGAGCATTGGGCGTCGGGGCGATGATTCGCCCCCTCCCCGTTGCCGGCGAGATCGTCGCCTTCGATATCCCCGTGGTGCTGGCGTTTACCGTTGCCATGATCCTCGGTCTGGGATTGCACCGCGCCATGGTCCGCTGGGAAGGGGCGTTGCTGCTGCTCGGCTATGCCGTCTATATAGGGCGGCTCGCTCTCTAGCTCCTTGATGTGGTTCGGGCGTTTGTCACTTCCGACGACCGCGTCCGTAACTTCCGACGACCGGGAGGCGCAATGAGCGTCGTTCGATCGGGCGGTGCCCGGTACCGTGGAGCGGAGCGAGAGGCTGGACTACTCTGAGAGCCTTCAGTCTGCAGATAGCTACGCTGGGAGAACCGATGCGCCGCATGACATCACCAATGGTCACGATCTTCCTCCTATTCCTCGCTGTGGCAATGGTGCCTGGCTCGGCACTGGCCCAGCAGCAAGGCTTGGGAGAGCTCGAGTTCGCCAACTCGGGCGCAGCCGAAGCCCAAGAACCGTTCATTCGCGGCCTGTTGTTGCTCCACAGCTTCGAGTACGACGATGCGCGCGAGGCTTTCCAGGCAGCGCGGGAGATCGACCCCGGCTTCGCCATGGCCTATTGGGGCGAGGCGCAGACCCACAACCATCCGATCTGGCAGCAGCAGGATCGCGACGCCGCCCGCGCCGCGCTGGCCGAGCTCGGCGCTACGGCCGAGGCGCGGTATGCCAAAGCGGGCACCGGGCGCGAGCGCGACTATCTGCGGACACTCGAAGTGATGTACGGCGAAGGTGGCAAGCGCGATCGCGACTACGCGTATAGCGATGCCATGCAGCGACTCATGCTCAAGTATCCGGACGATGCCGACGCGCGCGCCTTTTACGCGTTGTCGATTCTCGGTCAACTGCCACTTGGCCTCGACGGTCGGCGCAGCGACGCCCTCGGTGGTGGTTCGGGGCACGTCGGCGCTACTCTCATGGGCGACCACGAGGCCGCTCGTCTTGAGCCGCATCTCGACCCGTTCCGACACGCCGTAGCGCAGTACCAGCGGTGTGCTGAGCCCGGTGCTCCGCTGATCACCCTGACGCGACCTGTCGATGGCAACCCCGCTCTCGATCTGCAAGATCCCGGTCCCGACCACGTAGGGGCCACACCAGAACCCGGGGCGGTCGGTGCTCAGCGCCTCGATGATCTCGCTGGGCGGCTGGTCCCGGTTGGCCGGCTGCACCGCCTGCTGGGCCACCGCGACGGCCGGCGCGACGGCGAACAGCGCTGCGAGCAACAGGACGCGGCCTGTTCCGGGTTCGGAAGGTAGAGAATCCGTAGGCATGGGCAGCAACCATACCGGTCGACCCACGTTGGGGCGAGAGGCGCGTCGTCAGCCGTACGTGCCGGTACCTGCAGCGTGCGGATCGGCGCCGTCAGAGATCCATCAGCGCTTCGACGTCCGGGTCGAGCTGCGGCGCCGGCGAAGCGAGCGAGATACCGAAGAAAAGCAACAGCGAAACGAGAAGCGCCAACGTACCGCCGTGGATGTTGTGCGGCAGGGTGATGTTGAAGAGCTCCACCGTGAAGTTGATCACCAGACTAGTAGCGACAGCGGTGTTGGCGGCCAGGGCCGTGGCCCGCTTCCAGTTGAACCCGATGGCCACCACGGGTACCAACGCGGCCGCGAAGGTGCCCCATCCGAAGGCGCCCAGGAGTGCCACCAGCCGCGCATTTTGATAGTGCGAATACAGCGCGAAGGCGGCGGCGGCTACGCCGATGATCACCGTGCCCGTTCGGGCCCAGAAGAGCTCTCGCTCCAGCGATCGGCCGCGCAGGGCGTTGGGGATGTCGTGCACGATGGCGGCCGCGCCGATATTGAGGAACCCGTCTGCCGTCGACATGATTGCCGCGAACAACCCGGCGATGACGACCCCGGCGAGCAACGGATGAGCATAGTTCTGCAGGAACTCCGGTGCTGCTGCGTCGGCGGTGGCCAACTCGGGATGCGCCCCCTGGAGCACGAGCGCGCGCATCACCAGTCCGATTCCGACCCACAGCAGCGAAGCCACCATGTAGCCGAAGACCGTGAGTGCCGGTACCCACCGGTAGTCGCGTAGCCGCTGGATCATCATGCTCTTGGTCAGCAGATGGGGTTGGCCGGCGACGCCGACCGCGAACATGAACATCCACGACATGCAGCCGATGATTCCCATTGTTCCCCACGGGCCGGCGGCTTCGGGATCGTCGGCGGCGATGGTCTGCATCACTTCCGTCGGTCCCCCGGGTAGCGCCACCCAGGCTGCGATGAACACCAGCACAGCTGCCACGATCATTACCGAGCCCTGAAAAACGTCGGTGTAGACCGAGGCCAGGATTCCGCCGGTGACGCAGTAGAACAGGAGTACCGACAGTGACACCACAACGCAGGCCGCGAGGCTGACCTCAGTGAACGTCGCCGTGGCCTGAAGAATGCTCTGAAGCACGGTGGCCATCGCCAGGATCTGAGTTGCCAGATATCCCATCACGCCGAGCAGGATCGCCAGCGCGGTGAGCAGCCGGGTGGTCTCGTTGCCATAGCGGGCCGCGACCGCGTCGGGCAGCGATACGGTGTCGAAGAAACCGGCGAACATGCGCAGGCGCTTGGCAATGAGAAAGTCGTTGACGCCCCAGCCGGCGGCCCCCGTGAGGACGATCCAAATCGAGGCGATGCCCATCGAGTACACCAGCCCGGGGCCACCGACGAAGCCGAATCCGCTCATCGTGCTCGAGAAGATCGCCAGGCCGGTGACCACGATGCCGATGTCGCGGCCGGCCATGAAGAAGTCGCGCGTTGATCGCGTGCGTCGCATCGCCCAGATGCCGACACCGATGCAGGCGCCCATGTAGGCCACCACGAAGCCGAGCACGATCTCGGTGCGCAGCGCCTCCATCAGCCGTTGCGCTCGCCGTGGTCTGGAGCCTTGCCGCGCTCGGCAAGGAGACGCTCGAAGGCTGCCTCATCCTCGGCTGTGTAAACCCACCGATCGAAGCCGATGACGAAGGCTACGGTGAGAATCGTCGACAGAGGCCAAAAGCCGAGCATGACGAGAGCTGTCGAGGAGTGCATCCCTAGCGCCAGCACGCTCTGCGAGCCTGCCGCGTAGCTGCTGTAGGTCACGACGATCGCCGTCCACAAGGCCAGCAGGAAGCCGGTGCAGCCAAGAAGAGTCGGCGCGAATCCCCGCAGCGAGCCGTTCTTCTGAACTCCGAGGGCCATGAAGGCGGCAAAGATCAGCAGCTGGATGGCGCCGAGCGCCCAGCCGAGAGCCAAGGTGGAGGCGTGCCGCGCGGCGCCGTCGCCGCCTGAGAACATCGCACCGATGCGGGGATGCGCAACGTGGGCCGCGATATCGGCGCCCGGAGCGACCACGATGCCGACCACGATCAGGCCCATCACCAGCAGGAAGGCGAAGATCAGCTTGGGCAGGTTCACTTTGTCGCCGACCGTTTCGCTTAGAGGGTTGGCGTTAAGCTAGGTGCACACATCGCGACGGCGGCTACGGAGCATCGCGGTTGCGCGAACGACCGTCAAGGGGGGACGGAAGATGCCGACTGTACTCGATCTCGAGGACAAGCGGGTCGTGATCACGGCCGGAGCGGCGGGCATTGGGCGGGTGATCGCGAAGCGTTTCATGGAAGCCGGGGCCAGAGTTCACATTTGCGATCGGGACGACGTAGCCCTGACGGCGGCTGCCGCCGCGCTTCCCGGCATCGGCGCAACACAGGCCGATGTCGCCGAGCCCGATCAGGTGGCTCGGGTCTTCGACGAAGCGACAGCCGCGCTGGGCGGGCTCGATATCCTGGTGAACAACGCTGGCATCGCCGGGCCGGTGGCGCTGGTCGAGCAGATCTCGATCGAGGACTGGCGCGCCACGCTTTCGGTAAACCTCGACGGCGCGTTCCACTGCGCCCGACTGGCCGCACCGCTGTTGAAGGCAGCCGGCGGCGGCTGCATCGTCAACATGTCCTCGACCGCCGGGCTTTTCGGATTCGCTCGACGCGCTCCCTACGTGGCGTCGAAGTGGGCGCTCATCGGCTTCACCAAGACGTTGGCCATGGAGCTCGGCCCGCACAGTATCCGCGTCAATGCCATCTGCCCCGGTTGCGTCGAGGGCGAGCGCATCGACCGCGTCATTGCCGCTGAGGCTGCCGCTCGCGGAATCTCGGATCGCGAAGTTCGCGACGAGTGGAAGGCGCACATCTCGATGCGCAGTTTCGTGACCCCCGACGACGTCGCTGCGATGGTCCTCTTCGTATGCTCCGACGGTGCAGGCCACGTCTCCGGGCAGGCGATTGCCGTCGACTGCCACACCGAGAGCAAGTAGCGTCCGGGGCGCACACTTTCACCACGGTCTGCTAAAGATCGACGAGCACCTTGCCGAAAACGCCGCCTTCGACGGCCTCGTGCGCGGCCACAATCTGATCGAGGCCGAACCGTGGCCCCAGATGGTGCTGCAGTTGGTCGGCCTCGAGCCATCGCGAGATATCGTCGACCCCCTGTTTCTTGGCGTCGGCGGGCATACCGAACACGAGCACATGCTGCACGGTGATGTTCTTGTACACCAACACGTAGAACGGCACCGTCGGTTCCGGGTTGGCCTGCGACGCGTAGGTGGCGATCACGCCATTGTTCCTGAGGGCGGCCATGCTGGCTTCGAGGTTACCGCCGAACTCGACCTCGACGACGCGATCGAGTCCCGATTCACCGGCGAGCTCGACGAGGCGCGCGGCGACGTCCTCGGTGCGGTAGTTCACCACGTGGTCGGCACCGGCCTGGCGCGCCAAATCGGCCTTGTCGTCGCCGCTGACCGTCGCGATGACGCTGGCGCCGTCGAGCTTGGCGAACTGCACCGCGTAGTTGCCCACCGCTCCGGCCCCTCCCGTTACCAGTACCGTTTGTCCGGCGACCGATCCGTCGGCGAACACGCAACGGTGTGCAGTGAGCGCCGGGATACCCAGACACGCTCCAGCGTCGAGGTCGGCGCCTTCCGGTAGGGGTACGGCAAGATCGGAAGCCACCACCGCCAACTCGGCGGCGGTCCCGAAGGCGCGCTCGAACTGTGCCTCGTACACCCAAACCCGCTCGCCCAGGCGCGATTCGGGCACGCCGTAGCCGACCGACTCGATGGTGCCCGCGCCGTCGAAGTGGGGCACTACCCGCGACCCATCGCTGGCGCCGCGCCCGCCGAGACGTCGCTTCACATCGACGGGGTTCACGCCGGAGACCGCGATACGAACCCGCACCTCGCCAGCTTGAGGCTGTGGAGCCTCCAGCTCGCCGGTGCTGATTACCTCGGCCGCCGGGCCGAAACGCTCGTACCAGGCACCACGCATCATTTCGGACATGGCAGCTACTCCTTCCCGCCGGTGGTTTCCATGACACGCTCCATCTTGGCTCGCGCCACCATGTCGCGTACATCGGCCCGCAGTTCCTCGGCGTCGTACACGACGCCGTCCTTGATCGTGTACTTGATGCCGCCGACCCGCGCCACCGATCCGTCATCCATCAACTTCACGGCGCCGGTCCCGTAGAGGACCTTGAGGTTCTCGAGCGGATTCTCCTCCACCAAGATCATGTCGGCCAGGTAGCCGCGCCGCACGAGACCGATCTTGAGCTTGTCGGCCTCGGCGCGTGGCTTGTTGATCTCCATCGCCGAGTGCATGGTCGCCGCGCGAATGACCTCGAGCGGGTGAAAGCCTGCTTCCTGAAGCAGCTCCAGCTCGAGGATGTAGCCGAATCCGTACAGCTGGTAGATGAAGCCGCTGTCGGAGCCAGTGGTGACCTTGCCGCCGCGATCCTTGTACTCGTCGAGGAACTGCATCCAGACACGGTAGAAGTTCTTCCAGGCGATCTCGTCCCAGCTCGTCCAGTAGAACCAGTAGGAGCCATGCGCCTGGCGTGACGGCTGGTAGAAGTCCCACTGCGAGGGCAGCGTGTACTCGTCGTGCCAGTCGGCGTTACGCGCCCGCATGACATCGCGGCCGGCCGAGTAAATTGTCATCGTCGGGTTCATGTAGAAATCCAGGTCGAGCATCTCCTGCATGACCGCATTCCACTTCTCGCCGCCGGGCTTTACCAGCTCCCACTGCCGCGCCACCTGACCGAAGCGATGCTGCTCGTCCGAGTAGTTGTGGTCGACAGGGTACGGCTGCAGGCTGGTGCCCTCGTACATCGCTTCGAACAACCCGTAGTAATGGGTGATGGAGTCGAGGCCGAGGCGGGCGGAATCGAGCGCATTCATCTCCGCCACACCGGTCTGTGCCAGATGCGCGGTAGATCCCATTCCGTTCTTGTGGGCCTCGTCGATCAGCGCTTCCATGACCTCCGGGGGGGAGGAGCCGAGCTTGAGGCCGTCGGCGCCCTTCTGGGCCGCGTATTGGACCCATTCACGAGCGCTGTCAGGGTCGTCAACCGGAGGGCCCTGGTAGTCGGCGCCGCTGCCGGGTCGGACAAAGGAGACCATGCGCGGCGCCACGATCTGGTTATTGTCGGAGCGCTCGCGCTCGTGCAGCGAAAACTCGAAGTTCCCGTGGCCAACGCCGCGAGAGGTGGTGATCCCGTGCGCCAGCCAGAGCTTGTAGCTGTACTCTGCCGCCGGAGCCTTGGTGTTGCCGCCGGTATGAGCGTGCAGGTCGATGAATCCCGGCAGTAGATACATACCGGAAGCATCGATCTCGTGGTCGGCGTCGCCGGGGCGCCGGTTCTCGTCGATCGGCAGGCCCGGGTAGCCGACGCTGCGAACCTCGGCGATGCGGTTTCCCTGCACCACCACGTCGACCGGTCCCATCGGAGGGCCTCCGGTACCGTCGATCATGGTGGCGCCCCGGATGATCAACCGACCGACGGGCCCGATGCCTTCATTCGGACGACGGTCGGGCGCCGGGATCAATCCACCGAAATCGACCTGTTGGGCGCGCCCGGCGGTGGGCCCGACGATCGAGGCGATGAGAATCAACAGCAGCGTGGCAACGAGCGGGCGGTGCAGCGTGGGGTGCATGTGAGCTCCGGAGGTCGGGACGCGGGCGCAGGCGCCAGGTGGCATACGGCGATGTCGTCCTTCGATCGGCAGGGCGAGCCCACTCTACTTAGGTGCCGACTGCGAGACAACGCTGGCGAGTCGGCGGTGTGCGCCTCGACGGGTGTCGACGTGTGCCGGGTAATGCGCCAGAATTGCGTGCTGTGAGCCGCTGGATGGCCTTGGACCACCCGTTGAGGTACGTGTGATGAAAAGCTCGTCGCGGCTGGCAACCGTCGTGCTGGCACGCCGCGGCGTGTGCCGGGGTCGTTCATTGCTTCTCGGTGCGGCAATCCTTGCCGCGTCGCAAGCAACTCCGGCTTGGGCGCAGCAGCCCGCTGTAGCAGGCAACCAGGAGAACGTCGAGAGAGCGCCCTCCAGGCGCCGCGGCCGACGACGCCGATCGTGGCACAGCCGATGGCCGCCGGACGCTCCGTCGGCTGCCGCAAAACATCGTGCGCGGCATCGGTGGGGTGTTCTCCTTCGATAGCCTCCTGCCGGCGCTCATCGGCGTCGCTGCCACCGGCGCTGCTCGTGGCTTCGACGATCACGTTGCGTTTCCCGACGGGGCCGACAGCGACTTCGGTGAGCTCGGTAACGGCTTCGGCAATCCGGTCTTCGTGGCCGTTGCGGCATCCGGACTGTTGCTCGGGGGGCGCGCTGCGAGCGCCGGCAGTTTTCGTAACGCGAGCTACGATCTATTTGCCGCCACGACGGTGAACTTCCTGTACACCGAGACGCTCAAGCGGACGATTGACCGGACGCGTCCGAACGGGCTCAACAACAAGTCGTTCCCCTCTGGGCACACCTCGAACACATTCGCCTGGGCGACGGTGATCGATCACCATTTCGGCACCAAGCTCGGCTTGCCGATGTACGCGTTCGCGACGCTGGTGGCTGGTTCGCGCATTCACCGCGGTAGCCACTTTCTCAGCGACGTTGTCGCCGGGGCGGCGATAGGGTTCATCACCGCTCGATCCGTGGTTCGGTCTGCCGACGAGCCTCTCGGCGAGCGCCGTCTGACTCTGGTACCGATTGTCGGTCCACGGGGTCAGCGTGGCATGGCTGTGGTGATGGCCTTCTGAAACGGTCCGAGCGGATCAGCATTGGTCAGATGGCTCGTCGGACCCGACGATCACGGGCTCCGAGGATCTAGCCTCGGACCTGGTGTGCATGTTGCTCGCCGGACGACCAGACTTCTTGGACGGGTCTGATATGTTCGCAGTGCGATGAGACGCACGATTGCGGCCTGGGCAGTCCACTTGCTGACCGCCAGCGGTGCGATCTGGGGTTTGTTGGCACTCGATTCTGTGGCGCGTGACGATGCGCGGTGGGCGCTGCTCTGGATGGCATTGGCAATGGCCGTCGACTCGTTCGACGGGATGTTGGCGCGCGCCGTCGGCGTCAAGAAAGTGCTACCGGGCTTCGACGGAACGTTGCTCGACGCCACGCTCGACTACTTGAATTACGCTGTCGTGCCGGCTTACTTCGTATGGAGAATGGAGCTGGTGCCGGTGACACTCGGCCTGCCGATGGCCGCCGCGATTCTGCTGGCGTCGGCGTATCAGTTCTGCCAGGCCGGGGCCAAGACTAGCGACCACTTCTTCAAAGGGTTCCCGTCGTTCTGGAACGTGGCCGTGTTCTACCTATTCTTCGCGCGCATCGACGGTCGCGCCAACATGGCCATCTTGGTGATCTTGTGCGTCGGCGTCTTCGTGCCGCTGAAGTGGGCCTACCCGTCGCGCATGTTGGAGATGCGGACCCTGACGATGTCGGTAACGATGCTCTGGGGCGCCAGCGTCGTGGCGATGCTGATCCAGTATCCCGATCCGGCGTCCTGGCTGTTCTGGCTCTCGCTGTCGTACGTGGGGTTCTACGCGGCCGTCAGCGTGTATCTGACCCAGAATGCGGCGCGACGAGCGTTCGCGGCGCGGCGCGATCGAGCGTAAGCCGAGACACCACGACGATCGTCAGTAGCCCGCACAGCATTGCCGTTGTCTTGAACGGGAACAGGACGACGCCGCTGGCGTCGATCATCGGGTAGGGCAGCAGGGCCGGGAGCCCGAAGACCGGCTCGCCCCCGCCGAAGCGCATGACGAACGACACGACGAATCCGGCCATCGATCCAATGCGGTTGGCACGACGATCGTAGAGTGCGACCAGAAGCTGCGGAAACAAGATGCAATAGACAAAGTCGCTCGACAGATACCAGAGCGCGTAGACGCTCTGCACACGCAACGCCAGGATGGTCGCCGATACGCCCACGATCACGATCGTGCGACGGATCACACGGGTGAGCTGCTCGGCTGATACGTCGGGCTTCCAAAGCGGCCGGTAGACGTTCCAGGCGCCCATGGATGACGCCGACAGAATCGACGAGTCGACCGACGACATGACGGCGGCGGCGAGCGCTCCGAGGCCCAACGCCGCGATCCACGGATCGGTCAGATAGCGCAGCACCCATGGAAGAATCAGCGCCGGTTCCGGTGTCGGGACTCCGAGTGCCTCCCAGTCCACTCCCGTGCCCACAATGCCGATCAGCACGGCAGGTATCGCCGCGATCACACATACGGCAGCGCCGATCAGCGACGCTGTCCGCGCTGCGGCCGCGTTGCGCATCGCCAGAACGCGCTGGAAGTAGCCGTGCCACGGCAGGCCGCCGAAGATCAGCATGAGCATCGAGTCCCACCAGCTCCAGTAGGAGTTTCCCCAGGCCGGATCGCGCCACGACCCCCATGCCGGAATGACGGACGCTGCCGATCCCATCCGCTCAACGTATGTCGCCCATGCCTGGTCAACGCCACCCAGCGCTCCGGCGGCGACCGGCGCCACGTACCACAGGCCGACGACGAGTATCAAGAGCTGCACCACGTCGGTCAGCGCTACCGCCCACAGCCCGCCGATGAGCGTGTAACCGACCGCGACGGCCGCCGACAACAGAATGGATACGGTGAAGTCGAGATTCAGCACAGTTCCGAATGTCGTGCCCAGCGCGGTGAGAATGGCCGCGCTCCAAAAGATCTCACCGGTCAATGCCGGTAGGTATAGGAGCGCCGCCATGCGTCTTCCGAAACGCTGGTGCAGCGGGTCGAGCATGGTGGTGAAGCCATGGCGCCGCATGATGGGCGCAAAGAACAGACCCCCGACCACCATGCTGAGCGAATAGCCCCAGGGAGCCTGCACCCAAACCAGCCCGCTCGAGTAGGCCGCTTCGGCGGAGCCGTTGATATAGCCACCGCCGACCCAGGTTGCCGACATGGTCAACACGCCCACCCAGATCGGCAGGGCCCGCCCGGCCAGCAGCATGTCCTCGGCGGAGCCGTGCGATCGACGCCGAGCAGCATAAAGGCCGACTGCGAAGATCAGCGCGTAGAACACAGCCATGACCAGCACCGCGCCCCATTGGACGTTCGAAGGCTCAAGCATCGATCGGTAGTGAACAACGGATCGCATGCTACGATCCAGCCAAGCGCTCGTTGATTCGAGCGCCAGGGCAGTCGCCGGTACGAATCGGGCTGCCCGGCAACAGGTTTCTCACGGTTTCCGGAGGGATACGCGTGACGGTTCGGTCGAGGTCATGAGCGGCCTATTGAGCCGGGCGGTAATGGGAGCCGCCGATACGGACTCGCTCAAGAAGGAGGTGATCTAGTGTTATCTGACAAACACGGCTTAACGGAGGTGGCAGCCCCGTAACGGGAGATCCTTCTTTTTGAGCTGAAGGCTCCAGCGTTCGTTGGCGCTGCAGAGGGACGTGCCCCATGGCGGGGAATCCCACTGCCACCGACCAAAGAGCTAGTGAGGGCCCCGGCGCCGAACGGCGTCGGGGCCTTTGCCTTGATAGCCTCGGGGAGTTCACCAAGAAAAGCCGTGCTTACCGGTTCTTGGATCCATCGATCAAATGCAGCACGCCGAAGTCATCGTCAATCCGATCGCCGGCCAGGGTGCTCCGATGCGTGTCGCCGAGGAGGCGCGGGCCCACCTCGAGGAGCGCGGCTGGGAGGTCGGCGTTCGACCGACCAGTGCGACGGGGCATGCCACGGTGTTGGCGCAGGCGTGCGTCGACAGCACCGACCTGATCGTCGTCGTCGGCGGCGATGGTACGGTCCGCGAGGCTGTCGCCGGGCTCGACGGTGCGCCAGTACCCGTCGGCTTCGTGCCGATGGGCAACGCGAACGTGTTGGCGCGTGAGCTGGGGATTCCACAGTGTCCCGAGCGCTCCATCCCGCTGCTCACCACCGGGCAGCCGCTGGCCATCGACGTCGGCCGTGTTGATGGCATGATCTTTCTGAGCATGGTCAGCGTCGGCTATGACGGCTGGACCATTGCCGGTGTCGATCGGCTGCGCGGCACCCGCCTAGGCGGGTGGATGTATCGTCATGGCGGGTCGAGCGGTCTCTACGTTCTCGCCGGTCTCCCACCGTTGCTGTTGAGGGCGCGTCCGAACCGTGTCCGCATCGAAGCCGATGGGAAGGTTCTGGCCCGACGCTATCCCTCGGCGGTGTTCAGCAACGCCGAAGCCTATGGGCTCGGTTGGGCGATGACTCCCGGTGCCGACATCCGAGACGGCCGCCTCGACCATCAAGCCAATCGTCGCTCGGCGCCGTGGTTCGTCGTCTGGACGATCGCGGCCTCGATACTGCATCGCCGTGTCCCGGGCATGGTGGCGGAGTACGGGGACGCAACGTCGTACCGTGTTAGCGCGGAGCGCCCATTTCGCTGGCAGGCCGATGGCGATCCGATGCCGCCCCGGCGCGAGCTCGAGATCGAACTGCTACGTCGACACGCTCTGATCGTCACGCCATCGCCGGCCTGACGCGGCGCCATTGCGAGCTGCCGCGGCCACCGGCCACGGTCGTGGATCGAGAACTGATGTGGGTGTGTCGGCTATCCGCGGCTGACGTGGGGGTTTCCGCGTACGAAGAATCGCAGCGGCTTACCCTGCCATTCCTCCGCGTAGCCAATACCGACGCGTGGCCCGACGGATACCGACGTTTCCGGCAGCGGCCGATCGAGCCGGCGCTCGATGCACAGCTCGCCGGGACCGGTCAGGTCCACGCCGTCGAGCCGCCGGGTGATACCGAGCGCCTGGCAGAGCTTAGCCGGCCCCGAGCACAGATCGGTGTCGTCGTGTGCTCTCTGACGTCGTGTGTACATCTCTGACAGCCCCTCGTCGGGCTGGAGCGCGCGGATGAGTACCGCCATCGGCTCTTCGGCGGACCCGGCGACGGCGTTGACGCAATGGTGCATGCCATACACGAAGTAGACATAAGCGTGGCCACCATGGCCCCACATGGTGGCGTTGCGGGCGCTTCGTCGGCCACCGTACGTGTGCGCCGCCTTGTCGTGAACGCCGAGATAGGCCTCCGTCTCGACGACCGCTCCTGCCGTTCGTACCCCACCTACCGTGCTCACCAGGCGCTGTCCGAGCAAAGCACGCGCCAGCGTCGCCGCGTCGCGCCGAAAGAAGCGCCGCGACAGGCGCCGTGTTGTAGGGCGTTTCGTCATCGGCTAAGCCTGGCGACGATGAATCGCGCCGGCCGGCTAGTGGCCTTTGGCCGTTCCGGCGCCACGTCGGTCCGCGTGGCCAGCGAGATAACCCTCCGGTGTGCGCATGATGCCGGCGGCCATGCCGATGGCGCCGCGCTCGCGGAGCTCGTAGCCCATCCTCCACAGGTCGGCTTGCGTGTCGGCGGAGATGGCAAAGCGCTCGTGGTAGATGAGGTCCGGGAGCCACTGACTGTGGATGCGCTCGGCATCGATGGCGCTCTGGATATCCATGCCCCAGACGGTGACGTTGAGGTAGATCTGCAGCACCGTATTGATGATCGTCGGGCCGCCGGGACTTCCCATCGTCATGAAGAACTCACCGCCGCGACGAATGATGGACGGGGTCATCGACGACAACGGACGTTTCCCGGGCTCGATCGCGTTGGCCTCGGCGCCCAGCATTCCGTACTGGTTCGGCACCCCCGGCTTGGCGGAGAAGTTGTCCATCTGGTTGTTCCACAGGAACCCCGCACCGGTCGCTACGGCGCCCATCCCGTAGCCGCTGTTGAGGGTCGTCGTGACGGCGGCGACGTTGCCCCAGCGGTCGACGACGGTGTAGTGAGTGGTCTCCTCCGACTCGGCCGGTCCGTGCGCTACGCCGGCGCTGTCGCCCGCAAGCCCGTCGGTCGGCAACAGGCGCCGTCGCCGCTCGATATACCGGGGCGAGGTAAGGCGTGCTACCGGGACGTCGAAGAAGCCCGGATCGCCCAGCCAGAAGTTGCGGTCGGCAAACGCCAGCCGCTGTGCCTCGGTGATCATCGAGATCGCCTTCGAGGAGTGGTAGCCGGCTGCCTTCATCGTCGGCAGGTGTAGCAATCCGAGCGTCTGCGCGATCGTCATGCCACCGGAGCTCGGCACCGGATGGGTGATCCACTCGTACTCGCCGTGCGTGAACGTGAGCGGGGCTCGCCATATGGCGCTGTAGGCGTCGAGATCGGCATGGGTGACCAGGCCCTCGTACGCCTGCATGTCTGCCACGATCAGATCAGCGACGCGCCCCGAATAGAATCCGGCGCGGCCCTCGCGTGAAACGGTCTCCAAGGTGCTGGCGAGGTCGGATTGGACAAGCACGGTACCCATGGAAGGACCGTCTCCACCCAATCCAAGTGCGGCGACAGTCGCCGGAAACTGGCGCAGCTTGTCGGACCGTCGCAGGCTGCGGCTCAGCCGGTACGAGGCCGGGAAGCCGTTGCGCGCCAGGGCGATGGCCGGAGCCAGTACCTGCTGGCGGGTCAAGTTGCCGTAGCGCTCCACCAGCTTGAGCATGCCGTCAATGCTTCCGGGCACGCCGACGGCCTTGTGCGTGCGTGTGCTGAGCCCGGCCACCATCTCGCCGTTGTCGTCGAGGTACATATCGCCGGTGGCTGCCGCCGGGGCCGCCTCACGGAAGTCGAGCGCGAAGGGCTCCGCCTCGGCCGGCAAGCCGACCAGGAAGCCACCGCCGCCGATATTGCCGGCAGTCGGATAGGTCACCGCGAGCGCGAAGTGTATCGCTGCCGTAGCGTCGAAGGCGTTCCCGCCAGCCTCGAGGATGGCTACCCCTGCGTCGGTAGCGAAGGGCTCCGGCGAGGCCACCATTCCGTTGGGCGCGACCGTGGGAGCCGTCGGTAGCGCCGGCGCGGCTGCGACGGTCGCGGTCGTGATGACCAGGCCAAGCAGCCAGATCGGAGCCCTCACCTTTTCGCGCTCGAGCGCGATCCTGCGTGCGGTCATTGGGGTGTCTCCATCGTCGGCGGGACTCGTCCCACGTCGTCGAGCTGGCGGAAGAACCAGAACATCCCGAGCACGATGGCGATCAACGCCACCACCATGGCGATCAGCGAGACCTTGTTCCAGCGCGACAGTTTGATCGGACCGGGGTCCGGCGCGTATTCGCGGGCCGCCTCGATGAGGCGATCAGCGCAACTCGGGCACTCCTTGCAGTGCGCGATGATGCGGGCTTTCTTGCGCTCGCCGAGCTCGTCGCGTCCGAAGTTGGCCAGATCCGATTCCGACAGGTGCGTCATGCACCTCTTCATACCACTCGACGGGCGTCGCCTCGACCGCACGCGGTTGCTTGGCTGCAGAGCTGTCCGACAGGCGAGCAAGCGGTTCCGCTACCATGACCTAATGAGCCCCCTGCGGATCATCCTCAGCCTGAGCCTCGTTGTGGCCGGATGCGCTCCGGATACTGCCATGCCACCTCGTCGTGGGGTTGCCGCCGCCAAACAGCGCGATCGCAGTGCGCCCGAGGCTCAACACGTCCGTGGCGCACCCGACTACCGGTCGGACGCCGCCATCGAGCGATTGCCGGTGCCCGGTCGCGCCGTCGGTTGGGATCGCGAGCGACTCTGGAGCTCCCATGTCGACTGGGAGCCGGTCGTGGCGGCCGATCCACGGTCCGACTGGGTTTACCAGATGGCGAGCCGCTACTATGCGCCACCCTGCGAAGGGTGCCCGGATCCGATCATGGTCTTCCGACGATCGCCCGATGGTGGCGTCAGCTGGGAGGACGATCGCTACCCGTTCACCGACGGTGATTGGCAGAACGATCCACAGCTGGCGGTTGCCACAGACGGGACCGTGTTTGCTGCTTGGCTTCAGGACTGGAGGCCCGGGGTGCGGCTGTCGCGCTCGACCGACAACGGTGTCACCTGGAGCAAGCCGGTGCACTTCACGGGCGAGCGACAGCCACGCTGGTCGGATCATCCGCTGCTGCTGATCTCCGACGACGGCCAGGATGTGTACGTCGCCTTCAACAACGGCGACAGCTGGGTTGCCGCATCCCACGACGGCGGCCTGACGTTCGGTCCGCCTGTTCGCACCAACGATGACGCCCGCTATTGGTTTCAGACGGGTGGCGTGGTAACCGCGAGCGGCGACGTGCTCATCGCTGCTGCCGACTACTCACAGGATTACCGCGGTGAAGCCCATCTCAACGTGCTGCGATCCACCGACGGCGGTGGCTCGTGGGTCAGTGCTCGAGTCGACACGTCCGCCGAGGCGCCTGCGTGCGACTGGGCGGACGGCTGTTACTTTGGCTACCTGGGGCCGCGCGCCGATCTTGCCGTCGATGCCGCCGGCACCGTGATGCTGGTCTACAACGCCGGTGCTCGCGGCGATCGTTCCCAGCGCCTCTGGTACAGAACCTCGACCGACGCGCTCCTGTGGAGCCGCCGCCGGTCGCTTCCGCGGCCTTCCCCGCGTGTCAGCTTCGTGTTCCCGGCGGTCGTCGCGGGCCCGGATCGTGGCGACTTTCGCGTTGCCTGGATGGACGATCGCCGTGCTCCACAATCGCGCTGGAATACCTGGTCGGTACGCACTGTCGATGCAGGCGCTACCTGGGAGAGCCGCGTGCGGCTGTCGGGCGGCGGGCCGGAGACCAGTTACTCCGATCTCGAAGGATACGCGTTTCCCTACGGTGACTACTTCCAGCTCGCTGTCGACGGCGACGGACGAAACCACGTTGTCTGGGGTGCCGGTGAGAGCTATGACGGCAGCGGCGGCGTCTGGTACACGCGTGGCCGATGACCGATCACGTGGATAGGAGATCTCCGGTGATCGCGTCACAGACGCTACGCCTGGGCGGCACTGTGGCGCTGATCGCATTGCTGGCGTTGACCGCCACGGGGGCCGTCGACCGCCGTGCGCAGGAGAGCTCGGGGGCGGTGTTTCGGCGCGCGCTGATTACCTTCGCGGCGGCCCGCACCCTCGACGGCGCGATCTCGCTGGCGCAGGGTACCGAGATCGCGTTGCAGCCGGCCGGCATGGGGGTAACGGTCAGCGCCGGAGAGCTGCTCGACCCGGTAAACGATCTGGTGGAGCAGTTCTCATCGCTCATGCTCATCGCTACGACGTCGCTGGGCTTGCAGAACATGCTCCTGCGGGTCAGTCAATGGTGGGTGCTCGGTGCCCTCCTGGGACTGCTTACCATCGCCCGAGTCGCCCTCCTCTGGTATCCGAAGGTTCTCGACGAACCGCTGCGGCAACTCATTGCCGGCGCCTTCGTCGTGGCGCTGATCGTGCGATTTGCGGTGCCGCTCTATGCGCTGGGCTCCGGCCTGTTCTTCGAGCACTTTCTCGCTCCTACGCAGAGCGAGGCCGTGGGAGCCATCGAGCAAGCCAGCGGCGATATCCGCGAGCTCGAGCGGCTCGGTGTCGAGAGCGGGCCCGACGCCGATGCGACTTGGATGGAACGTGTCTCCGCGTGGTTCGCCGAGACCGTCCAGCGCCTCGATGTGCGCGAGCGCATCGAGGCGTTTAGAGAGCGTCTGGCAACCGTAACCGAACAACTGTTACACCTCGTTGTGGTCTTTACTTTGCAGACCATCGCGCTGCCACTGGCCTTTCTCTGGCTGTTGCCGCGGGTCGTGAGCTGGACGATGCGGCGGCTCGGATGACGCGTGCCATGCGCTCTCGCCGTTGCCGCGCCCAAATCCGACGTCGAGGCGGCCGGAGCGCGTCTACTGCCCTTCACCGAGGGAAAACTGCTACCCTGGCTCACGGACGGGGCGCGCACGGTGTGCGCTGCCCTTATTGCAGAATTGTTGGATGGGAGTGTGTAGGTAAGTGAAGAAGATCTACGTTGGAAACTTGTCCTGGGGGTCCGGTGACGCCGAACTGCGCGAGTTCTTCTCCGCATACGGCGAGGTGCACTCCGCAGCTGTGATCACCGACCGCGACACCGGTCGCTCCCGCGGGTTCGGGTTCGTCGAGATGGACGACGCCGACGCCGAGAAGGCGATCTCTCAAGCTGACGGCCAGGACATGGACGGTCGCCGGCTGCGTGTCAACGAAGCACAGCCGCGTGGCGAACGCGGTGGAGGCGGCGACCGGCGCTGGTAGCTTTCCGGTCGGGCTACAGTCGGCGTCGCGATTCGACGGCGGCATACGAAGCACCAAGAAGGCCGCGACGTCGCGCGCGTCGCGGCCTTTTCGTGTTCGGTGGCCCAGATTCGACGGGTCGATTCCGAGCGTTCATCAGCCGCCGAGTCGCGAGCTGACGTCAACTTGCCACGGGCCCTTCGAGACGTTGTCGACCTCCAGGGTGACTTGGAGGCGCAGCGGGCCGGATCAGCCGAGCGGCCGCCCGAACTCTGCCGCCAGATTGAACAGGCGCCAACGTGCGGCCTCCAGACGGGTCCGGATCGAAGCCAGAGCCTTCTGGTCGAACAGAAGGCGTCCGTGCTGTTTCATCAGCACGCCGTTGATGAACACCGTATCCACATTCGACTGGTTGGCGTGCACGGCGATGCTCTGCACTGGGTCGGTGACCGGGAAGAGGTTGAGATCGCCACGACGCAGCAGCACGAGGTCTGCCTTCTTACCCGGCGCCAATGAGCCGGTCTGGGAACCCAGCCCGAGTGCATGGGCGTTGTTGATGGTCGCCCACTCCAGTACGTCGAGCGACGAAGTGCTGACGTCGCGCGCGGTAACGATGCCATCGATATCGGGCCGTCCGCTGCTTTCCCGCACCGCTGAAGGGTCATAGGCGCCGATCGAATCGAATGCGGTCTGCAACTGATCCGATGCCTTCATGGTGTCGAACATGCAGCCGGAGCATTCGATCTCGGTGTCGATCCCAATCGAGGGCCTGCCGCCGGCACGAATGACCTGGCTGATCTGCGGCGGCCTCGGCACGCCCACTTCAATGGCGGGAGTCGCGGTGATCGAGCCGCCCAGGTCGACCAGCAATTTGACTTCATCATCATCGATGAAGTTCGCATGTGCGCCGTTGTGGCGGGGATCCATCAACCCTTCAGCCACGATGGTTCGATAACCATCCGGCGTCTTTCTGCTGTCGCCGCCCCAGATGTGGGCACTGGTCATCAGGTCATATTCCTTCGCCAGGGCGAAGTCGTGGCGGTTGACGTCGATCCCGGCGTAATCGGGGCCGAGGATACACATGGCAAGCGAGATGAGGCCGTCGCCGTTGGCGGCAAACCGACCTTCGCGCAGTCGCTTGATCTCATGGGCGGGATGGGGAATTTCCGAGAAATGCCGCTCGCCGGGCTTCGGGTTGGGCTTGAGCGTGCCATGGCCGAACACCGCTCGAATCCCTGATTCCTCCAGGGCCTGGATGACCGCATCGGTATGATCCGGTGTGGCCGTGTTGTGGAACCACTCGAAGATGGTCGTGCAGCCCGAATCGATCTGGTTGAGCGCGCCGGCAAGCACTGAGAGGTAGATCTCGTCCGGGGAGAAATGCTCGCCCAGCATGCCCAGCACGACCTCGAAGTACTCGTGATCGTGCCAGTCGGCGCCGGCGCCGCGCAGGACGGTTTCCCAGGTGTGAATGTGTGCGTTGATCAGGCCGGGCATGACGATCATGTCGCTGGCGTCGAGCACCTGTGCCTGGCCGGCTTCAATACCGGGACGCATCTCAGCGATCTGCTCGCCGTCGATCAGCAGGTCACAATCGTTCAGAACACCCAGCGATCGATCGACCGTGACGATCGTTGTGTTCTTGAGCAGAGTCGTGGTCGTCGTGCCCCCTACTTGTATGCGTGTAGTTGGGGCCGCTGTTCTTGCAACCGGCCAACCCGATCGCGGCACACCGGCTACCAGCGCGCCGCCTGCGAGAAGAGCTCGTCGGGATAGCCTCTTATCGCTTGTCTGATCACTCATCGCGCACTCCTCGATTCGCGCCCTCGGCCAGGCGTTCAAGTTCTCACCGTACTTCGGGCATAACATGCACGATTGATCGCCGGACG
>DASCOT010000092.1:0-26113 GCA_036012155.1 Acidobacteriota bacterium
GTTGCGCCTGCACCGTCTACCTCGATGGCGATCCGGTGAACGCCTGCCTGGTGCCCGTGTTTCAGGTACGTGGGTGCGAGGTGCTCACCATCGAGGGCATCGACCGGGGTGCCCTCGGGCCCTTGCTACAAAGCGGTGCCACCCAGTGCGGCGCCTGCACGCCTGGCGTGGTGATGACCGCCATGTGGGTGCAGGAGCGGCCTCAGCTACTGGAGCAGTTCAGTGCCCGTGAGTTGATGGCCGGAAATCTCTGCCGGTGCACTGGCTACGACGGCATCATCGATGGCCTGCAGGCGGTCTTGGATGCCGACGGTGCTGAGGATGGGGGCTGACTCCATGCGAGTGCTGTTGCCGGAGACGCTTGACCAAGCCCTCCAGATGAGGGCATCGGAGCCCGGTGCCTTACCCATCGCCGGTGGCACTGACCTGATGGTCGACTGGCCGCTGCACTTCGATCTCCACCAGCGCCCGTTTCTTGACCTGAGCGGTGTCGAGGACCTGCGATCGCTCGTCTGGGGCGAGGGCTGGTTGAGTATCGGCGCGCTCACCACATACTGGGACGTGCTCGGCGATGTCCGCGCTGCGGCCGAGCTCTCGATGTTGCAGGCGGCGGCGCGCACGGTCGGAGCTGTGCAGATCCAAATGCGCGGCACCTGGGCCGGGAATATCGCCAATGGTTCGCCAGCCGCCGACGGGGTGCCGGTGTTGATGGCATACGGGGCCGAGGTCGAGTTGGCCTGTAGCGACAGCACGCGCCGCGTGCCGTTGAATGCCTACTACCATGGCTACAAGCAGCTCGAGATGCGACCCGACGAGCTCATCACCCGGGTATGGGTGCCGCGTCGATCACATCAATTCGAGGAGTTCATCAAGGTCGGATCGCGGGGCGCTCAGGCGATCACCAAGGTCGGCGTAGCGCTGGCACGCTCAGGTAAGGGGTGGCGCGTCGTCGCCAACAGCATGGCGCCGACGGTCTGCCGTTGTCCGCGGCTGGAGACCATGCTTGACGAGGAGGTCTCGATACGCTCGCCGACCGACCTGTTGGATGCGATCCGTGCCGATGTGTCGCCGATTGACGACATCCGCTCGACGGCCCGCTATCGCGAGCAGGTGATGAGCCGCGTCGTTTACCATGCCCTCCGCGCCGAGTGCGCGTGGATCCACTGATCGACCCGGCCCCCGACCCATGAAGCGCTCTTTCGACGATCACGTGCTCGATGACCTCGGGCAACGCTTGCGGCCGCTGACCGACGACATCGCGGAGCGTTATCCGGGCGAGCCGACCGACCGCCAGCCGGTGCACACCGTGTATGGCGGCGCCCAGCTGTTTCGCTCCGGCACGGCTCGTCGCTTGGGTGATCTGGCTCTGCGTGAGCTCGACAGGTATGCGCCCGACGCGGCGGAGTTCGGCGACGCGATCGGTCTACGGACGGACGACGGCTTGCGCGAAGTGATCTATGAACGCGTGCGAGACAAGCTCGAGACCGAGCCGGTGGAGGACTTTCGAATCGACTTCGAAGACGGCTATGGGAACCGGCCGGACGATGAGGAGGATGCCTCCGCCGTCGCCGCGGCCGAGGCGGTTGCCGACGGAATGGGCAGCGCAGCACTGCCGCCGTTCATAGGTCTTCGTATCAAGCCGCTGGCGGGCGAGTTGTATCGGCGCAGCATCTCGACGCTCGACATCTTCGTCTCAACGCTACTGGAGCGCACCGGAGGGCAGCTCCCCGACGGTTTCATGGTGACGCTCCCGAAGGTGATGGACCCAGCGGAGGTAGCGATCTTCGTCGACGTTCTGGAGCAGCTCGAGCTCACCGTCGGTCTCGAGACCGGATCGTTGCGGTTGGAGCTCATGATCGAGACGCCCCAGTCGATCATCGCCGGTGACGGGTCGTCGATGTTGCCGGCATTGGTGAACGCGGCGCGGGGACGGTGCGTGGGGGCGCACTTCGGTGTCTACGACTACACGGCAGCGGCGGGAATCAGCGCCCAGTACCAGGTAATGGACCATCCCGCCTGTGACTTCGCCCGCCACATGATGAAGGTCGCTCTGGCCGGAACCGGAGTGATGCTCTCCGACGGTGCCACCAACGTGATCCCGGTTGCGGCTCACCGGGTGGCCGCCGACATCGAGCTGACACAGGCACAGGCGCAGGAGAATCGGGCCGCTTTCCACTCGGCCTGGAAGGTGCACTATGAGCACGTGCGCCACTCGCTTCGGCATGGGTTCTACCAAGGCTGGGATCTGAATCCCGCTCAGCTGCCGACTCGATATGCGGCGGTCTACGCGTTCTTTCTGGAAAATGTCGACGCGGCGAGCCAGCGGCTGCGGAACTTCGTATCAGTGGCGGCCCAGGCCACGCTCGTGGGCGAGGTGTTCGATGACGCCGCCACCGGGCAGGGTCTGTTGAACTTCTTCCTGCGCGGTCTTGGCTGTGGCGCCCTGAGCGAGGCCGAGGTTCTGGAGACCGGATTGTCACTGGACGAGCTGCGTGGCCGCTCGTTCGCCAAGATCCTGGCTGGTCGGCGCGGCGAACCGGTCGAAGACTAGCGCGGCCCCAACGGTTGGCCGGCCGGCGGCCGGACACAGGCCACTAGCTACCACGATAGGTCGAGAAGCCGAACGGGCTCAGTAGCAACGGCACGTGGTAGTGCTCGTCGGGTGCCTCGATGGTGAACACCACGTCGACGCGAGGGTAGAAGCACATCGTACGGCGTGCCTCGTAGTACGCGCCGGTGGCGAATCGCAGGCGATAAGTACCCGGCGTAAGTTGCTCATCGCGCTGCAGCAAGCTTGCGGCTCGACCGTCAACGTCGGTAACGCTCGTGGAAAGCTGCTCCCAGGCGTTTGGCCCTTGCCGATACAGGGCCACGTGTACGTCGACCGCCGGCCCGCCCAGCGAGGTGTCGAGAACGTGCGTGCTGACAGTGCTCATGGAGCCAACAGCTTACCCAATCGAAGGCGGGTGACGTGTTGCTGTTGCCCAGCGGCGATTCCGATCTCGGTGTCGGGGTCGTTGGCCAGTCGGCTCTCAGCTTGGGCCAGCATCTCCGTGGCGCTCTTGCCGGTAGCGCAGATCAAGAACGTGTAGCCGAATCGTTCGTAGTAGCGATCGTTGGCCTCGCGCAGGCGTTGGCGCAACGAACCGTCGGCCGCGTCCACACTAGATTGCTCGCTGGCCGACCAGTCACGCGTCGGTCGAAATCGGTCCGTTTGTGCGTCGTCGCCACCGATGCGCGGGTGGTGACTGAAGGCCTCCAGCCAGTCGTCGTGTCCGAGCTTGGTCCATATCTCGTCGGCGGTGTCGAGCAGCTCATCGCGATCGGCGAACGGACGCCGAGCGGCCATGGCGGAGCTCCAGCGGCGGGAGCCACAGCAGCGTAGAAGCTCGCTCGTAGCGGCGTCGGGGGAGAGCCCGTTTAGCCACTCGAGTCGCGGCGTCACGTGGCGGGGCACCCGATCACGCGGAGCCTTGCCACCCCGCCGTCAGGAAAGATGTTCAGCCGCACATGGGTACCCGTCATGGCGCCGTCGAGCTCGAAGCGATGGCTACTATCGGCCTAGAGCTTCGACTCGGGAACCAACGGCCGCCAGTCGCCGTCCTTGACCGGGGTCAGCGGATCAGCCGCGGGCTCTAGGTTCGCGATGTCCACGCTGCAGCGATCCGGGTAGTTGCCCTTGAAGTGGGTGGTGTCCACAACGACTGCCTGCACGGCGCCGCGTCGCCCCAGCCTGACGATGCACCAATCGTGTCCCGGTCCGCGCCGTCGACGTGTCTCCCAGCCGTCGTGCATCCCGCTCGAGGTCCCCGGGGCGATGAGGTTCTGGGGAGCGGAGAAGTACATGTCGCTGCAGTCGACGATGTTGCCGCCAGCCGCCGCCGCGGCCAGATCGGCCGCTTCATCGAGGTCGGCATCGTGGCCGGGAGCGCCCACTCCATACAGGCGGAGGCGGGCGATCCCGCCGTCCGGGTAGATGTTGAGGCGGACGTGAGTGAACGCGTCCGCCTCTGCCAGGGGGAAGCGGTTCACCGAGTCGCCGTTGAGCGGCGATCGCGACAGGATCTCTTGCCAGTCGGTCCCGTCTGGCGGGATCTCGTGGGCGCACTGGCAGGCGTCGATCGAGCAGCTCTCAGGATGGTTGCCGCTGAAATGAGTCGTTTCCACCCCCACGCCGATGATCCGGCCGGGGACTCCGAGCCGGACGATGCACCAGTCGTTACCCGGAGTGCGCCGCCGTCGTGATTCCCAGCCATCCATCCACTTGCCACGGTCGGTGTACTCGCCGGGGAGGAAGACCGGAGCCTCGTCCTTCACCAGATTCTCCATGCCGGCGAAGAATTCGTCGTTGGTGAGGACGGCGCGGCCGCCGAGCCGGGCAGCCGCCAGATCGGTAAGTCGCTCGAAGTCGCTGCTATCGGAGGTTTGGCTCATCGTGGTGCGTCGATCCACTGGCCGTGCGCGCCGTCGATCTTGCCGTTGTCGTAGACGCAGCGGCCGCGCAGAAAAGTGGCGATTACCCTGCCACGCAGCTCCGTCCCCGCATAGGGAGTGTCGGGGTGCCGGTGCAGCAGCGCGGCGGGGTCGACGCGAGACGTCGCGTCCGGGTCGAATACCACGAGGTCGGCGTCCAGGCCCTCGGCGATCGAGCCCTTGCGACGTTCGATCCCAGCCAGGCGGGCGGGCTCGGTGCACATCCAGGCCCGGACCCGGTCGATGCCATAGCCGCGCTCGTGCGCCTCCGTCCATACGAGCGCCAAGCCTAGCTGCAGGCCGGCAATGCCACCCCAGGCGCTGCAGAAGTCGCCGCTGTCGAGACACCTCAGCTCGGTGGGACAGGGTGAGTGATCCGAAGCGATGAGATCGATGGTGCCCTCGTCGAGCGCCCGCCACAACGCCGCGCTGTTGGCTTTGCTGCGAATCGGCGGCGCGCACTTGAACTGGGTTGCTCCATCGACGACGTCCTCTGCAGCCAGCGTCAGGTAGTGGGGGCAGGTCTCGACCGTGATCGGCGTCCCGTCGCGTCGCGCGGCGGCCAGCAGGGGCAGACAGCTCGCAGCCGAGAGGTGCACCACGTGGGTGTGGCAGCGCGTCTGATCACTGAGCGCGATGAGGCGCTCGATGGACGTACGCTCCGCCTCCTCAGGCCTCGATGCGAGGTAGCGGCCGTAGGAACGCGGTGAGTCCGCCAGGCCGCACACGGCGGCGGCGTGCTCCAGAACGCCGGGGCCTTCGGCGTGCACTAGAAGCGGCTTGCCACGCTGCACCAGTGAGTCGGTGGCTGGCGCGAGGTCTGCCTCGGGCAGAGCGGGGAAGTCGTCGAGCCCGGAGGGGCACAGGAAGCACTTGAGCCCGCGCGCACCGGCGTCGAGCAGATCGCCGAGGTGATCGTGGTTGCCTGGGACGAGCCCTCCCCAGAAACCATAGTCGACGCTACACTTGCCGGCCGCCGACTCGACTTTGGCTCGCAGGGCCCGCACCGTGGTGGTCACGGGCGAGCTGTTGAGCGGCATGTCGACGAGGGTGGTTACGCCGCCCGCCGCGGCGGCCATCGAGGCAGTCTCGAAGCCCTCCCAGTGGGCGCGGCCAGGCTCGTTGACGTGGACGTGGGGATCGACAAGCCCGGGGAGCAAGTACAGGTCGTCGAGATCATGCACCTGAGCGGCGGTGAGGCTGCCGGCATCGGCGACGGCGGCGATGAGCCCGTTGCGCATCCCGACGTCTGCGGCCTGAACGCCGCCGGGCAATGCGACCCGGGAGCTGCTAAATACGCTGTCCAGCTGCATGCAGGCAGGGTACAGTTCCCGTGGTCCCGACGTTCCCAATCAGGAGTTGCACCGATGAAGTTCCGTCTTGCGGTCATACCGCTGCTATTTACCGTCGCCCTATTCGGTTGCTCGGCACCCGATCACGATGCCGCGAACACCGAGCACGATGGCGCCATGGCCGACGCCGGGCACGATGACGACGGCGCCGTAGACGACGATCACCACGGCGACGGCAGGACGGACCGTGGTCACTTCTCGAAGCCCGACGAAGTCTACGCGTTTCTCGACATCGGTGCCGGGGACCGCGTCGTCGATGTGATGGCGGGCGGGGGCTACAATGCCGAGCGTCTCGCTCACCTGGTGGGAGAGACCGGCATGGTGGTGGCCGACGGCGGCAGCGAGGAATTTCGCGCTCGCGTCGACGAGGGCGGTGATCTGGCGGCGGCGGGCAACATCCGTTTCATAGACACCCTTGCCGACCTCGAGGACGGCAGCCTGGACGCCGTGCTTGCCGTTCGTGCGTACCATCTGTTCCCCGATATACCGGCGACCCTGGCTGGGCTGCATCAGGCCTTGTGCCGGGGGGCGTGATCGGCGTGGTCGAGGTGCGCCTGAATCAGGCCGAGGGCCACGATATGACGTCGCATCGTCTCGGTGAGGGGACCGTCATCGCCGACTTCGAAACGGCGGGGTTCGAGTACATCGGCGAGTCGGACATCTTGAAACGCGACGACGACGACTATGCGGTGTTCATTCAGCCGGGCAAGACTCGCTACATGACCGATCGAATGTTGCTGAAGTTCCGTAAGCCCGAAGGCGCGGCGGATTAGCGGGAGTATCGTCGTCGCTCACGTTTGCTGTCTGTGTTGGCGGCGACGATGAATCAGCGTATTCAGACTCCTCTAGCGCCTTTGGAAGGTTCCCTTTGACTCCGGAAGCTGTCTCTCATGCCTGGCGCCCGTGGTTCGGGTGCACCCTTGCACTGCTGTGCGCTTCGCTTTCCCTGCCAGCGCCCGCTAGAGCTCAGGCACCGACGACACAGCAAGAGGATGCGCTGGCCACCGGGGCGGCTGTGAGCACTGCGGATCGTGACCGGTGGGATGATCTCGCGATCACCGACGCCGACCGTCAGCACCAGCTGGAGGCGGTGCGGGCCTCGACCCCGCCGATACTCGATGGCCTGCTCGACGATGCGGTCTGGGCCGAGGCTGTGCCGCTCACGATGTTCGTGCAGTCGCAGCCCGATGAAGGGGCCGAGGCGACCGAGCGTACCGAGGTGCGGCTGCTGTACGACACCGAGGCGATCTACATAAGCGCCCGCATGTGGGACTCGAATCCGGACGCGGCGGTGGCCACGGTGTTGCGACGCGACGAGAACCACAACAACAACGATGCGTTCGCGGTGACCTTCGATACGTATCACGATCACCGCAACGGCTACTTCTTCGAGACCAACGCCCTGGGGGCGCGATTCGACGCCCAGATCATCGGCGAGGGAGGGACGTCGCGGCAGGGGTTCGGCGCCACCTTCAATGCCGACTGGGACGCGGTTTGGAGCTCGGCTGGGCGTATCCATGCCGATGGCTGGTCGGTCGAGATAGCCATTCCCTTCTGGGTGTTGCGCTTCGACCGAGCCAACATGGACGCCTGGGGCATCAACTTTCGGCGCACCCTGAAGCGAAACGCGGAGCAGGACTTCTGGGCACCGATCCCGCGGCAGTTCAACGCCACGCGCCTGTCGCTGTCTGGAATGCTGGTGGGGATGGAGTCGGTGGCGCGACCGAGGAACCTTCAGGTCAAGCCGTTCGTGTTGGGCGACATCGGGCAGATTCCCGTGGGGCCCGAAGCCGCTCCGTATTCCACTCACGATACGCGCTCGTCGGGCGACCTCGGCGGCGACATCAAGTGGATCCTGACCCCCAACCTGACCTTCGACGGCACCATCAACACCGACTTCGCTCAGGTCGAGGCCGACGACGTGCAGGTCAACCTGACCCGCTTCCCGCTGTTCTTCCCCGAGAAGCGGGAGTTCTTTCTCGAGAACGCGGGCCTGTTCCAGTTCGGAAGCAGTAGCGGTCGAATGGGTCCCCGGGTCATCGGCTTTCACTCGCGCAGCATTGGTATCTTTGACGGGGGCGAGGTCCCGATCCTCGCCGGCGCGCGGCTGACCGGAAAGGCCGGCGGCTGGAACATCGGCGCGCTGGACATGCAGACCGACTCCGTTGATTCCCTTGGCTTGAGCTCGCAGAACCATGGCGTGCTGCGCGTGCGTCGTGAACTCGGCAGCCGTTCGAATATCGGCATGCTGTTCACCAACCAACAGGCGAGTGGCTCGGACTACAACCGCTCGCTCGGTTTCGACGGGCGCTTGGCTATCGGCGGCGCCACGATCGACGGATGGTGGATGAAGACCGAAACGCCAGAGGCCGCGGAGGACTCTGAATCGGCCGGTGCCGTCAAGTTCGAGTGGGCCAACTCGAGGTTCTCGACCACGGCCTCGGTGATGGACGTGGGCGAGTCGTTCAACCCGGGATTGGGGTTCGTCAACCGGGTTGGCCTACGCTCCTATGACAGCAACGTCATGTGGACACCGTTCTTCCCCGACTCGCCGGCGGTTCGCAACCTGGCGCCGCACGTGTCGCTGTCGTACGTCACCGACCGCCACAATCGGCTCCTGACGCGGCGTGAGCACTACGACTTCGATCTGTTTCTGCGCCGCGGCGACAAGCTCAGCGTCGAGAGGAACCGCCGATTCGAGCGGCTCGACCTGCCATTCGAGATCGTACCCGGCGTGCTGATTCCGCCGGGTGAGTATCAGTTCGATGCCTTCAAGTTCGAGGCGCAGTCCGATCAGAGTCGACCGCTGTGGGGCCTGGCTTGGCTCGACATCGGTGATTTCTGGGACGGCAAGCAGAAGGTTTGGAGGTTCCAGGCGGGATGGCGCGCCGGCGCCAGGTTCGCCGCTTCGGTGCAGCTGGATCGCAACGACATCGAGTTGCCTGCCGGTGACTTCGTGGCCGACATCTGGCGAGCTCGCATTGCCTACGATTTCAACACGCGGCTCTTCCTGTCCGGGCTGCTGCAATACGACAACATCACCGATCAGTTTCTCAGCAACGTGCGGCTGAACTTCATCCATACGCCGGGCGCCGATCTGTTCCTCGTCTACAACGAGCGGCGGCTCACCGAGGACCCGACGCTGATCGATCGCTCGATCATCCTGAAGTTCACGCAGCTTTTCCGGCTGTAGCCCTGCTAGCTGTCGGGCCCGGTGACAGCCGGCTGGTGTAGCCATAGCCCGACGTCCTGCTCGGCGGCGTGGTCTTGCAGGCCGTAGAACGACGCCGGCGGCACCGACATCATCGACAACCCCACCGGCCCTGCGGCAGCGATGGAGACCGGGATCTCGATGTCGCGTGCGGGCACCACTACCTGATGCTCCCGGCGCCCCTCGGCGTCGATGTATACGTGGAGCGAGCCATCGTCGGGAAGCGGTCGACCGTACACCTCGACAAGACGGATCCGAATGACCGCGCCGGGTGTCAGATCGAGGTCGAAGTTGACGCCCGACAAATAGGGAAGGATGAGGCCGTGCTCACTGTCTGGCTGCTCCAGCCGCGGTAGCGCGGTCACGGTGGCGTCGAAGAACTGCACCTGATCGACGGCAAACTGTAGAGACGCGCCCTGCGACAGCTCACCATCTGGTCGCCGATCGAAGCCGAAGGTGAGCTCGTTGGCGCCGATGCGCAGGAACCGGGGGGGAAGTGGGACTAGATAGTCCTGCCAGCCGGCTACCACGTCGACGGCCGTCGGCAGCGTGACGCCGTTGAGCCGCAGGTGGATCGTCGAAACCAACGGGCTGTCGTCCGCCGTGTTGGGGCGGCCACGGAAGCGGACGCGCTGCAGCTGCGACTCGATCTGGTAGAAGCTCAGCGATGCTTGCGTACCCCGCGCCCAGACGAAGGTCTCGTCTTCGCGGAACGCCCAGCGCTCATCGAGGGGCGACCAGCCATCGGTCAGATGGCGCCGCGCCGCGCTGTCGCCGACGTCGATGGTTCCGGTTTCGACGAAGATCTCCGACTGCTCGAAGAGCGCCGTCAGCTCGACCACGGGCTCCACCCGGCAACCGGTCGACGACATCAGGCCGCAGGCGACGACGGCGAGCCCGCGGTACGTGGAGCTTCGCAGCATGCGACATCGTAGCCACGTCGCCCGCCTACGCGCAATTCGAACGCATCGACCTCTGGCGCTGTCGTCGAGTGTTCTTGCACCACGCGAAAACGCCCCGGGGGGCTTCCCCCGGGGCGCTAACTGGCCCCAGCCACAGAGGCCAGGCGACCGAGTACGCGGTCACCACATGCGGATACGAACTTCCTCTTCGTCGTCGATCACGTGAACCAGCTCACCGCTCGGGGCTGCCTTGAGGGCACCGATGAGGCGGCTGGTGCGAACTGTCTCGGTCTCCGTGTCGTACGCGTCAACCATGGCTGCGAGCGCGGCAAGGGGCACGGAAACTCGCACCATCTCGTCGCCTCGCTCGTCGACCTCGACCCTCAGCACGTCGCCGTGCTTGAAGATCTTGACGTGGTCGCTCCCGTCCTTGACTTCTACGAGCAACGCGTCGGGCACCGCCTGCAGCTCCTCTACGATACGGTCGACGTACGGCAGGTACTGGCCGATCTCCGGAACGTGAACGTACTTGGCCTCGTCCGGTGCGAAGGCCAGCGCGACCTGTACCAGCGACAGCGGTACGGGTACGACGATACGAACGTCATCGGTATCGACGTTGACCAACATGATCGATGAGTTCATCACCACGCCACCCACCATCAGCAAGGGGCAGCATCGTCAAAGCGGCGAGCTTGATGAGCATGGTTCAGCCTTGCGGGTTCGTGTCGATCCAGATGTTGGCGTCGGTGTCGCCGTCCTGCACCTGGAGAATCTGGCCATCGTTGGCGCTGGCCATCTCGCGTAGCGCCGCGGCCAGGTTGAGCTCGTTGCCCTCGCCCTCGAGCAGCACGTCGACAACCGAGAATGGCACCTGCACCCGGACCTTCTCGTCGCCGTCCTCGTCTACCTCGATGTGGACGGTGTCGGCCTGCCGGTAGATGCGGACGTGCTCGTCGTCGAAGACCTGATCCTGGGCCACGTCCATCGCGATCTCGACGAGCGACATCGGCAGGTTGACGTTGACCTTGGCGCCGTCGGTCTCGTTGACGCGAATATGGATCCAGGAGCTCTCCTGAGCCTGTACGACTGCGGCGGAGCCAATCAGCACCATGGCCGCGACTGCTAGCACGATCAATCTTCGGTTCATTACCGTCTCCCGGTGGCCTTGATGGAAACTCGATGTCGTCTGCTACAGCGTCGATGGGGCACCGCGCCGTTTCCGTTAGGTACACCTAATAACGTGGTTTCCGCAGTTTGGTTTCACGTTCCTAACCAGGATCGACGAAGAACCGTCCAATACATCAGATGAGCCCAACCGATCCGGACATACTCGCGCGCGCAAGGGCGGGCGAGGAGGAAGCATTCAGGATGCTCGTGGAGCAGCACAGTCGAGGTGTGTTTCGGCTCGCCTACCGGCTTACTGGCAACCAGCACGACGCCGAGGAGGCCGTCCAGGAGACCTTCATGCGCGTGTTCCGACGCCTCGACTCCTTCGCGGAAAGCTCCCGGTTCGAGACCTGGCTGTATCGGGTAGCCTCCAACGCGTCGATGGACGTCATCAGGCGCCGCCAGCGGCACCACACCCGACAAGCGCCACTGGAAACGGCGTCCGGTGATCCTCGCCCGCTCGCCGCTGCGACACCATCGCCGGATCGTCTCACGCAGTCGGGCGAGATCACCGACCGGGTCGCCGCCGCGATGCAGCGCCTCACGCCAGGCGAGCGCGATGCCTTCACGGTGCGGCACTTGCAGGGATTTTCGATCAACGAGATCGCCGAGGCCCTGGGATTGCGGTCCAACGCGGTCAAGAACGCCATTTTTCGAGCAGTGAGCAAGATGCGCCATGAGCTGGCGCCAATCGCGGGACAGACACGATGAAGCACGCCAGTGAGCAGGAGTTGGTCATGGGGCTGCTTGGAGATGCCGACGACCGTGACCGGATCGAACGACACGCATCTCGGTGCGGCCCGTGCGCCGAGCGCCTCGACGAGATTCGTCGTCTGCTCCAGGCGACCGCTGAAACGCCGGTTCCAGAGCCCGACGTCGATTTCGAGCGCCGCATCTGGCGACGCCAGCGCCGCTACCTGGCCGAGCGGGCGGTGGCGGCTCCGTCGCCGCCGGTTGCGGAGGATAACGGCGGGGTCGTTGTCGGCTTCTGGTCTCCAGGGCGCCTGGCCCTGGTGGGCGCGCTTGCAGCCAGCCTGGTCGTTGCGTTCGTCGCCGGCCTCTATACGCCACCGCCCGGCATGGAAATCGTGCCCCGTGGGTCGGCGGACAGCGGCAGGGCCGACCGGGTGTTGCTGGTCGCGGTGGGAGGGCATCTCGAGAGCGCTCGGATGGTCCTGATCGAGCTTGCCAACGCCGATGGGGCGGTGGGCAGCGCGCATAGCGCTCGTGCCGAGCAGCTGCTCGGAGATAACCGCCTGTACCGGCAGACCGCGACACTGAACGGCCAGGCGGCGCTCGCCGGACTGCTCGACGAGCTGGAGCGAATCCTTCTGGAGGTAGCACGTAGCGCCAACTCCGCTCCGGCGCCGCAGCTCGATTGGTTACGCCAGCGTATCGAAGCGCGGGACTTGCTGTTCCGTGCCAGCGTGTTCGAAGGACAGGCCCGAGGGGCCATCGACAATGCCCCAGCCGAGGGCATCTGAACCAACCCATGAGGAACGAACGATGATGAAACGCATGATCCTGCCTACTCTGGTCCTGGCACTCGCCGCTCCGGCGGCGGCCCTGAGCCAAGCTGCCCAACCGTTGACGACGCCGGCCTTCTCTGGCGGGTACGCCGAGCCGCAAGACGACCCGGCATACGAGCGCGCGACCGAGGCCCTCGACCAGGCGCAGTATGACGAGGCGATCGCGCTCTTCGGCGCGATCGCCGAACAGCGCGGCGCGCGGGCCGACGCGGCGCTGTATTGGATTGCGTACTCGCAGTCGAAGAGCGGGCAGGAGGCGGGGGCCCTCGAAACCATCGCCCGCCTGCGCGCCCTCTACCCGCAGAGCCGGTGGCTCAACGACGCGGGCTATCTGGAAGCGGAGGTTCGTGGAGCCGCCGGACAGGCGCCGGCCGACGCATTGTACGACGAGGAGCAGCAGCTGCACTCGGAGGAGATGCGGCTGTATGCGCTCAACGCGCTGATGCACGCGGACAACGCGCGGGCCCTGCCCATGCTCCAAAGCATCCTGCAGGCTGACGAGACGCAGGAGATGAAGTCTCGAGCGCTGTTCGTGCTCATGCAGTCGGGTGGCGACGATGCCTTCGGCATCGTTGCAGAGGTGGCGCGCACCGATGCCGATCCGGAGCTCCGCCGGCAGGCGATTCGGCAGATCGGGATGCACGGTGGCGATCGGGCCAGCGCGTTCATGTCCGAAATCTACGACGCGTCGGACGACCTCGAGACCAGGAAGGCGGTCCTGAGAGGTCTCATGATGTCGGGTGACTCGGGCCGCTTGCTCGAGATCGCCCGCAACGAGGTCAACGACGAGCTGCGCACCTCGGCGATCCGCCAGCTGGCGATGACCGGAGCCGCCGATGACATCTGGACGCTCTACCGGAGCGAGCAGTCGGACGAGGCCAAGAAGACAATCCTGCGCGCCATGTTCATGACCGGTGACGCTACCAGGCTCCTCGAGGTCGCCAGATCCGAGCCCGACACCGAGCTGCGCCGGGTGGCGATTCGAGGCCTGGCAACGGTCGGCGACGATGACCAATCGACGAACGTCAGCGACGCGCTGGTCGAGCTGTACCGTGGCGAGACCGACCCTGAGCTCCGGGTCGCTACTCTGCGGGCCTTGTGGATGCGTGGTGAGGCGGGAACGTTGATCGAGCTGTTCGATCAGGAGTCAGATCGCGAGATGCGGCGCCAGATCGTGCAGTCTCTCTCGATGATGGACACGGAAGAGGCGATCGAGTTCCTCATCCGGATCATCGAGCAATGAGGGGCGCCCTGGCGGGCAGTCTGGTCGTCCTCGGGCTCCTCGCCTGTGCGCGTGCGGCGGCACAGGAGCCGTCGGCTCCGGTCGGCGCGCGAGTGCAAGCGCGGTCTGCTGCGGAGGGCCTCGAAGACGCCGTTGGTACGATCGTAAGCACCGGCGGAGACCAGTGGATCGGCTATGAGGTACCGACCGCCGACGACGGTCACGTCTTCTGCTGCCATGATTCCGGCCACGTCTCCTGGGGAGGCGAGGGGCCATGGAACGGCTGCCGTCTGCACGCTACCGAGTCGGGCAGCCTCATGACTCGCGAGCGTCGTTCGGTGCGATTGCGATCCGAACGTAGCATCCGCGTGCTCTTGCGCGTCGCAAGGGGAAGCCTTCAGCAAGTGCGGATCGCGTCGAGCGAGTGCGAGCTCGATGCTGGCGACGAGACGCTGACTTGGTTGTCCGACGTGTCTCCGGCGCAGAGCGTCGCCCTGCTGGCGGCGCGGGCCGAGCATCGCGACACGGCGGGCACGTTGCCGGAGTCGGCCCCGAGGCGGGTCGCGACGGAGGCGGTCAGGGCGATCGGCGTGCACCAGACGCCCGATGCGATTGACGCGCTGATCCACATCGGCAGAGGGAGCTCACCGGAGGGCGTTCGGGGTCAGGCCCTGTTCTGGTTGGCCCGAGCGGCCGGCGAGCGCGCCGTGGCGACGCTGGAGTCGGTCGTCGACACCGATCCCGACGTCGATATCAAGAACCGGGCCGTATTCGCCCTCGGCCAACTGCCGTCGGAGCGGGGAGTGCCGCTGCTGATTCGCGTGGCGCGCACCCACGCGAGCCCGTCGGTTCGTAGGCGGGCTGTGTTTTGGCTAGGTCAGTCGGACGACGCGATGGCGTTTGATTTCATTGTCGGGTTGCTGGAGGGCGGCAAGCCCTAGAGCCGCGTCGCGGCAGAGACAGCGTGCGCAACGAACAACGCCCCGAGACGCCAGTGCGTCTCGGGGCGTTGTGTCGAAGGATCAGGTCGCGATCAGGCGACTTGGGCGATGTCGAACTCGCCGTCCTCCTGCTCAAGGCGCTCGCGGATCAACGTCGGCGTTACCCCGACATAGTCGCAGACCTCTTCGAACCAGGTGCTGTCGAAGAAGTCGGCCGGATCACCGTCCTCGGTCATCTGGCGGAGCTTCTTCCGATCGTAGCGCGAGGTCTGCGCCTGTTCCTTCATGCGCTGAAGGAATCGGTAGTCGTGCACGGCCAACTCGATCATCGAGAGATACAGCTGTCGGCAGGAATCGACGTCGTATTCCTCGATTTCTACAGACTCGCGACCAAGGATCTCGGCGTTGCTCTGGCCCTTGAGAAACTCGGCAGTGGTGGTTGCCATCGACTCTACTCACTTTTCCAAAGATTGTGCAAATGTGATCTCCTACTTATACAAAGCATCTGCAGAAGAAAACAACCCCCGTTGCGCAATTTTTGCATAAGAATTACGCTTGGTCACGATGAACTACTCGATCAAGGCTGCGGCGATGGCGACCGGCGTCAACGAGAGTCGCCTACGGACCTGGGAGCGACGCTACGGAATCCCGCGTCCAGACCGCTCCGCCAAGGGTCAGCGGCAGTTCGACGACGGCGACCTGATGGTCATTCGTCGTATGTCGGTGCTGATCAACTCAGGCGTGCGAGCCTCCGACGCCGCAGAAGTCGTGCTCGCCGAGGGACCGGCGGAAGGTCCGGAGCCGAGCACCCCGAAGCGTGCTCATCCGCTCGTCGATCTGCTGGTTCAGAAGGCCCTCGATCTCGATGCCGGATGGGTGGCCCGAATCGTTCATGATTCGATCTTCTCTACGGGGTGGGCGCCCACCATGGAGCGTGTCGTGTTCCCGGCATTGAGCCGGTTGACGCGTTACTGGGGCGAAGCTCGAACCACGCTGGCACACGTGCGCTTCACGCACGAGTTGATTCGCTCAGAGATTGCCGCCGAGTTCGTCAGGCTCGGGCAACCGGAGGATTCCGAGCACGCGGTCATGCTGTCGTGCGTCGAAGACGACGAGTACGACGTCGCCGCGATGTCTCTGGCGCTGCTGCTGCGCCTCGTCGACCTTCCGGTCATGTATCTCGGTCGCTCGGTTCCGTGCCACGACCTGATTCAGGCGGCCAAGCAGGTGAAGCCTCAGGCGGTCTGCATCATCGGCACGCGCCGCGCCAGCCCCGGTGTTCTAAACCGATGCGCGCGCGCGCTGGTGGCGAGCCGGGTGCAGTCGCAGCTGTTCGTCGGTGGGTCGGTGCTGACCCGGCGCGACGCCCCCGAGATTCCCGGCATGCACCTGCCGCAATCGTTGACCGCCGCGGCGGAGCGCATCGAGCAGTCGCTGAAGCGCGCCTGAGCCACCACTGGCACGGTCGCCTCGACGTGACGGCGGAGCGCCGGCAGGGGCCTCCTAACGGGCGCTGTCCTCCCCGGCTACGGGTGGGCGCAGCCTGAGGGTCGACACGGTGTTCGCGGCGATCGCCGTTTCGCTCCAGTGAACTGGGCGTAACGCACCGGCCAGGTAACCGGCCAGCTGGTCGTCGTAGTGGCGATCGGCCGGGTGCCCCGATTGGCCAGCCGGCAAACCGGCCAGCGATCGGTTGGGATCATCGAGGTCGGCAACCCAGCGCATCGATGGTCCGTACGCTACGTTCTGGTCGCCGCTCGACCAGAATCCGCCGAAAGCCGCGACGGTGGTGGCCGACCCGGGTAGCGGGATCGGCCCGCGGTTGAACCAGCTACCGATTACCGGTACGGCGCCGGCCGGGTTGCGCAGCCAAAGGTAGTGAAGCTCGGCGTAGTTCCAGTCGTCCGGTCGTGTGCCCCAGCGCGAGGTGGCCTCTTTCCAGGCGCGGTCGAGAGCACCGGCAATTACGTCGTGACGGGTCTCGCGCTCAGAGGTGTCGACGTCGTCGAACCACTCGGGCGACAGATCACCGCGAAGGATGCGCAGAAGCTCCGCCCGCCCACCGATGCGCCGTAGCCCGTGGGCGAGGGCCTCGTCGTCGAATGTTGCGAGGGTCAGCTCACGGTCCAAGATCAGAAACAGCGGTCCGGCGCCGTTCATCGCCATCGCCCCGTCCCAGGCGGCGAGAACCTCGTACGCCGCCGCCGCATCGTCCGCATAGTCGTCGCGAAGCAGTGGCACCAACTCCAACGCGTAGCGCGAGTAGATGTCCGCCTGGAGCGATTGCATGTCCGCGGCGGTCCACCGATCGCGCCGCTCGAGCAGCTCGCGGATTCGCTCGGCGCGGTGCGGCGTATCGAAATCGGCGGTGAACGGTGCGACGTGTGACGACTCGGTGCCTGCCCGTATGTCGTGGTTCGCGGTGACGATCACGTCGACTTCGGGCCGAAGCGTAGTGGGGTTTGCCACCTGTGGCAGCAGGCCGCTCCAGCCGTACTCCTCGTCCCAGGCCGGAGCAGGCAGCCTGCCGTCTCCGGATCGCCGTGCCGGAACGCGTCCAATCGCCGTATACAACAGGCTGTTGTCGCGATCCGCGACCACCAGGTTCTGTGCCGGAGCAATGTAGGTCTCGAGCTCACCGATGAGCTCGTCGGCGGACCGGGCGCGCGCCAATCGCAGGAAGGTTGCAGGCAGGTCGGCAGGCGCCGTGCCGGTCCAGGCCATGCTGCGGGCCGGCAGGCCGCGCTCGGGATCGGCCTCGAGCACGACACCGATATCCGAGTAGCGTACCGCCAACACCACAGGGTCGGCGCCCGCCACCGCGATCTGTTCCTCGGTGTTCTCGAGCGGCACCCATCTGTCGCCGCGCTGCACGCGCGAGCCATCGACACTGAGACGCTCGAAGAAGATGTCGTGATCGTCGAGCATGACGTTGGTCAGGGCCCAGGCCAGGTGTTGCCCTCGTCCGATGACCACGAACGGAAATCCGGGCAGCGTCATGCCGGCCGCCTCATAGTCGGATGCGCGCAGCACGACCTGGTACCAGAAGCCTGGGAGGCTCAGCGGCAGGTGCGGATCGTTGGCCACGAGCGGCAGTCCCGAGGCCGTGCGCGAGCCCCCGAGCGCCCAGTTGTTGCTGCCAGGGCTGCCGTACAATCGGTTGGTCGAGGAGGCCCGTTCTGCGAGCGGCGTGCTGACCCTGGAGGCTACGGCTTGCGCTGGCTCTTGCCGCGCCAACGCGGCAATCGAATCGGCAACCTGGAGGTCCGGCTCGCCGAGAAGGTCAGCGAGACGCTCTTGCCCCACTGCTCGGAGCCACCCGTAACGATCCTCCTCCGGACGCCCCTGCCAGAACGAGAGCTCGTGTGCCATCTGGAGTTGGAAATAGAAGCTGTGGATCGGCTCCCAGGGTGCCGGATCGATCCCCAGAAGCCGTAGCTCCGGAGGCAGGTCGGAACCGCGCTCGCGCAGCCAGGCGTTGACGCCGCGCGCGTACGCTTCCAGGAGCTGGAGCGTTTCGGGAGATGCCGCCTCGAGCAAGGCGGCGGCGTGGCGACGCATGCCGAGCGATCGAAAGTAGCGATCTGACGGCAGCGCGACAGGGCCTACTACTTCGGCAAGCCGCCCGGCAGCGAGTCGTCGGCCAAGCTCGAGCTGCACCAGTCGGTCGTTGGCATGCACATAGCCCACCGCTGCCGCCAGGTCGACGGTGCTCGTGGCGGTCACGTGCGGCACGCCCCAATCGTTGAAGCGCACGGTTGCCGGGGCGGCGAGTCCCGCCAGCGTTGCGTCGCCGGAGCGCCGCGGCAGCCCGCTGCGAGAGATCCACCAGAAGGTGGCCATCGCCACGATGAGTAGCAGCACGACGGCCGCCAGCGAGCCGAGTGCGAGTCGACGAATCATGCCGCGAGCCTGTGATACCTGAAGCGGTGGCGCAAGCGCTCGAACGCGGCGGAGGCCGCCGGGTCAGTCGCTGTAGCGCAGGCTGCTGGCGCAGCGAGCCACCTGCTCGGCGATCGTCTCGTACTCGTCGGCCGGAGCTCCCCAACTGAGCACGTAGGGAACTCCTGCGTGCAGGAAGAGCAGGCGACGCACCTTGATGGGCCCGGCGGCACTCGGGCGTACGCTCATGGAGTCGTGTACACGCAGTCCGTTGATTCCTGACCAGGACGCGTTGAGCACCGTGGTGCCGCTCACCGATCGGATCAGCGTGCTGAAGAGCTCTTCTACCAGATGCCGCTCGCTGGCCGGCGAGACGGTGAAGGGTAGCCCCGCGCCGGCGTCGCTCTGGATGGTGAAATGCGGGAAGCCGTTGACTCCACCGATCAGGTGCACCTGAACACCTCCGCCTCGGATCCCAGAATCCCTCCAGTCGGCCGGCCGGTCGATTGTGAGGTCACGATCAGCAAACTGCACAGGTAGAGGTGGCGGCGGTGAGACCACCGGCGTGGCCTGCGGCGCGGCCGCGGCGATCGTGGCCACGACGCTCAACAACAGCAGAACAGCGGGCTTCATGACATTCCCAAGCAAAAGGAATCGGCTCACCTGATTCTCGGCGCTGCGCCCCGATTCGGATAGGTGGGTGCCGGGGTCCGCCTCAGAGGCGCCGGGCGATCGGGGCCGGCCGCGGACCACCCCGGCCAGTGGATTCGGCGCACCTCGGCAGCGCACGATGTACCGAGGTCGGAGCTACTCTCGTCTAGTTGATCCACATTCGAGCGCTGCATCGGCCCTGGATGCGACTTTTGCATGGCCCGGAGGCTCTAAGTAGATGTTCGAGAGTTTGTCGTTCCCCAGCGACTGGAGGTCGGTGATGCTTGCTGTGAACATACGCTCCCGCGCCGTTGTGGCGTTGGTGGGGTTGTGCACCGTGGTGGGCTTGATGGCGGTGTCGGTGGGCGCCGTGCAGGCCGGCGCGGCGCAGACGGAACAAGAAGCAGAAGAGGCGGCAGAGGCGGCGCGAGCCGGGCACGCTTACACCGAGCACCTGCACAAGGCAGTGCAGCACGCCAGGCAGGCGGCCGAGGCCGGCCGTTCGAGGTTAGCTGAGCATCTCGCGCAAGCCAGAGCGCGGTGGGCGGAGGCTGGTCGCCACCGCGCTGGAGCCGTTCGCAGGGCGCTCCAGGACGGCCCCACCCGAATGAGGGGGGGGCCGCGGATCGCCATGCGTCATCGTGGGCCGGGCGGCGGCGGCACTGCCGAGCGCGTGCTACGCATGGCCGAAGAGCTCGAGCTCAGCGAGCAGCAAGAGGACGAGATCCGGGAAGTACGGCGCCAACACCGCCGCGCGTCGATCGAGCGCGAGGCCGCGATCGAGGTCGCCGGGCTGGACCTCGAGGAGCTGATGGAGGATCCGCATATCGCCGACCTGGCCGCTGTCGAGCAGCAGATGCAGGCCATGAGCGAGCTGCGGGTCGAGGGCCGCGTCGCTGATCTACGGCTTACTCAGCAGGTCTGGGGTGTGCTTACCGTCGAACAGCGCGACCAGATCCAGGATCAGCGTCACAACATCTTCATGTTTGCGCGGCGATGGTCCGCGCGCATGGTCGTTCTCGGGCGATGACTTCATGCTCGACATCGAGCCGGGCGACTTCATGCCCCACGGTTGGATGGAAGACTTCGACTTCGAGCTGGGCGACGAAATGCCGTTCGGGCTTTGGCGCTTACATGAATGGGACGGCGACGAGGGCGACTGGCATGAGCACGAGGAGGGGGAAGAGGACAGCCACGAGGACGGCGAGGTGAAGACCAGCGCTGGTACCAAGCCCTCGGGCCTGAGCGTCGGCGTACGCGCGCTCTTCTGATCTACTCGACGAACTGCGCGACGCAACGTCGCGGACGGCCCGAACCGGAGCTCCTCCCTCGGTTCGGGCCGTCGCACGTCCAGGGGTGGTGACCTCGTTGCCGTGGCCGCATGCGACTACGTCCGATCGCATCACGGTGTATATGGACTTGCATGACGTCGCTCTCGATCTCGCTCCAGCGCCGCTTCTTCAGGCTGGCCATCCCGAACATTCTTTCCAACGTCACCGTGCCGCTGGTGGGCCTGGTCGATACGGCCTTTCTGGGGCACCTGCCCAATATCGATTTCCTCGCTGGCGTGGCGCTCGGAGCGGTGATCTTCGACTATGCGTACTGGACCTTCGGGTTCCTTCGCATGGGTACCACCGGAACGACTGCGCAGGCGGTGGGTCGCGGCGATCATCTCGAGATCTGCAACATTCTGTATCGTTCGCTTGTCGCCGCCCTTGCCGTGGCCGTGGTGCTATTGCTGGCGCGCGATCTGATCCGCGATGTCGGCTTCGCGGTGCTATCGGGCTCGCCTGGCGTCGAGCAGGCCGGGGCCGACTATTTCAACGCCCGCATCTGGGGCGCCCCGGCAACGCTGAGCAACTACGTGTTGCTCGGGTGGCTGCTGGGACGGGAGCGGGCGCGCGAAGCCCTGCTGATCACGGTTGTCGGCAACCTGGCGAACGTGGGGCTCGACTACCTGTTCATCGTCGAGTTCGGTTGGGCCGCCACGGGAGCCGGAGTTGCGACTGCTGCGAGCCAGTATCTGATGCTGCTAGTGGGCGCCGTATTCGTCTGCCGCGCCGGCCCGCTGGCGCCGTTCTCAGGCGTCGCGGTGTTCGATCGCGAGCGTCTGTCGGCGCTATTCCGGCTCAATCGCGACATCCTGGTTCGCACGCTCGCGCTGCTGACCACGTTCGCGCTCTTCACCAACTTCAGCGCCCTCATCAGCACCACCGTCCTGGCTGCCAACGCCATCCTGATCCGGCTCCATTTAGTGGCCGCCTACCTCATCGATGGAGCCGCATTCGCCACCGAGAGCCTGGCGGGTATCTACTACGGCCAGCGGGATGTCGATCGTCTGCGACGGGTCTTGCGCCTCGCGATGATGACCGGGCTGGCCTTTGCGGTGCTGGCGCTCGCGGTGTTGCTGCTGGTGCCCGGCACCGTGTTCGGCATCATGACATCGCATACGGCGGTGATCGCCGCCGCCCAACGGTACATGCCATGGATGGTGCCAATGCTCATGTTCGCGTCGATGGCCTACATTTACGACGGTTTCTTCATCGGCATCACCGAGGGCAAGGTGCTGCGCAACCAGATGGTCATCAGTGCCTTGGTGTTCTTCTTGCCGGTCGCTTGGGTGGCGGTTCGGCGAGGCGACAACGATCTGCTATGGGCCGCGATCGTTCTCTTCACGATCGGTCGGGTCATTACCATGTGGATCGGAGAGCGCCGCGTATTCCATCGATTGGAAGGGCTGCAGTGAAGACGACGCGCGAGAATCTGCAAGTGGTACTCGTGGAGCCCGAGATCCATGGCAATACCGGCAACGCCGGTCGCACGTGTCTGGCGGCGGGGGCGCAACTCCATCTCGTCGAGCCCTTGGGCTTCGAGCTCGACGATGCCAAGGTACGGCGCGCAGGCCTCGACTACTGGCCCCGGGTAGCGCCCCGAACGTGGGAGAGTTGGTCAGACCTGGAAACGCAGCTGCCGGGCATGGGCACCGCGTACTTCTTTTCCGCCGAAGCCGAGCGCCAGTACTGGGACGCCGACTACCGCCGGCCGGTGACGCTGATCTTCGGCCGTGAGTCTGTGGGCTTGCCGCCAGCCATTCGCCGCCACTACCAAGATCGTCTCGTGCGATTCCCCATCGCCGACCCGAGCGTACGCTCGCTCAACCTTGCCAATTGCGTCGCTTTGGCGTGCTTCGAGGTGCTCCGTCAACGCAGCTGATGACTAGACTGACCGGACTCAGAATCCGGTGGGCTTACGCTCGTGAGGGTTCGAGTCCCTCCCTCGGTACTTGTGTTTTCAACAACTTACGGAGATTCCTGTTATTAGCCTGAGGCCTCAGATAGGCTTACACAACTCTTACACACTCTGCTATCTGGGAAGGCGTCGATGGCCGACCACACCATCATGGGCGGCAAGGTTCACGTCTATCAGCGAGATAACAGTAGTTTCTGGCAGTGCTCCACATATCTCGCCGGTAAGAATCGTCTGGGTCTCGACGAAGGAAAAGACCCTAGCCAAGGCAAAGGACTTCGCCGAGGGCTGGTATCTCGAACTACGAGGCAAGCACCGGCGCGGTGAGATAACGGCCGAGAAGACCTTTCGACAAGCGGCCGACCAGTTTCTGCGCGAGTTCGAGATCATCACCGGGGGCGACCGCAATGCGGTCTATGTAGAGGGGCACCGGGCTAGGCTACGTGTGCACCTTCTGCCGTTCTTCGGCCACATGGGGCTGTCTGAGATAACGGCCGGGCAAGTTCAGGAGAACCGGATTCACCGGCACGAGAAAGGCGTGGCCGAACGAGGCAAGCCCCCCGCTCGTAGCACTCTGCATCAGGAAATCGTTGTCCTTCGACAAGTCCTGAAAACAGCAGCCCGCCATGGGTGGCTGCAGACGCTTCCCGATCTCTCGCAGCCCTACAAGACGTCAGGGAAAGTCTCGCACCGAGCCTGGTTCTCACCTGAGGAGTACAAGCAGCTCTACGAAGCAACGAGGCGAAGAGCTCGAAAACCGAAGCGAGAGCGCTACCGGTGGCACGCCGAGCAGCTGCACGACTATGTGCTCTTCATGGCCAACACCGGCCTTCGCCCGGATGAGGCCCGTCGTCTTGAGTACCGAGACCCCCTATCGTGGCCACATCTGCCGGCGGAGAGGCTCAAAATGGCCGCTCTTGAGCGATTCTTGGGCTCAGACGACTCTGGAGTCGCGCGCAATCGTTCGGTACGTTGTGCGGCTCTCATGAGAGCGTAAGAGTGCTCCTACCTCCATCTTCCCGGTCTTCGTTGTTCGTCGTCTCGGGGATTTATCCCCTTTTGCACCTACTGAGTGTTCTTATCTGAGTGTTCTTCTACTGTGTATTAATGGGCCGACGGCCAACCTGGAGAATGGCGTGCAGTTGAGCCGTTGTTCGTGTGGATAAGTCCGTTTCTGAAGTGAAGATTTTGCATCTCTAGAGGTGCAGATTCTTCAGTTCTAGAAGTGAAAATTTTTCACTTCTGAAAGTCCCCCACCGGAGTTATCCCCGTTTCTTCTTGGTGGTCAGGTTCAGGGTGTAGATGTTCGTCTTCCCCTGCCCTCTTCGAGTGATGCTGAGGAAGTTCTTCTTCTCGAGCTCCTTGGTGTAGGTGATGACACTCCTGCCGGTCACGCCCATCTGGGCTGCCATGCGATCCTGTCCGGGGAAAGCAAAATCGTTGTGCCATGCGTAGCTCAAGAGCATCGCGTAGACGAGCTTGGCTCCTGCGGTGAGCTTGGGATCTCGAAGGACGTGGTTTGGAACCTGGGTGAAGCCACGAGCCGAGAGCATGTCAGCTCCCTTCAAAACGATGGTGTGGTTCTGAAGAACCTCCCCTATCGGCCTCGGTTGTCCTCCTCGTTCCTGGGTCATATGGGTTCAGCCTACGCTTCTCCTGGAGACTGTCCAGCGAGGAGCTGTGGATAGCGTTCCGTAGGAGTTCGCTTACGCTCTTACGCGCAGATTGACCCCCGCCCCAACGTTCGTTGGCGTGGCCGGCGCTCGGGTAACAGCGCGGGGAGTTGGCTCACAGCGGTGCTCTTAGAATCCGGCAGAGGGAACGCATCCACCTCCCCCGGAGCGCACGTCAAGCACATTGCGTAAGAGCGGTCTTAGGCTCTTACGCTTCGTTTTTTGGTGTGGGGGAGTTATCCACACCAGCACCACTGGACGGCAAATGCACGCTTGCTAGGCTGGGGACAGCGTAAGAGAAATCTTAGACAAGAGTGCTCTTGCGCGCTTACGTAGTTAACGAAATGCCATGCCACACATTTTCGCAGTAGCAAACACGAAGGGCGGAGTGGGGAAGTCCACGCTTGCCGTCAACCTGGCCATTCTCGCCGCAACACAAGGCAAGAAGGTTCTGTTGGTTGATGCCGACCCGCAGGGAAGCGGTCTGCAATTCCTGGGCGTTCGGGGCGACGACCGCCCAGAATTCCAAGGGGTACAGATTACGCAACCAATCATCCACAAGCAGTTGCCCGAACTGGCCGAGCGCTTCGACTACGTCCTCATCGACGTTGGAGGTCGAGACGCGCCGGTGTTCCGAAGTGCGCTTGTGGCCGCCGATACGATTCTGATTCCGATGGTTCCTTCGGTCTTCGATGCTTGGGCTTCGGAGGACGTCTTCAACGTCCTGTCGGAACTGTCCGCATCGCAGGACATCGACGCACGGGTGATCTTGAATCAGACAACCCCGACCGTCATCGCAAGGGAGGCGCTACAAAGCCTTCATGGCGACATGAAGGAGCAGGGCGTCACTATCCTCCGGGCTGAGATTCAGAATCGAACAGCGTGGCCTCGAGCCATCGGTGAGGGCCTCGGAGTAGCGGAGTGGGAACCCCACGGGAAGGCCGCGGCCGAACTTTATGAGCTAGGGAAAGAACTCGGAATCTATGAATATGAAAAGACCGCCGAAGGACCAGAAGCCGCGTAACATCGACGACTTTATCGGCGGCGCCAAAACGGCCAGCCCCGACTCGCAACCACGCACCAAGTCAACAGGGAAGCGAAGGAGCAAAGACCTTCCAGCGCCTGGAAAGATCCGGGCCACCTTCGACTTACCGGCGACTCTTCATGAGGCGCTGAAGCGTAGAGCCTTCGAAGAACGCAGGCCGATGAAGGCGATCGTCGAGGAAATCCTGATCCCCTACCTCGACATGAAGTAAGAGCGTAAGAGCACTCTTACTCTGAAGAAAAAAGAAGAGCACAAGTTTGAACTCGTGCTCTTGTGCAGAAGGTGTATATAGGCGGAGCCCCTCTCGGGGGCTCCTTCTGCGTAGTGCATTCGCACCCCAGCGTTGAAAGGCTGATAGAGGTGGGAGATGTAGACTCGGTTAGCCGAGCACCTTGAGAGGGCCGACTAGGGCGTAGTAGCAGCCGAGAACGAGGCCCTCGGGTTCGCCGGAGTCGCGGATAGTAACCGTCAGACCGCCGGAGGTCGTGGCAATCTCCACCGTCGCGGTGGCAATCCGGCTGGCTGGCTTATTGGTGCAAAGGTTCCAGACTTTCACGTCTCCAGGGCTCTCTGTTCCTGTGACCTGAATGGTTAAAGTATCGTCAAACGTCGAGCGCGTGAACTCGTACTCAGAGGACACTTTTTTGGCAACGATGATCGCACCGCCGTAACGGCCATCGAAGTTGCCGAAAGCAAGCAACTTGGTGCCATTCTTGAGATCCAAGCGCTCAGGGTCGGAAGCGGGGAGGTAGTGAGTGGAACCGCGCCACTTCTTGCCGTTTCTCGAAGTTTCGAACAGCACCGTGTCCATCGCAGGCG